>CANHZG010000205.1 GCA_947464995.1 Comamonadaceae bacterium | reverse complement strand
TCACCCCACCGTCTGGTAGTACAAATTCTGCGGATGCTTGGCCTGGGCAAAAAATACCCAGCGCTCGGCGATCAGCGATGGCGCTTGCAGCACCGAGGCCAGCACCCATGGCCAAAGCGCAGCGTTGGAAAACGCCCACCACGCCAGCACCAGCGGCAGAACAAACAGGCCCAAAGAAAAGGCCCAACGCAGATTGCGCACAACAGCCTGGCTGGCACCATGGAAAAACTCACGGGTGTTAAAGGCCCCGGCGGACATGCCCATGGACTTTTGCACCAGCTTGGGTGACTTGATGCCAGTGGCCGATTGCAGGGTGGAAATCGCACGCAAGTCCGCATTGCGGCGCAGGCTAGCCCAGCGGCTCAAGCCCGCCAGCAGGGTAATTTCGGTGGCCCAAGGCGCCAGCACCTGCAACAGCGCGTCTTGTTGGCCCAGAGCGGCCAATGCACAGGCCAGCATGCTGCCCGAGGACAGGCCAATCAGCGTGAAGTTGGCAACCGTAAGCCAGTGCGCCCATTCCTGAATGAAACGCAGACAGGCGTAAATCATGGCGGTGCAGTACCACAGCAGCAAGGCGCCAAGCACCACCAAGAGTGGCAAAGCCTGCGCCCAAATGCCAGTGACACCCAGCCACAAAGACAGCCACCAGGCGCCCACCAGACCAATAAAGGCGGGCAACACAATCACCTCGCGCGACATCCATGAAGTGCGCCACATCAGCACCGCGCGCCAGGCACGCATCTTGTGGCCCAGGTGCAAAAACGAGGCGCCCAGGCCGGCAATCAGCAGCAGTTCGCCCAAGGCCAGCGCCTGCAACACAAAAGAGGCATCCATGGCCACACCGGCCAACAAAGCCAGTGCGAGCGCCACTACGAGGCCTTGTGCGGCCCCCGCCAAAGTGGTGAAAAACAGAATCGAAAAAGCGGGATGCATGGCGGCTCAATTCTGGGGGCTGGAGCGAAACACGGCCGAGGTGGCGGTGGGCGCAACAGGCGCTGCGGTGTGTGCCATGGGCGTGACGTGGCGTGGCAAATACTGGTTCGCGGGGCTGGTTTCCCACTCGGGCATGAGCGAATAGCCGCCGCGCTCGCGGATGGCGATGCTCACCTCGGAGTTCGGGTCTTTTACGTCGCCAAACAGGCGGGCGTTGGTGGGGCAGGCTTTCACGCAGGCGGGCTTGCGGTCTTCCACCGGCAGTTGCTCGTCGTAAATGCGGTCCACGCACAGCGTGCACTTGGTCATCACCTGGCGTTCTTCGTCGATCTCGCGCGCGCCGTAGGGGCAGGCCCAGGCGCAGTATTTGCAGCCGATGCACTTGTCGTAGTCCACCAGCACGATGCCGTCCTCGGCGCGCTTGTAGCTCGCACCCGTGGGGCACACCGGCACGCAGGGTGGGTCTTCGCAATGCAGGCAGCTTTTGGGGAAGTGGATGGTATCGGTGCCCGGAAACTCGCCCGCCTCATAGGTTTGCACGCGGTTGAAAAACGTGCCTGTTGGGTTGGCGCCGTAAGGCGCAAAGTCGGCCAGCGGCCCGGCGCTGCCAGACGTATTCCACTGCTTGCAAGACGTGACGCAGGCGTGGCAGCCCACGCACACGTTCAGGTCAATCACCAGCGCGAGCTGCTTGGCCAGCGTCTCGCCCTGCTCGGCGCGCACACGTTTGGGCGGGATGGGTGCGGCGGGCGCAGGCCTTGTGGTGCGCGCACCAGGGCTGTTCTCTACCAGGTTGGATTGCAACAGGTCTTTGAGCCACTGGATCATGTTGGTTTGTCTCCGGCGTTCTTTTTCTTGCCCGCAAAATAAGTCAGCACCTGTGCCGCCTTGCCCAACACGCCGGGCACAGTGGGCATGCTGGCGATTTGCGGAAAGGTCTCTTGGGGCTCTTCGGGCTCGGCCGGGCGAATGCGCACGCGCACGTCGTACCAGCCGGCCTGGCCGGTGATGGGATCGGAGTTGCTGATGCGCCCGCTGGCGGTGCCGGCCATGGGCAGCTCTTCGGAAATCAGGTGGTTGAGCAAAAAGCCTTTGCGCGCCTCGTCGGCGCCAGGGGCGAGTTGCCAGGCGCCGTCGGCTTTGCCAATGGCGTTCCAAGTCCACACCGTGCCGGGTTCTACCGCCTCGCTATAGCGCAGCATGCAGCGCACCTGGCCCCATTGGCTTTCCACCCAGGCCCAGCCGCCGTCGGCAATGCCTGCGGCCTGTGCGGTGCGCGGGTTCACATGCAGGTAGTTGTGGCTGTGGATCTGGCGCAGCCAGGCGTTTTGCGAATCCCAGGAGTGGTACATCGCCATGGGACGCTGGGTAATGGCGTTGAGCGGATAGGCCGCCAGATCGGTGGCGTCTTCTTCCAGCGGCGCGTACCAAAAGGGCAGCGGGTCGAAATAGGTGTTGATGCGCGCGCGCAGGTGCTCGGGCGGTTGGCGGCCTTCGGTTTTGCCTTGGGCGGCCAGGCGAAAGGCCTGCAGCGTGTCCGAGTAAATGGCCAATTGCACCGGGTCGTTCTTCTGGCGCCAGCCTTTTTCTTTGGCAAAGTCCAGGTACTCGCGGTTCCAGTTGCGCATGTAGTGCATGGTCTCGGGCATGTGGTACTGGAACACGCAGTCGTTCTTCTCGTAGGCTTCCCACTGCTTGGGGTTGGGTTCGCCGCGCAGGTGTTGATCGCCGTTTTTGCCGCGCCAGCCCATCAAAAAGCCAATGCCGGGTTGGGGCTGAAAGTTCACCACAAAGTCCGGGTAGCCGGTGAACTTGCGCCCACCCTCAGCAGTGGTGAAAGCCGGAAACTTCAGGCGCCCCGCCAATTCAATCAAGACCTCCTGGAAAGGCCGGCATTCGCCCAGCGGTTTGACCACCGGAATGCGTACCGAATCCACCGGACCGTCAAATTCAGAGATCGGGCGGTCCAGCATGCCCATCACGTCGTGGCGCTCCAGGTAGGTGGTGTCGGGCAGCACCAGATCGGCAAAGGCCACGGTCTCGCTCTGGAAGGCGTCGCACACCACCAAAAACGGAATCACGTGCTCGCCTTTCTCGTCCTTGCGGTTGAGCATTTCGCGCACGCCCATGGTGTTCATGGAACTGTTCCAGGCCATATTGGCCATGAAGACCATCAGCGTGTCGATGCGGTAGGGGTCGCCCTTGGCCGCGTTGGTGATCACGTTGTGCATCATGCCGTGGGCCGAGAGCGGATGCTCCCACGAGAAGGCATGGTCAATGCGGATTGGTGTGCCGTCGGGGTTGATGGCCAGCTCTTCCGGGTGCGCCGGGAAACCCAGTGGCGCGGCGTTGAGCGGCGTGTTGGGCTGAATCATCTCGGGCGAATTGAAGGCCCGGTAGTTGGGCACGATGTGGCGCGGGTAGGGCGCCTTGTGGCGAAAGCCGCCGGGCGCGTCAATGGTGCCCAGCACGCTCATCAGCACTGCCAGTGCGCGAACCGTTTGAAAGCCGTTGGAATGCGCCGCCAGCCCGCGCATGGCGTGAAAAGCTAGGGGGCGTGCCTGTGTGGTCGGGTGCACTTTGCCCCAGGCGTCGGTCCAGGGAATGGGCAGCTCAAACGCCTGCGTGAGCGCGGCGTCGCCCATCTCGTGGGCCAGTTTGGCGATGCGCGCCGCGTCAATGCCGGTAATGGCAGCCGCCCATTCGGGCGTGCAACTCGCCACGCGCTCGCGCAGCAGCTGAAACGCCGGGGTCACGCGCGTGCCATCGGCCAGGGTGTACTGACCTTCCAGCGCCGGGTCGCAACCGTCGGCAATGCCTTCGGGGTAGGCGTTGAGCACCGTGCCGCTGGTCTTGTCAAAAATAAGTTTGTTGTGCGGGTTGCGACCGTCGCCGGGCGGGCCTTTTTCCGGGTTGGCGTCAAAGGCGAATAGGCCTTCGCGCGCGCCGGTGTCCAGCACGACGAGTTGCGGCGCGTTGGTAAAGCGCTTCAGAAACGCATGGTCCAGCGTGTCGGTGCGGATCAGCTCGTGCAAGAGCGCCATCAAGAGCGCGCCGTCGGTGCCCGGTTTGATGGGAATCCACTCGTCGGCAATGGCCGAATAGCCGGTGCGAATCGGGTTGATCGAGATAAAGCGCCCGCCGCTGCGCTTGAACTTGGACAGCGCAATCTTCATCGGGTTGCTGTGGTGGTCTTCGGCGGTGCCCAGCATCACAAACACCTTGGAGCGGTCCAGGTCCGGCCCGCCAAATTCCCAAAAGCTACCGCCCACGGTGTAAATCATGCCTGCGGCCATATTGACCGAGCAAAAGCCACCGTGCGCCGCGTAATTGGGCGTGCCGAACTGGCGGGCAAACAGGCCGGTCAAAGCCTGCATCTGGTCGCGCCCGGTGAACAGCGCAAATTTCTTGGGATCGGTAGAGCGGATTTTTTGCAGGCGCTCGGTCAAGATCTCGTAGGCCTTGTCCCAGCTGATAGCTTCAAATTCGGAAGCGCCACGCTCGCTGCCTGGCTTACGCAACAAGGGCTGCGTCAACCGCGCGGGCGAAATCTGTTTCATGATCCCCGAGGCGCCCTTGGCACAAATCACACCCTGGTTGAGCGGGTGATTCGGGTTGCCGTCGATGTAGCGCACCTCGGGGCCGTTCTCGCCTTCGCGCAAATGCACGCGGATGCCGCAGCGGCAGGCGCACATATAGCAAGTCGTGCACTTGATGGTGGTCTCGGCGGTGGGCGTGGGGGCCGTAAGTGGCTGGTGCAGTGGCTCGGAAGATAAAAACTTGAACACGTGGGGATCCTTGGTTCAGAGAAGTTTCAGGCACTGGCCACCGTGCGGGCGCACAGCACCGCCAGCGCCACCGAGGCCAGGCGTGACTGCAGGCTGTCAGCGCGCGAGGTCAACACAATCGGCACCGCCGCACCCAGCACCAGCCCGGCGCAGTCGCCCCCGCCGATGTAGTTGAAACTTTTGTACAGCATGTTGCCGGCATTGAGGTCGGGCACCACCAGCAGGTCGGCGTCACCCGCCACCTGCGAGTCCATTTTTTTGATGCGCGCGGCTTCGGCAGAAATGGCGTTGTCAAAGCCCAGCGGCCCTTCCACAATCGCGCCCGGCCAAGCACCGGCTTGGGCCATGGCCACCAGGTCGCGCGCGTCCAGCGTGGCGGCAATGGCGGGGTT
>CANHZG010000204.1 GCA_947464995.1 Comamonadaceae bacterium | reverse complement strand
TCGGTCAGGCTGCGTCGCTCCACCACTAGCAAATTAGCGACCTCGTTTGCTAACTGGCGACTGCCCGGCGCTTGGGTTAGCAAGTAGGTCATCAGGTCCGGCGGCGCCACACCGCCGCTGCAGGTGTAGCGGTCGCGATCCACCTCAAAAAAATGCTGGGTCACGATTACTTGCGGGAAACGCTCTGCCAGCGCCTCGTGGTCTTCCCAATGGATAGTGCAGCGGTAGCCGTCAAGCAAGCCGGCTTGCGCCATCAGGTAGGCGCCTGTATCAATACCGCCCAGAGGCAGACCCTGGAGCGCCATTTTCTTGAGCCACTGCGTCAGTGAGCGCAGTCCACGCTGCGGGATGGGGTTGGGTCCGATGACAAACACCACGTCCAGCGAAGGTGCGTCGGTCAGGCCGTGTTGCGTCATCACCTGGATGCCGTCGCTGGACGCTACCAGGCCGCCGTCCACCGACAAGAGCACCGAACGGTAGGTGGGGCACCCCAGCACGCCATTGGCGATGCGCAGCGGGTCGATGCAGGCGCTCAGCGCAATCAATGAAAAATTCGGCACCACGACAAAGCCGAACACCAGCGATTGCTTGGGCGGCTGCATGGTGCGCGGGCTCAGACGACGGGTAGTACCGCCTCAATGTCGCGTTCTAGGCTGGCTGGTCGGTCGGTGGGCGCGTAACGCTTGCGCACCACACCGTCGGGTCCGACTAAAAACTTGGTGAAGTTCCATTTGATGGACTGGGTGCCCAAGATACCGGGCGCCTCCTTGGTCAACCACTGAAACAGCGGATGGGCGTCTGCGCCATTGACGTTCACTTTGGACATCATGGTGAAGCTCACGCCATAGTTTTTTTGGCAAAAAGTGGCAATCTCACTGTCGCTGCCTTTGTCTTGCGCGCCAAACTGGTTGCAGGGAAAACCCAGCACCACCAGGCCCTGGCTTGCATACTTCTGGTGCAGCGCTTCAAGACCAGCGAACTGAGGCGTGAAGCCGCAGGCGCTGGCGGTGTTGACCACCAGCAAGGCTTTGCCCGAGAGCTCTTTCAGGGACAGGGGGTGACCGTCGATTGCGACAGCGTCAAAGTCGTAGGCGGTGCTCATGCAAGGCTCCTTGGTGATTGCGAATATGCGAATCAATTATCCGTGCAGGTTGTCATTGCGCGCAATATCGAGCAGGTGCTCCACTTCTTCGCCGTGCGCACGGCAGTTGCGCTCGTGCCAGCGCTTGATCAGCCACATGCACCCTGCAACCAGCACGCCAAACGCGGTGATCGCGACAAAGGCAGACACCCCCATGCCGGTGGAAAGGCTGTACAGGCCACCGAGCACCAGAATGCAGGTTTGCTCGTTGAAGTTTTGTACCGCAATCGAGCGGCCCGCGCCCATCAGATTGTGGCCACGGTGTTGCAGTAAGGCGTTCATCGGCACCACCAAAAAGCCACCCAAGGCACCCAGCAGCACCAAAAACGGCGCTGCGATCCACACGTTGGAGATGACATTGAGCAACATCACTAGCACGCCCATGGCAATGCCCAGAGGTATCACCCGTGTGGCCGCCTCCAGGCGCATGCGCATGGACGCCACCACCGCACCTACCGCGGTGCCCACAGCCACCACGCCCACCAAGGACGAAGCCTGCGTCACGCTGTACCCCAGTGCGACCGATGCCCAAGCCAGAACGATGTAGCGCAAATTACCGCTAACACCCCAAAACAAGGTGGTGGTGGCCAGCGAAATCTGCCCTAACTTGTCCCCCCACAGTCGAATATTGCAATGCCAAAAGTCGGGCAACAGACTGATGATGCGCTGGGGCAGCGGCCGCATCTGAACGCCGGTAAGGGGAATGCGGGTGTTAAACCAGGCCGCGGCCAAATACAGCAATATCAGTGCGCTGATAGCGGCCTCAGGCGGGGTGTCTATGCCTATATCAATAAACGGGACATCAAAGGACAGCAAAAAAGGCGCAATCTGCGGCCCTACCAATTGGCCGCCCAGCAGCACGCCCAAAATAATGGAGGCAATCGTCAATCCTTCGATCCAGCCGTTGGCCTTGACCAGTTGTGAGGCTGGCAGTAGCTCGGTGAGGATGCCGTACTTGGCGGGCGAATAGGCCGCTGCGCCCAGCCCCACCACGGCGTAGGCCATTAATGGGTGGCTGCCAAACAGCATGAGCAGGCAACCCAGGATCTTGATGCCGTTGCTCAGCAACATCACCCGGCCCTTGGGATAGGCGTCTGCATAGGCCCCCACAAAGGGTGCCAGAACCACGTAAAACAAGGCAAACATGGGCACCAACGCCGCTTGCTGCCACTCGGGAGCCTGGGCGCTGCGCAGCAACTGCACGGCACACACAAACAGCGCGTTGTCGGCCAGCGAGCTGAAAAACTGCGCCGCCATGATGGTAAAAAATCCGCGCTTCATGGGGGGAAAGTTGTGGGCCGTTGGCAGGGCCTGGGCATTAGAGTGGGGGGGTCAAACTTCACAGTGCAGGCGTTATAGCACGCAAGTCAATGCCAAAATCGGCGCCACTGCCCCGGCTTAACGCCGGCCACACCCGACCAAAGTCGCACCATGCCCCGTCCACTTCATGCCGTCGTACACACGCAGGCGCTGCGCAACAACCTCCAGGTGGTTCAGCGCAGCGCGCCGGACGCCCGCATCTGGGCGGTGGTCAAGGCCAATGCCTACGGGCATGGCATAGAGCGGGTTTTTGAGGGCCTGCGCGGCGCGGACGGCTTTGCGCTCTTAGACCTTGACGAAGCCCAGCGACTACGTACCTTGGGCTGGCGCGGGCCCATTTTGTTGCTCGAAGGCGCGTTTGAGTTGCGTGACCTAGAGTGGTGTTCGCGCCTGGACCTGTGGCATACGGTCCATTGCGAAGCGCAAATTGACATGCTCGCCGCGCACAAAACCAATGTGCCCCAGCGCGTTTTCCTCAAAATGAACAGCGGCATGAACCGCCTGGGATTCGTCCCAAGCCAATACCGCGCAGCCTGGACGCGCCTGAACGCATTGCCTCAGGTGGACGAAATTTCCCTCATGACGCATTTCAGCGACGCCGACGGCCCCGGTGGTATCGCGCGCCAGAGCGCCGTGTTTGAGGCAGTGACGGCGGACCTGCCCGGCGAACGCTGCACCAACAACAGTGCGGCTGTATTGCGCCACCCAATCCATGCCGGTGGCGCAGGTGGTGCCGGTGCAGCCGGGCCCGCCAGTGACTGGGTGCGGGCGGGCATTGCGCTGTACGGAAGCTCCCCGGACCACCCTGCGCACAACGCCGGCGACTGGGGCTTGCAGCCCGCTATGACGCTGTGCGCCCGGATCCTCGCCACCCAAACCCTGGAAATCGGCGACACCGTGGGCTACGGATCGACGTTCGTTGCCGATCGCCCGATGCGCATTGGCATCGTGGCCTGCGGCTACGCCGATGGCTATCCCCGGATTTGCCCCACCGGCACGCCCGTGCTGGTGGACGGCGTGCCCAGCCGAACCCTGGGTCGGGTTAGCATGGACATGCTGACAGTGGACCTCACACCCGTGCCCTTGTCCGGCTATGGAAGCGAGGTCACCCTGTGGGGGGCCGCCACCAACGCGGCGGTCTTGCCGATTGACGACGTGGCCGCAGCGGCGCAGACCCTGGGCTACGAGCTGATGTGCGCCCTGGCCCAACGGGTCCCGATACAAGTCGAAAATTAGCCATGGCTCCTGGCGATATCTGTATGTACATCCAGTAATATCGCGCCCATGGCCAAAGAAAAAAGCGTCTACACCTGTTCCGAGTGCGGCGGCACCAGCCCCAAGTGGCTAGGCAAATGTCCGAGCTGCAACGCCTGGAACACGCTCATTGAGTCGGTGGCCCAGCCCGAAAGCCTGGTGAAAAACCGTTTCGCCTCCCTGGCCAAAACCGCCGAAGTGGCCGTGTTGGCCGACATCGAGGCCAGCGACTTTGAACGCACCCCCACCGGCCACGGTGAATTGGACCGGGTGTTGGGCGGCGGCATTGTCGAAGGTGGCGTGGTCTTGATCGGGGGCGATCCCGGCATCGGCAAGTCAACCTTGCTCTTGCAGGCTTTGGACTCTTTGCAGCGCAGCGGCAAGAAGACTTTGTACGTGACGGGCGAAGAAAGCGGTGCCCAGGTCGCTTTGCGGTCCAGGCGCCTGGGCTTGGAGGGCTCGCAGGTGCGGGTTCTAGCTGAAATTCAGTTGGAAAAAATCCTTGCTACCTTGGCTGAGCAGCAGCCCGACGTGGCGGTGATTGATTCGATCCAGACGGTGTATTCCGACCAGTTGACCTCGGCCCCTGGATCGGTTGCACAGGTGCGTGAATGCGCTGCGCACCTCACCAGGGCTGCCAAGGCCAGCGGCGTATGCATCGTGTTGGTCGGCCACGTGACCAAAGAGGGCGCGCTGGCGGGGCCGCGCGTGTTGGAACACATGGTCGACACCGTGCTGTATTTTGAGGGCGACACACACAGCCAATTTCGCCTGGTACGTGCCATCAAGAACCGCTTTGGTGCCGTTAATGAGATGGGCGTATTTGCCATGACCGAGCGCGGCCTCAAGGGCGTGAGCAACCCGAGTGCCATCTTCCTGAGTCAGCACGCCGAGCCGGTGCCGGGCAGCTGCGTCATGGTTACCCTGGAAGGTACGCGCCCGCTGCTGGTAGAAATTCAGGCGCTGGTCGACAGTGGCGGCCCCAGCCCGCGTCGCCTGAGCGTCGGCCTGGACAAAGACCGGCTGGCAATGCTGCTGGCTGTCTTGCACCGCCATGCCGGCGTAGCCTGCATGGATCAGGACGTATTCATCAACGCCGTAGGCGGTGTGCGCATTGCCGAACCCGCCGCAGACTTGGCGGTGATGTTGGCCATTACCTCCTCGCTGCGTGGCAAGCCGCTGCCCAAGGGATTTATTGCTTTTGGTGAAGTGGGTTTGGCCGGTGAGGTGCGCCCCGCGCCGCGCGGACAGGAACGATTGAAAGAAGCCGCGAAGTTGGGTTTCACCGTGGCGGTAGTGCCCAAGGCCAATGCGCCCAAAAAGCCCATTGATGGCATGACCATCCATGCGGTGGAGCGCGTCGAAGAAGCCATGAACATCGTGCGCGGCCTTGGCTGATC
>CANHZG010000203.1 GCA_947464995.1 Comamonadaceae bacterium | reverse complement strand
GCCAAGCGCGAGTTAGAGCGCCTTAAGCGCATCGCCAAGGCTGAAGGCGTGTGGGACGACATGCGCTTTCGCGATGAGATCGCCAAGCTTGAAGTCGATGTGGTGGCGCTGGAGATGATGGTCTTGCGCGTGCTGGCCGCTGAAAAATCGGGCAAGCAAAGCATGGACATTGCCAGCTTGCTCAAGATTCGCGGCAGCGAAATCCAGCAGCGCTACAGCGAACTGATGATGCTGGCGGCCGGGCCTTTCGCCCTGCCCCTGATCCGCGAGGCCATGGAGGCTGGCTGGCAGGGCGACTCGGTGGGCCACGCCCACTGCGCGCCGCTGGCGTCGACCTATTTCAATATGCGCAAGACCACGATTTATGGCGGCAGCAATGAAGTGCAGCGCAACATCGTCTCGCAATTCGTGCTCGGCTGACCGCACCCTGCGCCGCACATTACCCCTACATCAAGGACAAGACCATGGATTTCGATTTTTCTGACGACCAGGAACAACTGCGCGACGCAGTGCGCAAGTGGGTAGACAAGGGCTACAGTTTTGATCGCCGCCGCACTGCGGAGAAAGCCGGTGGCTTTGACCGCGCCGCCTGGAGCGAGCTGGCCGACCTCGGCCTGTGCGGCCTGTACGTGCCCGAAGACGACGGTGGCCTGGGCATGGGCCCGGTCGAAGGCATGGTGGTGATGGAGGAGCTGGGGCGGGGCATCGTGCTCGAGCCGCTAAGCCAGGCGCTGATCGCTGGCGCCGTCATCGCCAACTACGCTGATGCGGCTACCAAAGCTGCGTGGCTGGGGCGCATCAGCAGCGGAGAGGCAGTCGTGGTACTGGCCTACCAGGAGCACGGCGCGCGTTATGCGCTGGGCTACTGCAAAACGACAGCGGTGGCCGCAGGCAGCGGCTACCAGCTCACGGGCCACAAAAGCGTGGTGCCGGTGGGCGACCAGGCGGATGCCTTTTTGGTTCCCGCCCAACTCGGCGGGAAAACGGCCCTGTTCCTGGTTGAGCGCACCGCCAGCGGCGTGGCCTGCAGAGGCTACGGCACGCAAGACGGCAGCCGCGCCGCCGAGGTGCAATTAGCCCACGCGTCGGCCACTTTGGTAACGGCTGAGGGGCAAACGGCGCTAGAGCACGCCGTGGACATCGGCATTGCCGCCACCTGCGCCGAGGCCGTGGGTGTGATGGACAAAGCCATGGCCATCACCGCCGAATACCTGATGACGCGCAAGCAATTTGGCGCCGTCATTGGCAGCTTTCAGGCCCTGCGTCACCGCGCCGCCGACATGAAGATGCAACTCGAACTGGCGCGCTCCATGAGCTTTTATGCCAGCCTCAAGCTCAACGCCCCCGCCGCCGAACGCCGCACCGCCATGGCCCGCGCCAAGGTCCAATTGGGCGCATCCATGCGCTTTATAGGCCAGCAGGCGGTGCAGCTGCATGGCGGCATTGGCGTGACCAACGAGTACATCGTCAGCCACTACTTCAAAAAGCTCACCCAGATGGAAATGACTTTTGGCGACAGCCTGCACCATCTTGGCGAGGTGTCTGCGAGTATGGGGGACAAGGCGGGGGTGTTTGCCTGAGTTTTTTCAGCCACCGAAATCCCACCGGTGCGTGGGTGTTCTGCACCTCAGCGCAGCACCCTGGGCACCGCCCCAAGCAGCGCCTGGGTATAGGCCTGTTGCGGCTGCTCTAGCACTTGGCGGGCGGCGCCATACTCCACCAGCTTGCCACCCTGCATAACGGCGATGTCGTGCGCCAGATACTCCACCACCCCAAAGTTGTGGGTGATGAACAAATAGGCCACGCCCAGCTCGGTTTGCAGGTCGCTCAGCAGGTTCAGGATTTGCGCTTGCACCGACACGTCCAGCGCCGAAGTGGGCTCGTCCGCCACGATCAGCAGCGGCTCCACCGCCAGGGCGCGGGCAATGGCTAGGCGCTGGCGCTGGCCGCCTGAGAACTCGTGCGGGTAGCGCGCCAGGGCGCCTGCGGGCAGGCCCACTTTGTCCAGCAGGGCAGCAACGCGCGCGTGCCGTGCGCGGGCATCGACCTCGGGGTGTAGCGAGGCCACGCCTTCTTCCAAAATTTCATTCACGCGCATGCGTGGGTTGAGCGAGGCAAACGGGTCTTGGAACACGATTTGCGCGGTGCGCCGCGCTGCGCGCAAGGCCGCACCCTGCAAGGCGTCCAGCGCTTGGCCTTGCAGCACTGCGCTACCCGAAACTTGGGCCTGGCCACGCAGCAGTTGCAGCAGCGCCTTGCCCACGGTGGTTTTACCGCTGCCCGATTCGCCCACCAGCGCCAGCGTGCGCCCGGTGTGCACCTCAAACGACACGCCGTCCACCGCCTTGACAAAGCCCACGGTGCGTTGCAACAAGCCCTTGCGAATGGGAAACCAGACTTTGTAGTCGCGCACCGCCAACAAAGGCGTGGCGGCGCTTGGCGTTGCAGGCTTGTCCTGGGACGCGCTGGCTGGGGTGCGCGCCACATTGCGGCTCGCCTGGCTCAGGCCCAACGCGCCCTCGTAAATAAAGCAACGCACCGCGTGGCCGCTCGCGTGTTCGAGAATCTGCGGCGGGGCGCTGCGGCACAGGTCGGCGGCGTCCAGGCAGCGGTCGGCAAAGCGGCAGCCGACAAAGGTCTGGCTGAGCGCGGGCACCACGCCGGGGATGGACGCCAGACGCTGGCCGCGCTTGCTGGCGTCGGGCAATGCATCCAGCAAATTGGCGGCGTAGGGGTGCAGCGGGCGGGCAAAGAAGTCGGCAGCGCTGGCGACCTCCACCACCTGGCCGGCGTACATCAGCGCCACCCGGTGCGCCATCTGCGAAACAATGGCCAGGTCGTGGGTAATCAGCAGCAGCGCCATGGCTTGGCTGCGCTGCAGGTCTTGCAAAAGCGCCAGTATTTGCGCCTGGACGGTCACGTCCAGCGCGGTAGTTGGCTCGTCAGCCACCAGCACATCGGGTTCGGCGGCCAGAGCAATGGCGATCATTACCCGTTGCTTTTGCCCGCCCGAGAGTTGGAAGGAGTAGCCCTGGGCCCTGCGCTCGGGGGCGTCAAGCCCGACGCGGCGCAGCCAGTCCACTGCTTTGGCAGCGCTGGCCTCGCCGCGCAGCGCAGTGTGTCGCTCAATCACCTCCCGGATTTGCCGCCCCACCGTCATCACCGGGTTCAGGCTGGTGGCGGGCTCCTGAAAAATCATGCTGATCTTGCGACCCCGGAATTCGCGCATGCGCGACTCGGGCAGCGCCAGTACATCAGTGCCGTCCAGGTCCACCTGTCCGCCAGTAACCCGGCCGTTGTCGGGCAGCAGACGCAACAGGGACAGCGCCGTCATCGACTTGCCGCAGCCCGACTCGCCCACCAGGGCAAAGGTCTGGCCACGGGCAATGGTCAAGGAGAGCGCGTCCACCGCACGCACCAAAGCGTTGTCAGTTTCCAGTTCGGTGGTCAGATTGCGGATGTCCATCATGGCGCAGCCACCTTCGCAACTTGCGGTTTTGGCGCCTTGAGCGGTCGCACCCGGAATGCCCGGGCACGCGGATCGAAGGCCTCGCGCACGGCGCTGGCAAACAGCGTCATCGACAGCACCAACGCCACCATAAAGCCAAAAGCAGTGGCCAGCGTCCACCAGATCACCGGGTCGCGCGACATCTCGTTGCGTGCGCCGTTGATCATCACGCCAAAGCTGTTGGTATTGGGGTCCACACCCACGCCCACATAGGACAAAACCGCTTCGTAAAGCACCAACCCCGAGAAATCAAGCACCGCCACGATGACGATCACATGCGTCAGATTGGGCAGGATGTGGCGGCGCATGATGCCAAAGTCAGACACGCCAAAGGCGCGGGCCGCCTGCACATAGTCCAGTTCGCCGAGCTTGAGGGTTTCAGCACGCAGCAGCCGTGCCAAGCTGGCCCAGCCGGTGATGCCCAAAATAGCCGCCAGCAAAAACAGCCGCACATCGCCGCGCTCCAACCCGGTCTCAAACATCTGCGGGTTTTTGTCGATGAACACCTGAATCATCAGCACAAAGGCCGAGATCAGCAGCACCGAAGGGATGGACGACAGCACGGTGTAAAAGTACTGGATGGCGTCATCCACCCAGCCCTTAAAGTAGCCCGCCAAGATGCCAAAAACCACCGCCAGCGGAATGGTCGACAGCGTGGCCAGCGAGCCAATCACCACCGCCGTGCGAATGGATTTGAGGGCCAAAAACAGCACGTCGTTACCGGTCTGGTCGGTGCCCATCACGTGGTAATACGGCCACAGCGCCGCCACCCAGCCCACCACCAGCGCAATGGCCAGCAGCGTAAGCCACAGTGCGCGCACCGGAAACTCCACGCCACCGTGCCACAGCGTGACCAGGGCTTCCCACAAGCTGACCCGCCAGACGCGCGCCTGGCGCACCACCAGCAACGCGCCCGCCAGCAGCGCCAGCAGCGCCCCGCCAGCCAGACCCCGCAGGCTGCGGTGCGCCACATCGGCGCCCCATTGGCTCTGGGGCGCCGTCAAATGCTTGCCGCCAAACTGCAGGCGCGGAAAGTCTCGCACCGAGACGCCGTTTTGCAGCATGCTTTCTTTGGAAAACTGGTGCGTGGCCAGTGGCACCGAATAGGTTTTTTCGCGCGCCTCGCGGGGGCCGGTCAGGAGCACGTCCAGCAAGGACAAGGTCTGCGTGGAATAAGCGACCACTGCGACAGCGGGGGTCGCGGCGCCGCTGGCAGCACCCGCAGGCGCCGCGGCAGAAGCAGAGGCTCCAGGGGCAGGCGGCAAAAGCGGACGGAAGTGGATGGAATCCACCAAGGCCACCAGCACAAACAGCGCCAGCACCATGCCAGCCGACATGGCAGCAGCGTCTTTGGCAACATAGCGCCAGGTCTGGCGCAGCAGCGGCGCACGCAAGGCGTATCGCAGGTACAGGGCCAGCACGATGAGTTGGGCGTAGAGCGCCAAGTCGGTGGGTAGAAATACGAATTTAGGCATGTGCTTTGTTGCCGTTATTTGACTCGACATGAGAGCGATAACCCTGCCGGGAAAAAACGTTTACGCCCGATGTTGAGCGTTCCACGCACGCACTGCTGTTACCCCACCCTCTCCCCCAACCCCTCTCCCGCCCCACCGGGCGGGAGAGGGG
>CANHZG010000202.1 GCA_947464995.1 Comamonadaceae bacterium | reverse complement strand
CGTAACCCACGGCTTTCAGGTAGCGGTCGTCCAGATGTTCCAGACCGGCCAGCACCACGCCCGAGCGTTTTTGCTCAGCAAACATGAAGTCCTTGATCTCCACAATGCTGGGCACGGCGTCGCGCGCGTGGCCAAAAAACTCCAGCACCACGGTGCGGGTGTGCGCTGGCATGCGGTGCAGCACCCAGCGCGCGCTGGTGATCAGGCCGTCGCAGCCTTCTTTCTGGATGCCGGGCAGGCCGCTCAGAAACTTGTCGGTCACGTCCTTGCCAAGGCCTTCTTTGCGGAAGGTCCTGCCCGGAATGTCAAGGCGCTCGGTGCGCAACTTGGTTTTGCCGTCGGCTTTGAAATACTGCAGCTCAAAGCTGGCTACATCGGCGTCATGGATCTTGCCCATGTTGTGGTTGATGCGGGTCACCTCCAGCCATTCAGCCTGGGGTGTGACCATGCGCCAGCTCGCCAGGTTGTCCAGCGCCGTGCCCCAGAGCACCGCTTTTTTGCCCCCGGCGTTCATGGCGATGTTGCCGCCAATGCAGCTGGCTTCGGCCGAGGTGGGGTCGACCGCAAACACAAAACCGCCGCGCTCAGCGGCGTCGGCCACACGCTGGGTGACCACACCGGCCTCAGACCAGACCGTGGCGACATCTACGTCAAGCCCTGGCAGGCGCTTCATCTCGACTTCGGTCATGGATTCGAGCTTTTCGGTGTTGATCACCGCGCTCTTCCAGGTCAGGGGGATGGCACCGCCGGTGTAGCCGGTGCCGCCCCCACGCGGAATGATGGTCAGGCCCAAATCGATACAGCCCTTGACCAGACCCGCCATTTCTTCTTCCGAGTCGGGTGTGAGCACCACAAAGGGGTATTCCACGCGCCAGTCGGTGGCGTCGGTCACGTGGCTCACGCGCGAAAGGCCGTCAAACTTGACGTTGTCTTTGGCCGTGAGCTTGTTCAGCAGTTTTTGTGACTTTTTGCGCAAGGCGGCCACTTCTTCAAAAGCGGCGCCAAAAGCCTGCACCGCATTGCGCGCGGCCACCAGCAGTTCCATCACCATGGCGTCACGCTCCATATCGGCATCCGGCGTGCGGCGTTTTTCGACTTCGCCCAGGCGATGGTTCAGCGCATCGACCAATTGGCTCCGGCGCTTGGGGTTGTCCAGCAGGTCGTCTTGCAAATAGGGGTTGCGCTGCACCACCCAAATATCGCCCAACACCTCGTACAACATGCGGGCAGACCGACCGGTACGGCGCTCTTCCCGCAGGGCGTTGAGCGTTTCCCAGGCCTTTTGCCCCAGGAGGCGGATCACGATCTCGCGGTCAGAAAACGAGGTGTAGTTGTACGGAATCTCGCGAATGCGCTCGTTGCCCGGATGCGATGGTGCAGGCAAAGGCAGCAAGTGGGCGAGGGAAGTGGGGGCGTTCATCAGGGGATTGGGTGGTGGCGCGTCCGTTGGGTGGGTGCCACAAAGGGCGGCCGGTGATGGTACCGCAGTGCAGCATTCACGGGTGTCGGGTGGGGCGAAGCCTGCCGCGTCAGCGGTTAAATTAGCTCCATGACCACACACTTCGCCACTCCCCACCCCGCCCCCTGGCCCTACCCGCGCTGGATCGCCCACCGGGGCGCAGGCACCCTGGCGCCCGAGAACACCTTGGCTGCCTTTCGAGTGGGCGCGTCTCACGGCTACCGCATGTTCGAATGCGACGTCAAACTCAGCAGAGACGGCGTGCCATTTTTGCTGCACGACGACACGCTGGAGCGCACCACGGACCTGTCTGCGCTGCCCCCCGGCGCCGCCCCGGTGGCGGGCCACCACCCTTGGCAAGCGCTATCCGAGCTAGACGCCGGGGGCTGGCACAGCGCCGCCTATGCCGGCGAACCGTTGCCCACACTGGCGGCAATTGCCCGCTTTTGCACCGCCAACGGCTATTTCCTCAATATAGAGATCAAACCCACCGTGGGCACAGAGCGTCCTACCGGCGAAGTGGTGGCGCAGCACGCGGCGCGGCTGTGGCAGGGTGTGGCGGTACAACCTTTGCTGACCTCGTTTGACATCGCCGCGCTTGAGGGCGCGTTAGCGGCACAGCCCCAACTGCCGCGCGGCCTGCTGATCCATGCGCTGGACGGCCAAACCTGGGGCCAGTGGTTGGGACACGCCACCCGGCTGCAATGCCAAGCCATTGTTTGCAACCATGAACTTTGGAGCGCCGAGTCGGTCGTCCTGGCCAAAGCGGCCGGTTTTCGCTTGCTGAGCTACACCGTGAATGACCCCCATGAGGCCCAACGCCTGCTGGACTTGGGTACCGATGGACTGATTACGGACCGGGTGGACTACTTTCGGCCGCAAAGCTGAAGCAGCACACCGTGGTGCGCCCCGAACCATGCGGGCGCCGCCTGGGGTCGGTGTAGGTGTCGATTTCCACAAAACCCGCGCCGCGCATCATGCCCGCAGAGGCCAGGTTTTCCTCATGCCGGTCAATAAACACCGCTCGCGCGCCCATGGCTGACAGCGCCGCCAGCGCTTCGCGCAGCAGCCGCGTGCCTAAACCCTGGCCTACCCGGTCGCGCCGCACCACAGCTTCGCTCACATATCCCTGGGCCGTACCACGTGTTTGTGGGGGCAGGTAATGCTCAAAGTCGGTGCTCAGGCCAAAAGTCACCGCGCCCAGCAGGTGTCCGTCTTGCAAGGCCAGCACGCCATGGGCGCCGCCCTGGGCGATGTCGTCCAGGTGCGCGTGGATTCCGTCTTCGGGCAGGTAGTTCCAGATATTGGCACCGTGGTCAAAGATCAACGCTTGCAGCGCCGGCAGATGCTCGGTGCCCGCTGACGTGATGGCTAGGCCCTCGATCGCTTTGACTTTCACCGGTGGGCCTGCATCAGCCAGAACTGGCTGGCCGCACTGGCCAGCACCAGCACCAGATAGCTGGACATCTTGCCGTCGTTTCCAAAAACCCAGAGTCCGGCGGCCATTGCGGACACGCCGGCTAGCGAATTGACCACCGCGCGCACCGCAAAGGTGCTTTTACCGCTGCCCGAGCGCAGGACCCAGGGCGCGACCAAAGCCATGAAAAAACCCATAAAGACGGCAGGTGCCGCAAAGTTGAACAGGTGGTTGATCAGGTCAAGTGGGCCCATGGAAACTTTCGAAGTGCCAACAATTTTATAATCCGGCTGATATATGGCAGTCTGGGCACTTGGAATCAACCACACCACCGCACCGCTGGACCTGCGCGGCAGGTTTGCGTTCGCCCTGGACATGATCGAGCCGCACCTGCAAGGACTGCGCCAGTCGCTGCCGCAAGCGCCCGAGGCGGCCATTGTTTCCACCTGCAACCGCACCGAGATTTACTGTGCGGGCGACGCCTCCCACCTAGAACACACGCTGGACTGGCTGGCCAAGTCCGGCGGGGTGTCAGTGCAGTCGCTGCGCTCGCACACCTACAGCCTGACCGACGACCAGGCCGCGCGCCACGCCTTTCGGGTGGCCAGCGGGCTGGACTCCATGGTTCTGGGCGAGCCACAGATTTTGGGCCAGCTCAAAGACGCGGTGCGCGCCGCCGATGCCGCAGGCGCCTTGGGCAGCACGCTGTCGCAAATGTTCCAACGCTCATTTGCGGTCGCCAAAGAGGTGCGCAGCTCCACCGAAATCGGCGCCCACTCCATCAGCATGGCCGCCGCTGCAGTGCGGCTGGCTGGCCAGTTGTTTGAGGACCTGGCGAAAGTGAAAGTATTGTTTGTGGGCGCGGGCGAGATGGTGGACCTGTGCGTGACCCACTTTGCAGCCAAAAACCCCATGTCCCTCACCATTGCCAATCGCACGCTGGAGCGCGGCGAGAAGCTGGCCAGCCGCTTTGGCGCCGAGGTGATGCATTTGGCCGAACTGCCCGAGCGCCTGCACGAGTTTGATGCTGTCATCAGCTGCACCGCCAGCACCCTGCCCATCATTGGCCTGGGCGCGGTCGAGCGGGCGCTGAAAAAACGCAAACGCCGGCCCATGTTTATGGTCGACCTGGCGGTCCCGCGCGACATTGAGCCCGAGGTCAAACGCCTGGGAGACGTGTATTTGTACACGGTGGACGACCTGGCCGGCGTGGTGCAAACCGCCCAGGCCAGCCGCCAGGCCGCCGTGGCCCAGGCCGAGGCGATTGTGGACGCCGGGGTGCAAAGCTTTATGCACTGGGTGGACCAGCGCAACAGCGTGCCGCTGATCCAGCAGCTCAACGCACAGGCCGATGCATGGCGCGCGGGCGAACTGGCGCGGGCGCGCAAAGCACTAGCCAAAGGCGAAGACGTGGACGCGGTGTTAGAGGCCCTATCCAAAGGGCTAACGCAAAAAATGCTGCACGGCGCTTTTGCCGAACTGCACGGCGCAGACGCCAACTCACGCCAGCGTGCCAGCCACGCTATCGAACACTTCTTTCTGCGCAAAGAGCGTTAGCGGCGCTGCTGCGCTGGGTGGTGCTGTCGCCACCCTCCCACACCGCACACGCTTGCTGTGCCACGGCAGACGCCTTGTGTGCCAACGGCCCCCTAATTTTTGAGTACCCCATGAAACCATTTTTGCGCCAACAACTGGCCCGCTACGCCGACCGCTTGGGTGAACTCGAGTTTTTGCTCTCGCGCGAAGACATCATGAAGGACATGGCGCAGTTCCTGCTGCTCTCACGCGAACACACAGAAGTGGCCGCCGTGGCGAGCCGCTGGGCGCGTTACCAGTCCCGTGAGGCCGACTTGGCTGCTGGCACTGACATGCTCAAAACCGCCGAAGGAGACGCCGAGATGATGGGCATGGCACAAGAAGAGATCGACAGCGCCAGCGCAGAACTGACCCAGCTCGAACTTGAGCTGCAGCGCATGCTGCTGCCCAAAGACCCGGACGACGCGCGCAACGCATTTATCGAAATACGTGCTGGCACGGGCGGCGATGAATCCACGCTGTTTGCGGGTGATCTGGCACGTATGTACACCCGCTACTGCGACGCCCAGGGTTGGAAGAGCGAGATCATGAGCGAATCGGGCAGCGAGCTGGGCGGCTACAAAGAGGTGGTGCTGCGCGTGGAAGGCCATAACGTGTATGGCGCGCTCAAGTTTGAGTCGGGCGGCCACCGCGTACAGCGCGTGCCAGTGACCGAAACCCAGG
>CANHZG010000201.1 GCA_947464995.1 Comamonadaceae bacterium | reverse complement strand
TGCGGTGCTTTTTTCAGACTACGGCAAAGGCGGTTTAGCGCATGTCAGCGACATGATCGCCAAGGCCCGCGCCCTGGGCAAACCGGTGCTGATTGACCCTAAGGGCAGCGACTATTCACGCTACCAAGGCGCTACCGTCATCACGCCTAACCGCGCTGAGTTGCAAGAAGTGGTGGGCACCTGGCATACCGAAGAACAACTGCTAGCCAAAGCCCAAAGCCTGCGCCAGCAACTAGGTCTGGCCGCGATCCTACTGACGCGCAGCGAAGAAGGCATGAGCTTGTTTGAGGACAGCGGCGTCAGCCATGTCAGCGCACAGGCGCGCGAAGTGTTTGACGTGACCGGCGCAGGCGATACCGTGATCGCCACCATGGCCGTGCTCTTGGGTGCGGGCATGACGCTGCAACAAGCCCTGCCCTGGGCCAACCGCGCTGGTGGCGTGGTGGTCGGCAAATTCGGCACAG
The DNA here is from genome assembly GCA_947464995.1 of Comamonadaceae bacterium. Lineage (GTDB taxonomy): Bacteria > Pseudomonadota > Gammaproteobacteria > Burkholderiales > Burkholderiaceae_C > Allorhodoferax. Next base: position 4,682 of record CANHZG010000201.1, on the reverse strand, counting down.
CCACCGTGCGCTTAGAGGAGTTGATCGCATGACACGCCTAGTAGTGACAGGCGCCGCAGGTTTTATCGGCAGCAACATTATTGCGGGCCTCAATGCGCGCGGCATCGACAACATCATCGCCGTAGACGATTTGCGCGACGGCGATAAATTCCGCAACCTAGTAACGCGACGCATTGCCGATTACGTGGATGCCGCCGATTTTTACCGCGACTTTGCGGCAGGCCACTACGGCCAGGTGGAAGCGGTGTTCCACGAAGGCGCATGCAGCGACACCATGGAGCATGATGGGCAATACATGATGCGCAACAACTACGGCTTGTCGCTGCAATTGTTTGAAGCCGCGCAAGCGCAAGGCACCCGCCTTTTATACGCATCGTCGGCTGCCACCTATGGCGGCTCAGACACCTTCCGTGAAGACCCTGCGTTTGAGCTTCCGCTGAACGTCTACGGCTACTCCAAGCTCTTGTTTGACCAGGTGATGCGGCGCGAACTAGGCGCGCAGTTGCAGCAGGCCAAAACGCAGGTGGTGGGCTTTCGCTATTTCAATGTGTATGGCCCGCATGAGCAGCACAAGGGCCGCATGGCCAGCGTGGCCTACCACCAGTTTCACCAGTTCAAGACTGAGGGGCGGGTCAAGCTGTTTGGCGAGTACGGCGGCTATGCGCCGGGCGCCCAAATGCGCGACTTTGTGTTTGTAGACGACGTGGTCGACGTCAACTTGTGGTTTTTCGACCATCCCGAGCAAAGTGGCATTTTCAACCTCGGCTCGGGCCGCGCCCAGCCCTTTAACGACGTGGCTTGCGCTGTGGTCAACACCTTGCGCGCGCAAGATGGCCACGTGCCGCTGCCACTGGAAACCATCGTCTCCATGGACCTGATCGCGTACATCCCCTTTCCCGACGCCTTGCGCGGCAAATACCAGTGCTACACCCAGGCGGACCTGGGCGCGCTGCGCGCTAGCGGCTGCGACCACGCCTTCGCCGACGTGGCCAGCGGCGTGGGCCAGTACGTGCAATGGATGTCAGCCAACGCCTGAGCCGTAATACCCGCATGCGCCTGCACCACTTTGTGATCGGCACGCTCGCCATTCTGGTGGCCGCCATGTGCCTGGGGGCTACCGAGATTAACCAAGCCACCGAAGCCGAACTCGACAGCGTCAAGGGCCTCGGACCGGCCAGCACAGCTCGCATTTTGCAAGAGCGCGAGCAAGCACCGTTCAAGGACTGGCCGGACTTTCTGCGCCGAGTCAAAGGCTTCAAGACCAACGCGGCAGCGCGGCTGTCCGAGGCGGGTTTGACGGTCAACGGCGCGGCCTTTGATCCATCAATCAAAGCCAAGCCCTGATTCCCTTACCCGCGAAGGAGTCGCCCACATGCCATCCGTCATCGCCATTTGTATCGGTGCCTGCTTGGGCGCGCTGGGCCGCTGGCAACTGGGACTGTGGCTCAACCCGATGGTGGTGCCCGGCACCGCCCTGCCCCTGGGTACGCTGGCGGCCAACTGGATTGGAGGGTATTTGGTCGGATTGGCGGTCGCCCTGTTCCAGGCGCTGCCAGATTTGGACCCGGTGTGGCGCCTGGCGCTGATTACGGGGTTTTTAGGCGCCTTGACCACGTTTTCCAGCTTTTCTGCCGAAGTGATCGCCATGCTGGGGCAGCAAAAGTACGCGCTGGCGCTGGGCACGGCTGCGCTGCATTTGTTTGGTTCGTTGCTGCTCACGGTGGCGGGCATGCGCACGCTGGCGGTATTTCTGCCACCCCAAGTCTGAGCGGCTCTGGCTGCGCAGGGCCAGTTGCACTGATTACAGCGGCAGCACCTGCCCCATATCCGGAGCTTCCAGCCAAGCGGCAAACTCATCGGCCATTTGCTGCGCGGCGCGGGTTGCCGTGGTCCAGACCTTAACCCGACTCGCAAGGTCGTTTCCGTAGCGCAAAAAATCGGTGCGGTCGGGCAGTTTGGCGTTCGGCAGAGTCTGCACCCACTCTGCACGCGGCGCCAGCACCACCATCGAGTCCAGTGCCGACGTGGCCCGGTGGCGAGACTTCAAAGCCTTGTCCAGCCAACCCGGCACAACCGCTTTTTGGAAGTGCGGATACAGCACGATGCCCGCACCCGCTGCCGCGCTTTCACCCGCCCCGTGCGCTGCGATCGGCAAACCGGTGTAGCGCAAATGCAGGTGGTAGTCGGTAATGCCACCGTCCCAATACGCCCCCGGCGGTGCACCGGCAATGTCATGCACCGCCTTCAACACAAAAGGAATCGAGCAACTGGCCTGCAGCGCAGCCATGAAATTGCCCTCGTTCAGGGCGCATTGCAGGGTGGCGAAGTCGTCGGTGGCAAAGGGCAGCGGCGCGCTCTGGGCCGAAAACACCACCCGTTCCAGCCACCCACCCAAAGCCCGGCGTTGCACCGCGTTACTGACAAATGCGGCGGCGTAGCCCACCGGCGTCCACAGCGGGTGTTCGCGGTGCAACAAGCGGCGCCCGTGCGAGGTCATGATGTGCAAGCGGTAGCGCGGGTGGCCCAGCACCTCACCTATGCGCCCGCCGTAAAACTGCTGGAGGCTGCTGCCAAACTGCGCGCTCACTTGCTGCGCTGGCACCCGCTTCTGGCCCTCGGGCAGCTCGTAGTGCTGGTGGATGTAGTCGTGCTCCAGCCGCTCAAAGGCGGCCACCGGCTCGTTCAGGCAGGCCGTGGCCATGCGCCAGGCGCCAATGGATGCGCCCACCAGCGCCACTGGCTGGCTGCTTTGGGGCAGCCAGTGGCCAAAAATAAAGCGGTCCAGCGGCCCCAATATCAGCCCTTTGGGACCGCCAGCAGCCGCTGGAATCACGTCCACATGCGCGGGCAGCAAGCCGTGGCTTGCCAAGTGCGAACGCGCGCCGGGCCCGGCGTAGATTTGCAGCGCGCGTATTCCCATAGCCAGCCCCTACTTCCGCAAACCCTGCAATTTGGAAAATGCCGACGCCATAGCGCTGGGGCCTTGTGGCTCGGGCGCGCGCTGCGCCAGGCCTTGTGGAGGGCGCTGCCCACGGCTGGCACCTTCAAAGCGGTTATCGCGCGGAGCCCCTCTCTCGCCCGTGCTATGCGGTGCCTCGCCCAGCTTCATGGTCAGTGCAATGCGCTTGCGTGCCACGTCCACTTCGACCACCTGCACTTTGACGATATCGCCGGTTTTGACCACCTCGCGCGCGTCACTCACAAACTTGTGGGCCAGCTGGCTCACGTGCACCAGGCCGTCCTGGTGCACGCCCAGGTCCACAAAGGCGCCAAACGCGGCCACGTTGCTCACGGTGCCTTCCAAAATCATGCCTTCCACCAGGTCTTTGATGTCGTTCACGCCGTCTTGCAGGCGCGCTACCTTGAAGTCCGGGCGCGGGTCGCGGCCCGGTTTTTCGAGCTCGCCCAAAATGTCTTGCACCGTGATGACGCCAAACTTTTCGTTGGCAAACAGCTCGGGGCGCAGGGTTTTGAGCATGTCGGCGCGGCCCATTAGCTCGGCCACGGGTTTGCCGGCTTTGGCCATGATCTGCTCCACCACCGAATAGGTTTCGGGGTGAACACCGGTCATGTCCAGCGGGTTGTCGCCGCCGCGAATGCGCAAAAAGCCCGCGCTTTGCTCAAAGGTCTTGGCGCCCAGACCGGCCACTTGCAGCAGCTGCTGGCGGTTGGCAAATGCGCCATTGGCCTCGCGCCAGCGGACCACCGCCTTGGCCACCGTGCCTGAGAGGCCCGACACGCGTGACAGCAGCGGCACACTGGCGGTGTTCAGGTCCACGCCCACGGCGTTCACGCAGTCTTCCACCACGGTGGCCAGGGTTTTGGCCAGCTCGCTTTGGTTCACGTCGTGCTGGTACTGGCCCACACCAATAGATTTGGGGTCAATCTTGACGAGTTCAGCCAGCGGGTCTTGCAGGCGCCGGGCAATGCTGGCGGCGCCCCGCAGGCTCACGTCCACGTCGGGCATCTCTTGGCTGGCGTATTCGCTGGCGCTGTACACCGAGGCCCCGGCCTCGCTGACCACCACTTTGTCAATCGCGCCGCCGCCGCCCTTGGACATCAGCTTGATCAGGTCACCGGCCAGCTTGTCGGTCTCGCGGCTGGCGGTGCCGTTGCCAATGGCAATCAGGTTCACGCCGTGGCGCTGGCACAGGGCGCCCAGGGTGTGGAGCGATCCGTCCCAGTCTTTGCGCGGCTCGTGGGGAAACACAGTGGCCGTGTCCACCAGCTTGCCCGTGGCATCCACCACCGCCACCTTGACGCCGGTGCGAATGCCCGGGTCCAGGCCCATCACCACGCGCGGCCCGGCGGGTGCGGCCAGCAGCAGGTCGCGCACATTGTCGGCAAAGACCTTGATGGCCACACCCTCGGCGTCTTCGCGCAGGCGGGCAAACAGGTCGCGCTCGGTGGACAGGCTGAGTTTGACGCGCCAGGTCCAGACCACGCACTTGCGGATCAAATCGTCCGCCGCTCGGCCCTGGTGGCTCCAGCCCAGGCGCAGCGCAATGCGCGCCTCGGCCAAGGACACCACCGAGCCTTTGGGCTTGGCAGCACCCGCACCGGCATCCGGCGCCGCCAGCGCAAAAGCGGCGTCGGGCAACACCAGCTTGGCGTCCAAAATGTCCAGCGCCCGCCCCCGAAACACCGCCAGCGCCCGGTGCGAAGGCACGCGGCCAATCGGC
>CANHZG010000200.1 GCA_947464995.1 Comamonadaceae bacterium | reverse complement strand
TCCGTGGGCGCGCCACCGATCAGCCAGCCCGTCACGCCACAGGCCAACACCAGCGCCAGGGGCGTCCAGAACAGGCTGCGCATTCGCCCATCAGATTCAAACAGGCGCCGCGCCCGAGCCCGCCAAAACAAGGCGACGCCAAAGCCGACGACCAGTCCACCAGCGGCCAGTTGGTGGCCGAGCGCCCACAAAGGAATCGGGAAATTCAGCCCGCCCTTGCTCAAAAACAAGGGCCCCAGTTGCCAGGCCTGCGCGGCCTCAGGCAGCACTTCGGTGAAAAATAGGTACCACATCAGCAACTGCAGCAGCAGCGGGATGTTGCGAAACGCCTCCACATAAGCCCGACACAGGCCGCGAACCAATGGGTTGCGTGCAAAGCGCCCCACGCCCAGCAATGTTCCCATTACCGTGGTCAACACAATGCCCAACACCGCCACACGCAGCGTGTTGCTCAGACCCACCAAATAGGCTTGTAGCAAGGACTCGCCCGAGTCGAAGGCAAACAGGCTCTCACCGATGTCAAAACCTGCTGTTCCCAGCAAGAAGCCAAAGCCGCTTTGGATGCCGCGCTGCCGCATATTGGTAGCAGTGTTGTGCGCCAGGTACCAGACCAGGCCGCCAATGACAGCCAAGGCCAGCGCCTGATAGACCAACGCGCGGAAAGCCTGGCTGCGCCAAGACCAGCGTTTTTTGGGTGGTGCAATCCGTTCGGTAGACATAGGGACTTCGGCTCCGAAGATGGGTGGCTAAGGCTGGTGCAAAAAACAAAAAAGGGCAGCGCAATGCGATTGCATCTGCCCTTGAAGCTGCGGGGGCTGGGCAGTCCCCGAGCACATACCGATTAGCGGATGGGTGGCGCGTACTGGATTCCGCCTTTGTTCCAGAGGTTGTTCAGGCCACGTGGCAACTGCAGGGCCGATTTAGGGCCAACATTGCGCTCAAAGATTTCGCCGTAGTTTCCAGTGGCTTTGATCGCATTAGCCATCCACTCCTTCTCCAGACCCAGCAGCTTTCCGGTGTCCTCAGACGAACCCAGAATGCGACCCACCACGGGGTCTTTGCTGTTGGCCTTGAGGTCGTCCACATTGGCCTGGGTGATACCGTTTTCTTCGGCTTCCAGCAGACCAAAAACAGTCCACTTCACAATGGCAGCCCACTCGTCGTCACCACGGCGCACCAAGGGGCCCAGCGGCTCTTTGGAAATCAGCTCAGGAAGAATCAGGTGGTCCGCCGGGTTTTTGGCCGACTTGTTGCGTACCGATGCCAAGCCCGATGCGTCGGTGGTGTAAGAGATGCACCGGCCTGAAAAGTACGCGCCTTCCACAGCGTCTAGCTTTTCAAACACCACGGGTTTGATGTTCAGGCCATTGGCTTTGGAGAAGTCGGTCAGGTTTTTCTCGGTGGTGGTGCCCGATTGCACGCACACGGTCTGGCCTTTGAGCTGTTTGGCGCTCTTTATCTTGCTCTTGACCGGCACCATAAAGCCCTGACCGTCGTAATAGACCACAGCGGTCTGGCTAAGGCCCAAAGACGCATCGCGGGTAAGCGTGAACGTAGTGTTGCGCGACAGCATGTCGATCTCACCGGACTGCAAAGCGGTGAAACGTGCCTGCGCCGTCAGCGGCACAAATTTCACTTTTTCAGCGTCGCCAAGGGTGGCGGCAGCCACCGCGCGGCACATGTCGACGTCAATGCCAGTCCATTTTCCGTTGGAGTCGGCCGCACTAAAGCCGGCTAGGCCAGTGTGCACGCCGCAAATGACCTGGCCACGCGCTTTGATGGTGTCAACGGTTTTGCCGGCATGGGCGGGAAGGGCTGCGAGGGATGCCATGACCGCCATGGCGGTAGCCAGCAACTTAAAAGAGGTGAAATTCATCGAAATGCTCCGGTTGGGGGGTAAGTTGGCTCAGACGTCAGAAAAAACCGCTGCGGTCAAAGCCTGAGTAAGCACCGAACTTTACATGGTTTCAAAGGCAATTCACTGAGGGTTTGCGATCAAAGGCTAATTGCAACTTAGTTGATTGCGCTTTTTCATTGCATCAAAGTGCGCTCGCGCAACTTCCCGGCACTGAGCGCGCCAGAACCGCCGGCGCGGCAGCGCTTCGTCACCGCCGCGACATGGTCTATCCTGGACTCGCGGTCCCCGCGATATCGTGCGGGTCTGCGTGGGCCGAGCACCCTCTCCACTTTTCAGGCGACACATCGATATGACCTCTGCCTCTGAACCGACCCGTCCCCTTGCCGCGCACTACCGATTCTGGCCCAAGCGCATGCCGCACCGAATCACGGTCCCGGCCACGTCGCTTTGGGACAACCTGGAGAGCAACGCCCGCCGCTTCCCGCAAAAAACGGCGCTGGTGTTTTTCGGGCGTCGGCTCAGTTATGCCGATCTGAAAAAGCAGGCCGAATCGTTTGCAGCCTATCTGGCTACATTGGGCGTGCAAAAAGGAGACCGGGTGGTGCTCTGCATGCAAAACTGCCCGCAATTAGTGATTGCGCACTTTGGCATCCTGCGCGCCAATGCGGTGGTGGTGCCGGTCAACCCCATGAACCGCGCCGAAGAACTCAAGCACTACATCACTGACCCCGATGCCCGCGTGGCAGTGACCACCGCCGACCTGGCCGCCGAGTTGGCCAAGGCAAGCAACGCGCTACCCGCCGAGCAGCGGCTCGCACACTTGGTCGTCACCCATTTCACCGACGCGTTCGACCCTGGCGCAGGTGACGATGCGCCGCCTGCGGCTTGGCGTGACTGGTTGCTCGCGCGCCACGTCTGGCCAGAACTGCCTGGGGGCCATGTGCACGCATGGGCCGACGCCGTGGCCTGCCAGATTGCGCCGCCAGCACACACCGTGGGAGCCGACGACTTGGCTTTGTTGCCGTACACCAGCGGCACCACCGGGCTGCCCAAGGGCTGCATGCATTTGCACTCAAGCATCATGCACAACGCCATGGCCAGCGCCTTGTGGGGCAATGGCAGCATGGAGAACGTCACCCTCATGGTGGTGCCCATGTTTCACATTACCGGCATGGTCAGCCTGATGCACACCAACATCTGCTGCGGCGCGACCATGGTGCTGATGCCGCGCTGGGACCGCGAGCTGGCCGGCGCCTTGATTGCCAAGTGGCGGGTTACCCACTGGACCAACATCCCCACCATGGTGATTGACCTGATGGGAAGCCCTAACTTCACCAACTTTGACCTGTCTAGCCTGGTCATGATTGGTGGTGGCGGCGCGGCCATGCCGCAGGCCGTCGCGCAGCGGCTATGGGAACAGTTTGGCCTGCGCTACGTGGAGGGCTACGGCCTGACGGAAACCGCAGCGCCGTCGCACAGCAATCCGCCGGACGCGCCCAAACGGCAGTGCCTGGGCGTGCCCTTCATCGGCGTAGACGCGCGGGTGGTGGACCCCGAGACCCTGGTAGAAATGCCGGTGGGTGAGGCCGGCGAAATCGTCATGCGTGGCCCGCAAATCTTCCAAGGCTATTGGAAGCGCCCCGAAGCCACTGCCCAGGCCTTTGTTGAAATCGACGGCCAGCGCTTCTTCCGCTCGGGCGACCTGGGCCGGGTGGACGAGGACGGCTACTTCTGCATGACCGATCGGCTCAAGCGCATGATCAACGCCTCGGGATTCAAGGTGTGGCCTGCAGAAGTGGAGGCGCTGATGTTTCGCCACCCGGCCATCCAAGAGGCCTGCATCATCGCCACCCACGACGCCTACCGGGGCGAATCGGTCAAGGCGGTGGTAGTGCTACGCGCCAGCCACCGGGGCACGGTCGGTGAGCAAGACCTCATCGGCTGGTGCCGCGATAACATGGCGGTATACAAGGTGCCGCGCGCGGTGCAGTTTGTCGACGCGTTGCCCAAAAGTGGCGCTGGCAAGGTCATGTGGCGCCTGTTGCAAGAGCAAGAAACCGCGTCCGCCACGGTGGATAAACCCGTCTGAAAGAATAGCCCATGACCGCATTAACTTACCCCGAACCTCTGCCCACGGCGCTGCCCCAGACCCTGGGCTTTGACGCCGACCGCTGCCGTGCTATCGCTGAGGTATTGCAGCGCGAGGTAGACATTGGCCGCCTGCCCGGCGCCGTGGTGCTGGTGGCGCGCAAGGGCCAGGTGCTGCTGCACCAGGCTGTCGGCCAGCAAGACCCGCAGTCGGGAAAGGCCATGGGCGTGGATGCGATTTTTCGGATTTATTCCATGACCAAACCCATGGTCTCCGTGGCGGTCATGCAGCTTATGGAGCGCGGTCTGTTGCTCTTGAGCGACCCGGTGGCCAAGCATTTGCCCGAGTTTGCCAATGTGCCGCTGGCGCACTTCGAGGGTGAAACCATGCACCTGCGTCCGCCCAGGCGAGCGCCCACGGTACAAGATTTGTTATGCCACACGTCGGGCCTGACCTACGAAATCACCGGCAGTACGCCGATCCAGCGCATGTATGCGCAGGCCAAGCTGGGTTCACGCGAGCGCAGCAACCGGGAATTTGCCCGCGCGCTGGCCGAAATGCCCCTGATGTACGAGCCCGGAAGCATCTGGGCCTACAGCCGCGCCGTCGATTTATTGGGAGCCTTGGTTGAGGTGGTCAGCGGTCAGACCCTGGGCGAGTACCTGCGCGAGCACATTTTTGCGCCGCTGGACATGGTGGACACCGGCTTTAGCGTTCCACCCGAGCAACAGCACCGCATCGCCGAGCCCTTTGCGCACGACCCTGACGGCGGCACGCCGCTGGCGCTGATTGACATCCGACAAGTCCCGCGCCTGGAGGCGGGTGGCATGGGCCTGGCATCCACCGTACAAGACTACGCGCGCTTTGTGCAGTGCCTGTACAACGGCGGCGTGCTCTTGGGTCGGCGCATCCTGAGCCCTGCCTCGCTGCGGCTGATGACGGCCGACCACCTGGGCGGCATTGGCCAGCAAACGACGGAGCGTTCGGGTGACATGCTGGGGCGCGGTACCGGTTTTGGTCTGGGGGTTTCGGTGCGCCTGAAGGAGGGCATGGAAACCCAGCCCGGCGCTGTCGGTCTGTACTCATGGGGCGGCATTGCGGGAACGACCTTTTGGGTGGACCCGGCGAATGATTTGTTTGCCATCTTCATGGTGCAGGCGCCCAACCAGCGCGACTACTTCAGACCCCTGTTTCGCAACTTGGTCTACGCGGCGTTTACCGGGTAAAG
>CANHZG010000199.1 GCA_947464995.1 Comamonadaceae bacterium | reverse complement strand
CGGTCGGATTGGTGAAGTCGGGCACAGGGCCCGAGAATGTTCATCAGAGAAATCGACATCGTTCTGGGTGCGTGCACAGAAAATGGCGCGCTCCTAGGTGCTGATGCCTGCGCGTCGGCCTACCGGTACTGCTTGAGCGCCATGCGCAGCTCCGCTGCGACCTGCTCCCTGAGCTGCGGGGGCTCCACCACTTCCACGTGGCGCCCCTGGCGCAGGATATCCATGGAGAGTTCGCGTACATCCGTAAACGGCACTTCCATCAGGAGACTGCCGTCTTTCTGGGGTGTGAGCTTTTGTTTTGGGTGCCAAAGCTCACGCGAAACCCACCGCGCCCTCTCTTGCGTGAAGCGCAGCTTGGCCCACTGCACCTTACTGCCTGCAAAGATGCCGTAGCCCTGCCCTACGAAACCGTCCAGTTCTTTTTTCCCGACGGACTTGCTGGTCTTGGCCACAAGGGACGCCTGGTCAATCGCATCCATGGAAAACGAGCGCATCGCATCCTGCTGGTGGCACCAGGCGCCTAAGTACCAGTTCCCTCGGTGGTGTAGCAGCAGTTGGGGAGAGACTTCACGCTCGCTGAAATCGTTGCGAGCGCGGCTGTAATAGCGGATTTGAAGGCGCTGGCGCCCCAAGAGTGCAGCGGCGACCACTTCAAAATTCTTATCCGTCACTGGTCGTGCGGCCACATTGAGCAATTTGACTCGGGTTTCAACGTCGCCTGCGGTGTGCTGCCCTGACTCAATCACCGCACGCAGGCGCGCCTTTAAAGGGGCAATATGGGGCCCGAGCAGACCCGGCTGCATCTCCGACAGCAGCGCCTGCATCATTAACAGGGCGTAGGCCTCGCTTGCGTTGAACCACAGGCCTGGCAGGGACTGCTGCTTGCCCGTCTGGTTATTGGCATAGCGGTAGCCCCCTTGGCTGCGATCCCACTCAATGGGAGCGTTAAGCCGATCGCGCATGTACTCGATGTCGCGCTTAAAGGTGGCTCGGGAAACCTCCAGCTCTCGCAGGAAGCGATCGATCGACACGGCGGAGTTGACGTGCAGGAGATTGTCGATTTTGTAAAAACGTTCGGTGCGATCCATTTTTTTAGTGTCTTCGGTTAGTGGCTCACTCTATGAGCTAGTAGGGGCAAATAATAACCTTTAGTGACTGTCAACGTCGAACCATTTTTTTGACGCCAGCGCTGATTCGTTAACCTTAAGGAGCGCAATGATGATGCAAGCAACGACCCCCCACACACCCCGCCCGTCAACTTTTGGCCAGGTCTTTACGCCGACGCGTCGAGCGCAGCTAAAGCGAGGCAAGGTGGCTCTTGTGGCACTTTCTCTGGTTGTTTGGCGCTGGCTTTGAGCAAGGAACTTCATCGCTACCAATGATGGAATTGGCAGAGCCACGAAATTGAGAACAATAGCCTGCCCGCCACAGATTGGAAGACGCAGTAGGTTTTTTTCAGGGTCTGCGCAAACAGCACCGTTTCCAACCTACCGCCGCCCAACGCCCCTATGTTGAAAATCAGAGCGGCATCCCTTTCTTTCACATTCAACTTGGTGCGCTGTCGATAGCCTGCCGGTCCGGGCCACGCTGCTGCGGTAGGTTATGGTCGATGCAACGGGTTTTACACGAACCTTACCAACGACGCTACACCACCACCTAGTTCCGGTAGCTTGGGTCTTCGCGGTCGAGCCTGCGCACCAAGGCGTCGAACCCGATCTGGGCGAACTTGCCGTCGCCCACGCCCTGCGCGGTGGCCACCGTGCGGTCGATGACCGGCTGCGCTGGCAGGGCCAGTGCTCCTGCACCCTGCGCAGCGACCTGGATCTCGCAGGTGCGCTCGAGGTAGTGCATCAGCGTGAAAGCCTCGGGGATGGTGCGCCCATGGGTCAGCGTACCGTGGTTGCGCAGGAACATCATGCGGTGTTTGCCCATGTTGGCGACAAAGTTTTTCTGCTCCTCTGGGCGCAGGCCAGGGCCGTCATAGTCGTGGTACGCAATCTGCCCGTTATAGGTGATGGCGAACTGGTTAATGGGAAGCAAGCCTTGCTTTTGCGCCGACACCGCCGTGCCACTCACGGTATGCAGGTGCATGACGCACTGCGCCTCGGGCACCGCCTCGTAGACCGTACGGTGCACGATCCATCCGGCCGGGTTGACGGGCGTACCGGACCCCGACAGGTCGCCTCCAGCGAGGTCCACCTCCAGTAGGTTCGAGGCCGTGACCTCGTCAAACAGCATGCCAAAGGGAATGAACAGGAACCGGTCTGTGCCGGGCAGGCGTGCCGACAGGTGGGTGTAGATCAGGTCGTCCATGGCGCGGCGCGCAAACATGCGGTAGCAGGCGGCGAGTTGCAGGCGAATGGTCTGGGCGGGTGTGGTCATGGGGTCCTTGACAGGTTTCCTCGACGCGTTGTCCGGGTTGGGGTCGAAAGCCGCTAATTAGAGACGAAGTCCGAAAGACGGCTAAACGCCAGAAAAGGACGAGCGCTATTGTGCGGTAGAGTCTCGGGCTTTGTATTGTCACAATACGATGAACTACCTCATTGTCGGTGCTGGGGCTATCGGATGCTATGTTGGTGGCCGCTTGATTGCATCTGGGCATCGGGTGGCTCTGGTAGGACGCGCTCCCACTCTTGATCCCCTGGCCACCGGCGGTCTGAAGGTATCGGACTTGGACGGCTTTCGGACCCACCTGGAGCCAGCTCAGTTACAACTATTCACCAGTGTGACTCACGCATGGCAAGACCTGCAGGCGGGCGGCGGTCAAGGCACTTCTACCGTTATTCTTCTGTGCGTCAAGGGTGGCGCAACTGTATCCGCTGCGCAGGAGATTGCCACCCACTGCCCGGCAGGCTCGGTGGTGGTTTCGCTACAGAACGGCGTGGACAATGTCGCCCGTATAGCAAAGGCTGGGCCGGGTCTGCAGGTGGTGGCGGGCATGGTGCCCTACAACGTAGTCATGCCTGATCCCAACAAAGTGCACCGCGCCACGGAAGGGGCCCTGCACCTTGCCGACACGCCCGCCACGCGCACCATCGCGCACGCGTTTAACGCCAGCGGGCTCCCCACCGTTCTGGCAAGCGACATGCTGACTGTGCAATGGGGCAAGTTGCTGCTAAACCTGAACAACCCGGTCAACGCGCTGTCGGATCTGCCGCTCGTCGATCAGCTGCGTGACCGTGATTTCCGCCGCGTGCTCGCTGCGTTGCAGACCGAGGCCTTGCAGGTATTGGCGGTCGCCGACATTCGGCCAGCCCAAATTTCCAAGGCGCCGACGCAGCTTCTTCCCTTTATCCTGCGGCTGCCAAATTGGCTATTTAGTCGGATTGCCGCCAGCATGTTACGCATGGACGCAACGGCTCGGTCGTCTATGTGGGAGGACTTGCAACGCGGTCGCATCACAGAAATTGACGATCTGTGCGGCGCAGTGGTGCGTTTGGCCGCACAGCACGGTGGGTCGGCGCCTCGCAACGCGGTAATGTGTACTCTGATGAAGTCGTGCCGCAGCGGTCAACGCTGGAGTGGTACCGCCCTGCGCCAGGCGGTGGGCTGAGCCCATTGCCCCGGCATGCGGATAGGCATGCTCTGTGCCTGAGGTGCACTTCAACTGTGTCAGCGGTACCTGCCGGCCATAAAAAGTCGGTTACCAGAAGTCCAGCGTGTCCCCGGTCAGGAGTCCATCCCAAACCTCGTGTGTGCCCCATTCAGGTCCAGGTGATTCGGTAGTCGAGGGAGTGCCCGATACGCTCTGAGAAACGGTTGACTGACTTGGCCGCCATGCGTTCGCTGACACTTACCGGGATCAATGTGGTGAGCCATTCGCCTACACCCTGGCGCTCACCCTCTGGCTTGCGTGGGCCCGCGCTTGGTTTGTAACCAACGATAGCCTCTCGCTTGCCGGTCAGCGCAAGCAGGTCGTACAGATCACGAAACAGGATAAATGAGGTGTCGTTTTGGTGCATGGACCAGTTCGCCGCCGGAAGGAAGTCGACCAGGTGGATCAGCTGGTAGTTCAGTGCGATCCAGAAGTCTTCTGCGCTCAAGGTGATGGGTGCGTTGTCGATCACCCGATGAAAGGAGATGCATGCAATGGCATCGGTGCGGTGGACGTTCTTGCGCAATTCCTCGCGCAGTGGGCCGGCGTATAGCAACCGCAACACCGACGGAAAGGCTTGCACTTGCGTCCACTCCCAGGGCGTCATTAGCAGGCGCAGCGCCGGGATTTTGTCGACTGTCATTGCGAAGGTGTTGGTGCCAGTTCCGAGGATGGAGTGCAGCAGCATCACAACAGGGGAGCGCTGCGGGTAATGCTGCACGGTGTACTCAAAGCAAAAGTAGAGATGGTCGAGGAACGAGCCGTCAGCATGCTCCACAATGAAGTCGCACTCGCTCACTAAGAAGTCCATCAATTCGGTGCTCACGCCGGGCAGCGGGTGCTCCACGCGGGCAGCTGCGTATTCGGCCTGGACCGCTTCGGTCGCAGCCGCGTCCCAGCGGGCCTGCTTGCCTACTCGGGCGTTCATTACGAAGCGGGCAGCCTTGCCTTCCAGGGTTTTGAATATGGTGCGATTGAGATCGAAGTTCGGGATCGGCTCGATCAGAACCTTGCCTGTGTGCTCAAGCGCGGCGCCACGGGCGATAGCGGCTTTGCGTTGGGTAGTTGGATCGGGACGCACGGCGGCAGACTGCTGCATGGGAGCCTCAATGTCAAAAAAGAGCCAGTGTAGCGGCCAGGCATGACCTCCTTGGTCTCGAATTCGGTCGTAAACGCCGGCGGTTTGGTCGGTCTGCAACGCTCAAGTTTTCCCAACCAAGTGGGTCAAATCCCTGCATTGCGGTCAGTCTCCCATGGCTCGCACCGATAGCAAATAGCCCTTAGCTCTTGGAGTTTGGAATGCGCGTCTCCCCTGGCGGGGTCGGGCCCTGGTGTTCTTGGCATCGACCCGAGTAGCCGTCTCGCCCCTGCGGGCTAACGATCCCCGGCGCCCCATGCCGTCGCCTTGATTGATTGATAGTCTTAGCCAACGCCAGCGACGCCCGCTCACTGGCAGTGCCTGTTATGGGATCCGAACTATTCAAGCTCCCCCATCCTTGCAACCCGGATCATGGCCAGGGCGTTGGTGCCGCTGTTTGAGTAGGCGTTTGGGGTTGCCTGATCAAACGTGTAAACACCATCCCGCTTGTTACTACGGCCTGGCCTTTGCGCGAGCAAATGAAGGGCG
>CANHZG010000198.1 GCA_947464995.1 Comamonadaceae bacterium | reverse complement strand
GCGAACACCGTAATCACCGAGGCTGCCGCTCCCAGCGTCAGAGAGAACTCCGCCGCCAGTCGGGGCAGCATGGCGTCCATCACCCGCAGCGACATGCCACTGCCAAATGCCGCCACGGACAGGGCGACGATGGCGCCGCGGGGCAGCACCACATCGGTCGGCGCCTGCAATGGCGCAAGCAGTGAGGGTATCGGCGTTGAAAAGGGTCTGGCCATGGATGAGTCGACGTATAAGCAGAAAAAAAGCCTGCCGATCCAGGGAGCAACAGGCATCGCGCGGGTCACTAGGGCCCATGAACAGGAGTCACGTAAATTTCTCTGCCAACGTGCAGGGGATCATACCGTGTTGGGGTATGCCAAGCGCTCCTGTGCCTCGCACTTCGCTCAAACGACTTCAGGCCCTGCCGCCAAAAGCTATTGGCAAGTTCGCAGACAGGCCTTACGGTAGGTTTTGCACTTTTCTTGCAACGAACGCGTATCGGCGTCCTTCACGCAAGCGTCATGGCGAGACTCACAACGCGCAGTGCAGGCTTGGTCCAGGGCCAACAGTACGCGGCCGCCCGTGTCTGCGCAAGTCTCGCCTTCCAGAATCAAGGCCCTATCAGAACACGTTGTAAGAAGGGTGTAGGGAGACAAGGGCTCCGATGCCGCCGCGCTCGCTAAGAGGCTCTGCGCCACCCAACCGACGCAGACGCAGCACGCAAGAAGGGAATCTCTGTTCACGGACATCTATAGAGGATTGTGAAACGCCAACATACGACCGTCGCAATGGTACTGGAGTAAATTTAGTTTTCAGAACTTGATAGCCACGCAACGTTCTATATGACGGCGAAATCCATCCCAACTTTGGACGAAACAAGAGTCGCATTTTTTGTGGAGGTTTTCCGATGGCTTAAGATAGAAAGCGATCCCGTTTCGTCTCTTTTTCTTTTTAGGATTTTCCATGACCGATGTTTTTAGTGCCATCAACAGCCGCACCTCTGCCAACAACTTTGACCCCACCCACGTGATGACCCAGGCGGAGATCACCGAGTTGGCGCAACTGGCCAACCAGACCCCCACCTCCTTTAACCAGCAAAACTGGCGCCTGGTGGCCGTCAACACGCCCGCAGCCAAGGCCCGCCTCAAAGCCGCTGCTTACAACCAGCCCAAAGTCGGCGACGCCGCCGTGACCTTTGTTTTGGTCGGTAAAGTCGGTGGACACAAAGACTTGCCCGTGCTGATCAAGCCCATGCTCGATGGCGGCCACATCGACCAAGCCGCCTTTGACGGCTGGATTGGGATGGCCAACGGCATGTACGACGGCAAAGAGCAGTTCCAGCGCGACGAGGCGGTTCGCTCAGCCTCCATGGCCGCCATGACGCTCATGTACGCCGCTCACGGCAAAGGCCTGGTGTCGGGCGCCATGATTGGTTACGATCCCACCGCGGTTAGTGCCGAATGCAAGCTCGCCGCCGATGAAATCCCGGTGATGCTGATCGCCGTGGGCCGCCCCGCACCGGGCAACTGGCCCCGTAAGGTGCGCCGTGCCGTGGCCGATGTGGTGAGTTTTAGCGCAGACTAAACGCACGCTGCCGCAGCAAAAGCGGCGCGTTGCAAAGCCCGCAGAGACTGGTTCTTTTCGGGCTTTTTTCGTTTTCGGGTGTTGTAACTCGTGGTTGCCTGAACATCTGGGCAGAGTGCGCACCACAAACCCTGCGTCCGCGCACCGCACAGTGGTTGTGGGCGCTCGATTAGCGCTTTATAAATCGCAAGGTGAAACGGTCGCTCTCGCCAATGTTTCGGTATTTCTCCCGGTCCACGTCCTTCATTCGGTAGCTCGGGGGCAGGGTCCAGACGCCTTGCGCGTAGTCTTTGGTGTCTTTGGGGTTGGCATTGACCTCTGAGCTGGCGTCAAGTTGGAATCCGGCGCTCTCGATCAAGGCAACGGCCACGTCCTGGCGCACATAGCCGCTGGCAGCCTGCTCCGCTTGTGTCTGGTCTGTGCGTCCCCGGTGGTCCACAATGCCCAATACACCACCGGGCTTTAAAGCAAGGTGAAACGCTTTGAGCGAGGTCTCCACTTCGTTCTCGTTCATCCAGTTGTGTAAGTCGCGAAAGCTGATCACCACGTCGGCGCTACCGGGCGCTGCGATGGGGTGGTGGTCTGCTCGAAACTTGCTAACCACTACCTCGCCGTACAGGGCCGGTTCGTCCTTAAGGCGTTGCAAGAGCTTTTGGTGGTCTGGCAGGTACTGGGGCTTCGAATCGTCGCGGTTGGCGGCGATGTACAGGCCTTTTTCCTTGAGCCAGGGGGCCAATATTTCCATGTAATAGCCGCCGCTTCCGGGCAGAATTTCCACCACCGTGCTGTCCTCGCGGATGCCAAAAAAGGCCAAGGTCTGCGCCGGATGGCGATAGGGGTCGCGCGCCACATTGCCCGGCGAACGGTGAGCGCCAGCGAGTAGGGGCTCAAAAGTGGCGGAGGTAACCATCTGGGCCAGGGCGATATTGCCGGACAAGGCAATGGCACCCATCAGTGCGCAAACGGTTCGGATTACATTTTTCATAGTGGGGTAATTTCAAAAGCGGGTTAAGACAATCGATCGCGGCGGGATAGCTCGGGAAAGAGTTTGAGCCAAGTGGCGGCAACTAACACGGTTCCCACGCCGCCCATGACCACCGATCCCACGGGGCCTAATAGGGCCGCTGTGGCACCGGACTCGAACTCGCCGAGCTGGTTGGATGCGCCGATAAAGATCGAATTCACGGCTGATACGCGGCCGCGCATGTCGTCTGGTGTGTCGATTTGCATCAGAGTCAGACGCGTGACCACGCTGATGCTGTCGGCCGCGCCCGTGACCACCAGTGCCAGCATGGACAGGGCGAAATGGTCTGATAGCCCAAACACCAAGGTCGCTAAACCAAACACGCCTACGGCGCCGAGCAATTTATAGCCAGCGTGGCGCTGCAACGGGAAGCGCACCAACAGCAGCGTCATCAGCAAAGCGCCAACGGCGGGCGCAGCGCGCAGCAAGCCCAAACCTTGCGGGCCGGTATGCAAAATGTCGCGGGCAAAGATCGGCAGCAAAGCGGTGGCACCGCCCAGCAGAACCGCAAACAAATCGAGCGACATGGCGCCGAGCAAAACCTGACGACGCCAGACAAAGGCCACACCGGCAAAAACCGAGGCCAGCGTGGCAGCGCGTTGCGCTGGAACATGCCGGTAGTGCACCGTAAAGGTAAGGGCTGCCGATACCAGGGAGAGTGCCAGGCAGGCACCATAAACGGTGCTAGCCCCAGCGGCGTATAACACGCCACCAAGCGCCGGGCCCCCCACAATAGCCAATTGCATGCCTATCGAACCCACTGAAATGGCCCGCTGCAAAAGGGATGGAGGCACCAGCACAGGGATAAGCGCCTGCTGGGCGGGCATTTGAAAGGCTCTCCCTATCCCCAGGACCACCGAAAGCGCCAGAATCAGTTCCCGCGTTGTCCAGTCTCCCTGGGTGCTGAGCACGAGCAGTGCCGCCACCAGTGCCTGCGCTAGCATGCAAGCCGCAAAAATGCGCCCCCGGTGCTGCCGGTCTGCCACATGGCCTGCGGGTAAGGTCATCAGAAGCGCGGGGACAAACTGAAACAAGCCCACCAGCCCTAGGTCCCATGCACTGGAGGTGAGGTCGTACATTTGCCAAGCAAGCGCCAGCATGAGCATTTGGTTGGACATCACGCCAGTCAGGCGCGCCAGCCAAAAACGCACGAACGAGGGATACGCCAGCAGCGCGGTCGATTCAACAGGTAGCATCGACCCAAGCTTAGCAGCGTAGCCAGATACAGGAGAAATGAATATGAACATGAATATGACCGAGCGTCGTCAACTTCAGCAGTTTGGGCCGTTTTGGTGTGGTGCCCACAGGGTTATTGCTAGTTGGGCCACGGCGTGCTGCCTTATTCTGTTAGCGTTACCTATGCCCAGCCACGCCACCGAAGAGCCCGACTACAAAGTAATTCAGAAGCTCAAAGACATCGAGTTGCGGCAATACGAAGCGTATTGCGTTGCCGAAGTTGTGGTGCCGGGCCCGGCCGAAGATGCCGGGAACACGGCCTTCCCGATTTTGGCTGCTTATATCTTTGGCAAGAACAAGGGCGAGCGACAACTCGCGATGACCGCGCCGGTGACGCAAGCCGCTGAGCCGGTCAAGCTCGAGATGACTGCGCCCGTTACGCAGACCGTCGCACCAGGCGGCTTTAAGGTGCAGTTTGTGCTGCCCAAGGGGGTGACCAGGGACAATGCGCCTGAGCCTCTGGATGTTCGGGTCGTATTGCGAGACATCGCGCCAAGCCGTGTGGCCGTCATCCGTTACTCTGGATTTTGGTCTGAGTCCAACTACCAGCAGCATTTGGCCAAGCTCCAGGCGGCTTTGCGTGCGGCTGACTTAAACAGCGTGGGCGAACCGGTGTTTTCGCGCTACAACGCGCCGATCACGCCCTGGTTTATGCGACGCAATGAGATTTGGCTGCATCTGGCAGACGCTCCCTGAACAGACTGCAAAGTCCCCGATCCTCGTTGTGCCGCGATGGCCGCGTGCTAGCAAATGCGTGTGTTCGGCATGCTTTTACATAGCTTTTGCCACTGGAATAAAGAGTGCCTTTGTTGTAGTTTGGACTTGGCTTTTCCCATGCTGCAGCGCAATCAGTCGATTTCTGTCAGGCCCACCACAAAATAATCCGTATCGCCGAAACAGGAGGTGGGAAGGCCCTTGTGTTGCTCATATTGCAGGGTCACGCGCTTACCCGCCGCCGCGTTCACTTTTTGAGCAACGGCTTCATCACGCACGGTGAACAAGAACTTTTCTGGCGCAGTGCCCGGCAAGGCGACCAGTGACAACTCGCCTTCCCAGGTCTTACAGATCCAACCTTTGTTAGACACCTTTTGCAAAAACCCGGCGCGTTCACCCTTGGAGTAGCTCCATTGAAGCGCTACAAAAATGTAAAGTGCTAACGCGATGGCTGTGGTCAACGCCAATAGGGCCAAGCTGATATAGAGCTTTTTTAGACTGGGAAAGGGCATTTGCCCATTCTAATGACTTGGTATGAAAAGTGACCTTTTTACCCCGATCCATCAAGGCCTGGGAATAGGGGTGCTACGTTACGAAGGGTTGACGCTCCGCGCGCACAACCGGCTTTACGGGTACGGCCGTGGAAATGCCCTTGTGGCAAAAAAGCCGAATCGCAGGAGTTTTTTCTTAAAAATAG
>CANHZG010000197.1 GCA_947464995.1 Comamonadaceae bacterium | reverse complement strand
GGGTACAGGGCCTGAGCCGTCACGCAATGGCCCTGGCTGGCTTCACCGGGGCGGATTCAGAGTGAAACTGGAAAGAAAGGCTGGAACGGCGCTCAGGCGCGTGGGGTGCGCAAACTTTTATGTGCCGCGGCGGCGATGCTGGCTGCGTTGACACCGAAGAAGGAGCGCAGGGCGGCACGGGTGTCACTGCGCCCAAAGCCGTCCGTACCCAGGCTGGTGTAGCTGCGGTTTTGCGGCACATAGGCACGCACCGACTCCGGCACGGCGCGCACATAGTCCGTGGCCGCAATGATGGGGCCGGCACTTTCCTGGAGCAGCAGGGCTATGTAGGGAGTGGCTTGTGTCGAAGCGTCTAGACCACCGATGCACGCCTGGCCTTCGCGTGCCAACTGACTCCAGCTGGTCACGCTGAACACGGTCGAGGAAATACCTTCCATGGCAAGCTGCTCTGCGGCCTTTATCACCTCGGTCAGAATCGCGCCTGAGCCCATAAGAGTCACCTCGGCGGGCTCCTGCGCCACGGCGGCAGCGGTAGGCACGCCGGGATATTTAGCAAAGCGGTAGCCGCCCTTGATCACGCCTTCCACCGCGTCTTCTGGAAGGTTGGGTTGGGCATAGTTCTCATTCATGGCGGTGATGTAGTAGAAAACGTCTTGCTGCTCTTGCATCATCTCGCGCATGCCTCGGTCCACAATCAACGCAAGCTCGCCGGCGAAGGCCGGGTCATAAGCCTTGCAGTTGGGAATGGTGGCGGCCATGACATGGCTGGTGCCGTCTTGGTGCTGCAAGCCTTCGCCACCCAGTGTCGTGCGGCCGGAGGTGGCGCCAATCAGGAAACCACGGGCTCGCTGGTCTGCTGCCGCCCAGATCTGGTCGCCCACGCGCTGAAAACCGAACATGGAGTAATAGATGTAGAAGGGCAACATAGCCATACCGTGCACGCTGTAACTGGTACTGGCAGCGGTCCAACTGGACATAGCGCCGGCTTCCGAAATGCCCTCTTCCAGAATCTGCCCGTCCTTAGCCTCGCGGTAGCTCAGCACCGAACCAATGTCTTCCGGGGCATAGCGCTGACCGACGCTCGAATAAATGCCTACCTGCTTGAACAAATTGGCCATGCCAAAAGTGCGCGCTTCATCGGCCACGATAGGAACAATGCGTTGCCCCAATACCGGGTCCTTTAACAAGTTCCCCAGCAAGCGCACAAATGCCATGGTGGTGCTCATCTCCTTGCCTTCGGCCTTCAAGGCAAATTGCCCATAGGAAGACAGTGCCGGTACGGGCACGGGTTCGCACTGCGTGTAGCGCTTGGGCAAGAAACCGCCCAGGGCCTTGCGCTTCTCATGCATGTAGACCATCTCGGCGCTACCGGCTGGTGGCCGATAGAAATCGATTGCGGTTACCTGGGCATCGCTCAAAGGCAACTGAAAGCGGTCGCGAAAGGCAATCAAATCGGTTTCGTCAAACTTCTTGTGGCTGTGCGTAGTCATCTTGCCCTGACCAGCGCTGCCCATCCCGTAGCCCTTCTTGGTATGGGCCAAAATGACCGTGGGCTGGCCCTGGTGCTTGAGGGCTGCGGCATAGGCGGTATAGATTTTCACCAGGTCATGGCCGCCTCGCTTGAGCTGGTCAATCTGCTCGTCCGTCATACCTTGTGCCAGGGCCGCCAATTCGGGGTTTTGCCCAAAGAAAGAATCGCGGTTAAAGCGACCATCCTTCGCAGCAAAGGTCTGCATTTGTCCGTCCACGGTGTTAGCAAAGGCTTTCTTCAAAGCACCATGGCTGTCACGCGCAAACAGTCCGTCCCAGTCACTACCCCAGACCAGCTTGATCACATTCCAACCGGCGCCGGCGAACAACTGCTCCAGTTCGTCAATGATGCGGCCATTGCCGCGCACCGGTCCGTCCAGGCGCTGCAAATTACAGTTCACGACCCATACCAAGTTGTCCAGACCCTCCCGGGCGGCCAGAGTGAGCGCACTCATGCTCTCGGGCTCGTCCATCTCGCCGTCGCCAAACACACCCCACACCTTGCGCTCGGTGCAGTCCAGCAACTTGCGGTCCGTGAGGTAGTGCATGAAGCGCGCGTGGTAGATCGAGCTAATCGGGCCGATGCCCATGGAGCCGGTCGGGAACTGCCAGAAGTCGGGCATCAGGTAGGGATGCGGGTAGCTGCACAATCCCTGTGCACCTTCTCCAGTGAGTTGCAGGGGCGACGTCAACTCCTGGCGATAAAGTGCGAGATCCGCTTCCGTAAGGCGGCCCTCCAAATAGGCGCGCGCATACACGCCGGGCGCGCTGTGCGGCTGGAAAAAGACCAGGTCGCCCAAATTGGTTTTGCCATATCCTTCGCTACGGGCATGGAAGAAATGGTTGAAGCCCACCTCAAACAAATCGGCGGCACTCGCATAGCTGGCGATGTGGCCACCCAACTCGCCATAGGCCTGGTTGGCACGTACCACCATGGCCAGGGCGTTCCAGCGCATGAGCGAGGCCAGGCGCTCTTCTAGGGCAAGATCGCCCGGAAAGACGGGCTGTTGGTCTACCGCGATGGTGTTGACATAAGGCGTCTTGAGCGAAGGCTTCCAGGCAATGGCGGGGTCACGCCCCATTTCACTGAGCATGGTCAGCACTTCACGCGCGCGCCCCGGTCCGGCGGACTGGAGCAGCGATTGCAGCGCATCGCGCCATTCCTGCGTCTCCAGGGGGTCGCTGTCGATGGGGCAGGCGCCGTCGTTCTGTTCAATCTGGGATGGCATAAAACGCTCACTAAGAAGTAGGGTTCAGTGAACGAAACTGTAGAATCCAATGGCTGGTATATGTAGCTCTATTTTCGAAAAAAAACGGGTTTTACAGCACGTTGTGCTGCTGAAAGTGACTAAAGAAGCATGCCTGACTTAGACAATACCGATCGCAAGATTCTCAACGCCTTGCAGGCGGACTCCAGCATTTCCAATGTCGAGCTGGCGCGCCGGGTACATCTCTCACCCTCGCCCTGCCTGGCGCGGGTGCGCAGACTCGAAGCCCAAGGGTTGATCCGCAGCTATGTGGCTTTGCTCGATCCACAGCAACTGGGCCTGCATTTGAACGTGTTCATCTCCATCAGCCTCAAGCAACAGAGTCGCAAGGCCTTACAAGCCTTTGAGGATCGCATCTGCACACGCGAGGAAGTCATGGAGTGCTACCTCATGACGGGTGAATCGGATTACCTCATTCGCGTAGCCGTCGCAGACATGCCCTCACTGGAGCGCTTTATTTTGGAACATCTCTCACCCATAGCGCAGGTGGAAAAAATACGCTCCAGCTTTGCCCTAAAACAAGTGCGGTACAAAACCGCCCTGCCACTGGGCACGTAGATCATCAAAAAAAGAGGCGCCCGAGATCCTTGTGCAACAAGACGGCATCCGGCGCTGACAAGACGCCGATGGTCGACGCCGTGCTGCGTGAAGCTTCAGCTGCTTAGCACCGCCTGAGCCAGCGCGAAGTCTGCCGGGTAGGTCACCTTGAAGTTGTGGGCGCTGCCCGGCACCAGCAGCGGCCGCAGACCCGCCATTTCCAGTGCGCTGGCCTCGTCGGTGACGCCGGCAAAGCCCGATTCCGCTTGTGCCGACAGCGCGTCTTGCAACGTACCCAGACGGAACATTTGGGGCGTCTGCGCCAGCCATTTATCCTGGCGCGGCACGGTGGCGAGCACGCGGCCCGCTTGCGCTTGCTTGAGGGTGTCTGGCAGGGGCAGCGCCAGCAGGCCCCCCACCGGGTCATTCGTGCAGGCGTCGATCAGGGCGTCCACCAGTGCGGGCGTGATTAGGCAGCGTGCCGCGTCGTGCACCAGCACCCAGTCTTGGTCGCGCGCGCCGGATTCACGCAAGGCCTGCAGACCGTTGAATACGCTGTGCGCCCGGCTTGGGCCGCCGCAAAACGCGCGGGTGAAGCGCTCGGGCCAGGCGGCGCCCTCGGGCCAAACAAAGTCGTCGCCCTTGGACAGCACTACCAAGCCCGCCGTCAGGCGCGCTACCCCCGCCAACGCCCACAAGGTGTGCATCACCATGGGCTGACCGGCCACGCTTTGATACTGCTTGGGCTGCGCTGTGCCCGCGCGGCTGCCCGCGCCCGCGCAAGGCACCAGCGCGAAGTAGCGCGGCGGGGCGGGGCTGGCTGGGGCGCTGTAAGGAGCGTTGGGAATGGGGCGTGCTTGGGGCATTGAAAAGGCGGGCCACACCGGCGTGTGACGATCAGATGGAACGGGCCATTCTAAAATCAGCATCCGTACCTGTTTTTTCACCTCCGCACACCCCCTCCCGGGGCAGACGGGGGTTTTTGTATTTGTAGCCCTTCATGACCCTTCCCGCGACCCTGCTTGCCAATCTCCCGACGCTGACCCCTGGCAAACGCTTCACGCTGCCGCGCCCCGTCGGCTCTGCCGACGCGGTGCTGATGGCCCAACTGGCGCGGCGCGACAAATCCGCAGGCCGCATGACGGCGATCATCACCGCAGACGCAGCGGACGCACAGCGATTGATGGACGAGATGGTGTTTTTTGCCCCCGAGCTGCGCTGCACCGTGTTTCCAGACTGGGAGACCCTGCCCTACGACACGTTTTCGCCCCACCAAGACCTGATCAGCGAACGCCTGGCCACGCTGTGGCGCATCAGCCAGCGCGACCACGAACAAGGCGCCGACGTGGTGCTCATGCCGGCCACCACCGCGCTGTACCGGCTCGCGCCCCCGGCCTTTTTGGCCGGTTACACCTTTGAGTTCACGGTCAAGCAAAAGCTCGACGAGGCCAAGCTCAAAGCCCAGCTCACACTGGCGGGCTACAGCCACGTGACGCAAGTGGTCAGCCCCGGCGAATACGCGGTGCGCGGTGGCCTGATTGATTTGTTTCCCATGGGCTCGCTGGTACCTTTTCGAGTGGATTTGTTTGACAACGAGATTGACAGCATCCGCACATTCGATCCCGACAGCCAGCGCAGCCTGTACCCGGTGCCTGAAGTGCGCCTGTTACCCGGGCGCGAGTTTCCAATGGACGAGGCGGCGCGCGCCAAGTTCCGCAGCCGCTGGCGCGAACTTCTCGAAGGCGACCCAACCAAGAGCCGTATCTACAAAGACATGGGCGCCGGCGTAGCCACGGCCGGCATCGAGTACTACCTGCCGCTGTTCTTTGACGAAACAGCCACAGTATTTGATTACCTGGGCGCTGATGCCTCGGTCGTACTGCACGGTGATCTGGAGCCAGCTTTTGCG
>CANHZG010000196.1 GCA_947464995.1 Comamonadaceae bacterium | reverse complement strand
TGGGGTTTTGGGCCGTGGGCGGGCGCCCCGGTGTGATGCTGCTGTTTGTCAAACACGTCCTTCGCAAAGACTACGGCCCCACGCAAGAGGTGGTGTGGCGCGTGCCTGCACCGGGCGCCACGCTGACGGGCGCACGGCCACCCAACGTACTGCTGATCGTGGCCGATGATCTGGGTTTTAACGACATCACGCTGCATGGCGGCGGCGTGGCTGGGGGCAGCGTGCCCACGCCAAACATCGACGCCATTGCGCGCCAGGGCGTGGATTTTCTGGCGGGTTATTCTGGCAACGCCACGTGTGCGCCCTCGCGCGCGGCCATGATGACCGGGCGCTATCCGACGCGCTTTGGCTTTGAGTTCACGCCCACCCCAAAAGAGTTCATGAAGGTGCTGGCCGCTGCCAACCCAGGCGGCGATGCAAGACCCGTGCTCTACCACGCAGAGCGCGAGGTCGACTTGATTCCCTATGAGGACATGGGCTTGCCCACGACCGAGGTGACGCTGGCACGCTCACTCAAGGGCGCGGGCTACCGCACCCTGCACTTGGGCAAATGGCATTTGGGCGACAGCCCGCAATTTCGCGCCTATGCGCATGGCTTTGACGAGTCGCTCTCACTGATGCATGGCGCATCCATGTTCTTGCCTGAAAACGCCCCCAATGTGGTGAATTCCAAGCAGGAATTCGACCCGATCGACAAATTTTTGTGGGCGGCACACCCCTGGGGCATCCGCTTTAATGACGGCCAGCCCTTCAAGCCGGCGCGCTACATGACGGACTATTTGACCGACGAGGCTATCAAGGCCATGGACGCCAACCGAGCGCAGCCCTTCTTCATGTACCTGGCCTACAACGCACCGCACACGCCGCTGCAAGCCACCCGAGAAGACTACGACGCGCTGGCCCACATCCCGGACCACACCACGCGCGTCTACGCCGCCATGATCCGCTCCCTGGACCGCAACATCGGGCGTGTGCTGCAGCACCTCAAAGACCAGGGGATGGACGACAACACACTCGTCATCTTCACCAGCGACAACGGCGGTGCGGGCTATATCGGCGTGCCCGACCTGAACAAGCCCTACCGGGGCTGGAAGGCCACGTTTTATGACGGAGGCATCCGTGTGCCCTTTTTCATGCGCTGGCCCAAAGGCATGCCCCAAGGCGCCAGCTACACCCAGCCCATCAGCCACATGGACATCTTTAGCACAGCGCTGGCTGCGGCCGGTGCCATGCAGCCCCCGGACCGGCCCATTGATGGGGTGAACCTGTTGCCCTTTTTGCAAGGCAAACGCGCCGACGCACCACACCGTCAGATTTTTTGGCGTACCGACACTTACCTGGCCATGCGCGAAGGCGACTGGAAGTTGCAAGTGATGCAACGCCCCAAGCAAGATGTGCTCTACAACCTGGCCAGCGACCCGGGCGAGAAGACTGACCTGGCCAAGCAACAGGGCGCGCGCCTGGCCACCATGAAGGCCGATCTGCTGGCATTTAATGCCCGCCAAGCCAAACCCTTGTGGCCTTCGCTGGCCGAAGGGGCTTTTAGTATCGACAAGACGCTCAAAGACCCCATCAAACCGGGCGACGCCTACGTTTATTACGCCAATTAGGATTAGCCCGCACTTGGAATGACCCGTCCTGCCTGAAGATCATGGAACCGACTGCTTTGTCACACGACGCCCTGAAAGCACAGCTTCAAACCGCGCGTGGACTGGTGGCCGACAACCAGCTGGACCAAGGTCGCGCGGCGTGTGAGGTCATCCTGGCCCAAGACCCACGGCATTTTGATGCGCTGGTGTTGTTGGGCGCAGTTCACTCAAAAAACCAGCAGGCAAACGCCGCCG
The DNA here is from genome assembly GCA_947464995.1 of Comamonadaceae bacterium. Classification (GTDB taxonomy): domain Bacteria; phylum Pseudomonadota; class Gammaproteobacteria; order Burkholderiales; family Burkholderiaceae_C; genus Allorhodoferax. Next base: position 3,407 of record CANHZG010000196.1, on the reverse strand, counting down.
TCGAGGCGTTTTGCCGCGCTTTGGAGGTTCGCCCAACAAGCCACGCAGCCTACTACGGCCTGGGCGTTGCCATGTGCCAGCTCCAGCAGTTCGCCGCAGGAATCGAGTGCTTTGACCAGGCCCTGGCGCACCAACCCGGCTACGCTGCGGCCCTGTGTGACCGCGCCAGCGCCCTGGGCGAGCTGGGGCGTTGGAGCGAGGCGCTGGCGGACTATGAGCGAACCCTTGCGCTCACGCCCCAGAACGCCGAGGCACTGGGCTTTCGCGGCAACGCCTTGCTTGCGCTGGGGCAGGTGGACGCGGCCATCGCCAGCCTGGAGCAATCCCTGGCACTGGACCCGCAAGCGGCATCCACGCATCTGAATTTGGGCAATGCCCACCAGGCAGCAGCGGACTATGGCCAAGCGCTTGCCAGCTACGACCGCGCGCTGGCACTCAAACCCGGCTACCTGCTGGCCTATAGCAACCGCAGCGTGGCGCTCAAACACCTGCACCGCCTGGACGAGGCCCTGGCCAGTTGCGAGCAGGCGCTGGCACTAGACCCCGGCTACGCCGATGCGCAATGGAACAAGGCCCTTACTTTGCTGCTCAAGGGTGATTTGCGCGCCGGTTTTGCCGGCTACCAATGGCGCTGGAAAACGGCGGCCTTTGCCGCCATTGACCGCCACTTTCCCCAGGCTCTGTGGCTGGGCGACGTGCCGGTGGCGGGCAAAACCGTTTTGTTGCACCCGGAACAGGGCTTGGGTGACACGCTGCAATTTGTGCGCTATGCCAAGGCCGTGGCCGATCAGGGCGCACACGTGGTTTTGGAGGCAGAGCCGGCCTTGTTGGACCTGTTCACCGGTTTGGACGGCGTGGCCACCTTGGTGCGCCAAGGCGATGCGCTGCCGCCGTTTGATTTGGTTTGCCCGCTGCTGAGCCTGCCGGTGGCACTGGGAACCGACTTGGCGTCGGTGCCAGCGGCCGTTCCCTACCTGCGCGCACGCGCCAGCGACCAGGCAACATGGAGCCAGCGCCTAGGGCCTAAAACCCACCTGCGGGTGGGTTTGGTGTGGAGCGGCAGCCCCAGCCACAAAGACGACCACAACCGCAGCCTTGCCTTGGCCACGCTCATGGACGCCCTGCCCGACGGCGCGCAGTACGTCAGCCTGCAAAAAGAGGTGCGCGCCAGCGACCAAGCGGCCTTGGAGCGTGCCGGACTCGCCCACTTTGGCCCGGTGATTGGCAGTTTTGCAGACACAGCTGCCCTGTGCGCGTGCATGGATGTGGTGATTTCGGTGGACACCAGCGTGGCCCATTTAAGCGGTGCGCTGGGGCGGCCGACCTGGGTCTTGCTGCCCTATTTACCCGACTGGCGCTGGCTGATGGACCGAAGCGACTCGCCTTGGTACCCCAGCGCACGCCTGTACCGCCAAAGCGCACCTCGCGACTGGTCTGCGCCCCTGGCTGCGGTGCGCGCCGACGTGTTGGCCTTGATGGCCTAAGTTTGGCGCGCCAGACGCTCGCTTTTCCAGTACACGTCGTCGCCCTGGCTGCCGTCGCTGCGGTGGCGGTTCAAAACGCGCGCCAGCACAAACATCAGGTCCGACAAGCGGTTAAGGTATTGGCGCGGAGCCTCTTTGAGCGCCTCCTCGTTGCCGAGCGCCACCACCGCGCGCTCGGCCCGGCGTGCCACCGTGCGGCACACATGGGCCAGGGATGCGGCCCGGTTGCCTGCGGGCAAGATAAATTCTTGCAGCTTAGGCAAGTCCTGGTTGTGGCGCTCCAATGCCTCGTCCAGCGCCAGCACCGCGTCCATCTTGAGCAGCTCAAAGCCGGGAATCGAGAGTTCGCCGCCCAGGTTAAACAACTGGTGCTGGATCTCAACCAATAGGGTTCGCACCGCATCGGGCATGGCCTCGCACAACAGCACGCCAATGTGGCAGTTAAGCTCGTCAACATCGCCCATGGCGTGCACACGCAGGCTGTTTTTGGAAACCCGGGAGTTGTCGCCCAAGCCGGTGGTTCCGTTGTCTCCGGTGCGGGTGGCGATTTGTGTCAGGCGGTTGGCCATGGGCTGGGGTCTTTCAAAAAATAGGGATGGGCTGCCACGCGGGCGGGGCTGGCCAACAGCCGTGGTCTGCGTTCTTATGCGTTCACGGTCTCTGCCACGGCGGTGGCCAAGTACTCCATCTTGTGCTGCATGTCCAAGTCGCTGTCGGCATGGCGCTTGGCGATTGCGTCAAACGCATCGGCATGCTCTACGAATGCATCCACCACATCGGGGTCGAACTGGCCGCCCCGCTCGGCGGCGATTTGGGCCACGGCCTGCGCATGCGCAACGCCGGCCTTGTAGACCTTGTGGCTGACCATGGCGTCGTACACATCGGCCACCGCCACCAGACGCGCAGACAAGGGAATCGCCTCGCCGTGCAGCTGGTTGGGGTAGCCTTGACCGTCCCAGTGCTCGTGGTGCGACAGTGCAAGCTCTTTGGCAATTTGTACGCCAGGATCGGCGCAGCCCAGCATTTTTTCGGCCTGCTCCAGAGCATCGTGCCCGCGAACCGTGTGGCTTTGCATGGCCAGTCGGTCTTCCTGGTTATACCGACCGGGCTTGAGCAATACCCGCTCTGCAATGGCCAGCGTGCCGATGTCGTACACCAGCACCGCTCGCATTAACTGCGCAACATAGGAGGGGCTGAGCGTGGCAGCAAAAGCGGCTTGCTGGCCCAGCGCCTGCACCAAAACCGCCACATACGACTGCATGCGCAGCAGGTGCTGAGGCGTGTCCGCGTCGCGTCGCTCCAGCAAAGCAGCCATGGCAAACAAGAGCACATCCTGGCTGGACGCGGCGTCGCTGGGGGTCAGGTTGGGAGAGGGTGCGGAAAGCGTCATGCTAGGTCCTCGCGTAAGCAAAAGGGGCTTGGTAAATCCATACCATTTTGCCATTGGGTGCGGTGTAACTCGCGTGCGCAATGAGCTGCGTGGCCTCAAAATCTAAACTTACCATGTAAGCCCCGGCGCGCAACTCCTGCGCGGACTTGGCCACCGCGCGCGGCATGCTTTCCGGGCGCTGAAACAGATACACCATGTCGTAAGACGACCAGTCGGCCAGCCAGATATCGGCGCGTGTCACGCGCGCCCAGGGCAGGCGCAGCGCGCACCACCAGCGCAACACCGCGCTCCACTCCAAACCATAAAACTGCGCTTGCGGGTAGGCGCTTCGCAAGGCTTTCAGGCCGTGTCCCATGCCGCAACCCGCGTCCAAAACGCGCGCGCCCACGGGCAGCGGCGCCACGCCGGGCAGCGCGCGCAAAGCCGCCGCCGGCGTGGGGAACAAGGGCGCGTCGGCCCAGGCGTTCATGGGATAGACCAAGAGCATCACCGCCAAGGGCAGCAACCACACCCAGGGCGCAACATCCCCCATG
>CANHZG010000195.1 GCA_947464995.1 Comamonadaceae bacterium | reverse complement strand
TGCCAGATGCAAGCGCAAGTTTGTCGTCACCACGGACAGCAAACACCATCTGCCCATTGCGCCTGACCTGGTGCCGCGCAACTTCACCCCGACTGCCCCCAATCAGGTCTGGACGGGCGACATCACCTACATCGCCACGGACGAGGGTTGGTTGTACCTGGCCGCGGTCATTGACCTGTTCAGCCGCCAGGTGGTGGGATGGAGTATGCAGCCTCACATGCAGAGCAGCCTGGTGACAGACGCGTTAAAGATGGCATGGTTCCGGCGTCAGCCAGTGCCAGGCCTGATATTCCATTCGGACCGAGGTAGTCAATACTGCGGACATGAGTTCCAAGGGGCACTGGCCAGTTACAAGATGAGGAGTTCGATGAGCCGCAAGGGAAACTGCTGGGACAACGCACCCACGGAGAGCATGTGGGGTCGCTTGAAGGTGGGCAGGCTGTACGGGCAAAGGTTTGCAACCCGCAGGCAGGCGATGGATGAGGTGATTGACTGGCTGACGTTTTACAACCACCGGCGCTTGCACTCCACGTTGGGCTACGTCAGTCCGATGCAGTTTGAGAAACGCTGGGACGCGGCACAGCAATTGAAGGCCGCATAATAAAGTGGCTAAGCGGTACGTCAAACAGGGGCAGATTCAGTTGACGCTGGTGAGTTGGACCGGCGCATTGACGCGGTGATGGGGCAGGTCAAAGCTGGCTTGGCCAAGCAAGCCGCGCCAAGTGCTCGTTCAACTTTGAAGCTGCCCGGCAAGTCTGCCTAAAACTGTCGCCAATTGCATATAAGGGCCGGCAGCAGATGTCGGCCTTTTTTTGGCTAATCTATCAGCGCAATCAAACGCTCTTGGCGCAGTTGGCGCAGTTGGCGCAAATGCAAGCTTTGCCTTGAGCTTGCGCAGGAAGAAGTGCCAGCACTTCAGGGGTAAACACAGCATCCACGCACCAGCAGCGCTCGGGCGCGGCTCCAGTGTCTCGAGCCTTCTCCATGGCGCAGGTGTTTGGTGACTGGCATATGGGGCAGAGGGTGGAGTCGATAACATTCATTACGGGAAGCGTATCACCTTAAACGGGTGTGTTCAAGCCAGGGCTGCGCAGCTTTTGCAGGGCTTTTTGAGCCCGTTGTGCCTTTTGCCTGTCGCGCTCAATTTTGAGTGCGTCGCTGGCACGTTTGCTGGTGGCACGCGGCTGGTCCAGTCTCAGCTGCTCTGGTGTTTTGGGTTTTTCAAGCTCGAAGATTCGCATGCACTTATTTATGGCGATGGATAAATAAATGTAGGAATAGGAGATCAAAGATGAGATTTCTGGAAATTCCTAGTATTGTTTTTGATGAATTTAGAAAAGTAGTGCAGTGTTTTTCGAAAAAAAATATCACTTCTCATTGTGTTTGCGTGCGATGTGCTCCGCGCACAAGAAACCAAAAGTCATTGCTGGTCCGAGATTGGCACCCGGTCCTGGATAACTTCCACCGAAAATACTAGCCATGTCTGTGCCGACGGCATAAAGACCGTCAATTGGCGCTCCCTGAAGGTCTAGCACCCGAGCATCGCGGTCGGTTGCAAGCCCCATGAAAGTGCCGAGATCACCTGGAAGAATTTTGACAGCGTAAAACGGCGCCTGAGTAATTGGAGCCAGGCAAGGGTTGGGTGTGTAGTCCTTGTCGCCAAGATAACGGTTGTAGGCGTTCTCGCCTCGCCGGTACAGAGGGTCATTGCCAATCGCTGCGCCGCTGTTGAAAGCGGTAATGGTGTCATGCAGCGCGACTGCATCTACGTCCATTTTGGAGGCTAGTATTTCAATGCTGTCACCGCTAAGCAAATAGCCAGAGCGTAGCCAGTAGCTGAGCGGCATCGGGAAAGGCTTGGCTATTCCCAGTCCGTAGAGGCGGATAAAGCGCGTATCACAAACTAGAAATGCAGCAACTGGCTGATCTCCAGAGTCCTTAGTTCTTGAAGCCTTTGCGTCAATCATTGCCCGAACCACGTCGTGGTAGGAGTCGCTTTCATTGGTAAAGCGCGTGCCAGCAGAGTTGACTGCAATAACCCCGGGCTTGCCGCGCTCAAAGCTGTGCGGGTAGATGCCGCTACTGCCATCTCGGTGAGTCACTCTTGATACTGGCATCCAAGAGGCGGCATTGCTGTAACCAGGTGCGATATAGCCACCGACCGACTCAGCCATTGAAATACCGTCGCCGTTATTGCCAGGCGAAGCCAGTGAATAATGTTCGCTTGGTGTGGGTGCATGTGCATATAGTTTTTTCCTCCGCTCCAGGTCGTGAGGAAATCCGCCTGCAGCGAGCACTACGCCTAGACGCGCTACCACGTTGACCATTTGCCCTTTTTGCTTTATCCGGGCACCGACAACGCGACCATCCTCATTTATGAGCTCAACCGCAGGCGCATCTAGCCAGATTGGGATGCCTAGGTCAAAGGCTGTTTTTGCCAGACGCGCGACCAGCGCGTTGCCGCTCATCATCATCAGGTCACGTCCGTGAAGGGCAACGTCAAATAAGTGGCGCAGAACGCGTCCGGCAACATATAGGGCAGATCGCAGCGACCGGGTGGCATTGCAAAAGTGACGAAAGTCCGGTCCCGAGCCAACCTTGATGCCGAAAAGTGTCATTTCGCGCACTGGCGGACGCAACTTTGACAAGTGTTTGCCAAGCTGCAGTCCTTCAAAGGGCTCGGCGCAAATTGCCCTACCGCCTGCTAGCGCGCCCGATCGCTGAGGATGATAGTCAGGGTAATCGGCGCCAAGCAGGAAGCGCACTTCAGTCTCACGTTGGAAAAAATCAACCATTCGCGGCCCCGCTGCAAGAAATGCATCTATGCGCTCTTTTGCATTAGGCGTGCTTTGGCTTTCACCCATTTCGCCAAGAAGATATTCACGCGCTTTATCTAGTGAGTCGATGATTCCTGCCTTTTGCGCCAATGGATTACAAGGAATCCAAAGCCAGCCTCCGGATAAGGCAGTGGTGCCGCCGAACCAGGCTTCTTTTTCAGTCATCAGCACGTCTAGGCCAAGTTTGCGTGCAGTAATCGCCGCAGAGAACCCACCGGCACCAGAACCAATAACTAGTACATCGCAGTGATGGGTATTCACGTGCGCGTCTGCAGTAATTTTCATGCAGTTTGCGCTGTCACGCTCTTGCGCCAGGTGATCATGCGGGCGATTCCCTCTTCTATGTCGACCTCGGGCTCCCAGCCTATCAATGTGCGCGCGCGGCTGTTATCGTAAAAAAACGGTGCATCGGTGGTGATGCGAAAGCCGCTTGTCGGCGTATCGCGGTATTCGGGCTGCATTGTCCCACCAGCGAGGCGTATTACCGTCTCGGCAAGTGCCTTTACTGTCAGAGGCTTACCCCCTGAAATGTTAATCGCCTCTCCACTGGCGGTTGAGGCCATTGCCAGTAGATTGGAGCGCGCGACGTCACCGACATAGACGAAATCTTTGGTGTCAGAGCCGTCACCAAAAAGTATGGGTGATAGGCCTCGCGCAACGCGGTCATATGCCTCGATGATGTACAGCGCATTGGTTGATCGATAGTGCTGCCGTTCGCCATAGACGGTGGAATAGCGAAGCGCGAGGTAATCAAGGCCGTGCATTTCGCGGTAGAGTTTGCATAGCTGCTCACCAATGACCTTGGATGCGCCATACAGCGCCGGAGGTGCAGGTACTCCCGCCGAGTGAAAGGGTTCACTTTCACTGATACTGCCGCCAATTGCTCCATACCCGTAGGCCGCCGAGCTTGAGGCGAACACAAGTTTGCCGACATTGCACACATGGCAGGCTTGAAGCACATGCTGGGCACCGCGGATGTTGACATCAAGACCGAGTGCTGGGTTTTTAGCGATGCCGGCCGACATGAAACCGGCCAGAGCAAACACGCCGTCTATGCCTTCACATGCCGCTTCCAGGGCAGGCTGGTCCAGTACGTCACCCTGATGTAGGCTAACTCGCTGGTTTTCGCACAAGTCACGTAAAGTCGCATCTGGGGCGTCAAAGGATAAGTTATCGTAAAGAACCACCTCTTTCGCACCTGCTTCAAGTAGCAATGCGGCAGTGCGCGTACCTATCATGCTCGCGCCGCCAGTCAGTAAAAAACGCTTTGATGCAATTTCCACTTTCAGTCGACCTTGATGTTGGCCACGGTCACGACTTGTTTCCAGGTCTTAAGCTGCTCAGCGACAAAACGAGTGAAGTCGGCCGAGCTGCTCCCTATGGGCAAGGCACCTTGTTGTGCAAATGCCTCGCGCAGCCTTGAGCTGGTCATGGCACGGGCGATTTCTCGCTCGAGACGTGCGACGATTTCAGGTGGTGTGCTGCTGGGTGCAAACACGCCGAACCAGTAGCTCATACGGTAATCGGCATAGCCAGCCTCGGCGAAGGTTGGCGTTTCGGGCAGTACGGCGCTGCGTTGTGTGCCAGTAACGGCCAGTGGACGTACCTTGCCGGCCTTGATGTGCGGACCGCCGGTAGCTACGCTGCTCATAACAAGGTCGATCCGCCCGGCCATCAACTCTGGCAGCGAAGCAGCTGCGCCCTTGAAGGGCACATGCAACATTTGCGTACTGGTAAGGTTGAGCAGGTGTTCTATTGGAAGGTGAGACGAGGATCCAGCGCCAGCCGTGCCATAACTTAATTCATTAGGTTTGGATTTGGCAAGCGCAATAAGTTCTTTCATAGACTTTACCGGAAGGCCCTCACGCACCATAAGCACTGCGGTGGCATCTGCGATCTGACTGATGGCAACGAGATCGCGCAATGGATCAAAAGGTAGATTGGGTTTGAGCGCAGGTGTCATCGCGAAGGATGTTTCGGCTACCAGCAGCGTATATCCGTCGGGCGCAGCCTTGGCAACAAAGTCAACACCGATAACGCCGCTTGCACCGGTCTTATTCTCGACCACTACCTGCTGACCGAGTTGCTCCGCGAGTTCTCGTGCCAACAAGCGTGCAGATGAATCTGTGAAGGCGCCAGGCGTGAAGGGCACGATGATGCGTATTGGTTTGAGTGGCCAGTTAAGCTGCGACTGCGCAACTGCGTGCGGTCCGAACAACATCGCAATTAGCGCCAACAAGACTAATGTAACTTTAGGAAAGAAATTCAACATGATGCAGTGTCTCCTTGTTGGGTCAATTTATAAACACAATAACATATTAAGTTGACATGGTTTATTTGAAGATCTCAACATGCTGAATAAACAGTGATCATGTCGGCGGCAACAGATCTTTGTGATCTTGGTATCGCACTAAGG
>CANHZG010000194.1 GCA_947464995.1 Comamonadaceae bacterium | reverse complement strand
CACGTTTTCGCTGGTGGCTTCTTCCATAAAACCGGCGGGCGCAACCACCGGCACCTTTCGCTGGGCCACCTCTTGCTGCGAGATGACGCCCAGAGCGCCGCCAAAGTGGTCGACGTGGGCGTGCGTCAAGATGAGCGCTGACACCGGTTTTTTGCCCAAGTGCTGTTCTGCAAAGGCCATGGCGGCTGCAGCGGATTCGCGTGAGGTGAGGGCATCCACCACGATCCAGCCAGACTTGCCCTCAATGAGCGTGAGGTTGGCAATGTCAAAACCTCTCAATTGGTAGACGCCGTCCATCACTTTGTACAGGCCCACATTGGCGTTGAGCTGCGCGTGGCGCCACAGGCTGGGGTTGGCGGTGGCGGGCGCTGGGCCGGCCAAAAAGCCGTAGGCGTCAAAGTCGTTGAGCACGCTGCCGTCAGCGGCCAGTAGTTTGCCGGTGGGTTTGGCGATGAAACCGCGCTGCGCGTCTTCAAGATCTTGGGGTTTGGCCAGCGCCAGCCCTTTTGCCGTCTCGGCGTTGGCCTGCACGGTGCTGGGGCTGGCCTCGTCTGCAGCCCCGCCTACGCCACCGGGCTTGCCGCAGGCCAGTAACAAGGTCAAAAACGCCACGCCCGTGGCCGCTTGTGCGCCGCGCTGAAACCGCCGGGCCCATGGTTGAGTGTGTTGTTTCATGGGCTGGGTGCAGGAATTTTCAAATAGGGGTTTAACTACCGCTGGCGCACCGGCCAAGGTCGCGTTTGATGCGGGCGGCGCACTAGCGCAGGCGCCAGATTACCAGGGCCAACAGCACGGCCCCCGCCACCCAGACCCACGTTGGCAGATTAAATCCACCTCCGGACACGCCGGATTGAGGCACCGGCATGACCGGCGCATCCGTTGCAGGGTACTGCCTTTGCATCTCTTGGTCAAAGCGCTTGAAAAAGTCTTCGGCCATGGACTTGGCCACGCCGTCGATCAATCGCTGGCCCAGCTGCGCGATCTTGCCGCCCACCGAGGCCTGCACGCTGTAACTCAGATCGGTGCCGGCGGCAGTTGGGGTGAGTTGCACCTTGGCGCTGCCTTTGCCAAAGCCGGCCGGGCCGCCCTGGCCTTCAAAGCTCAGGGTATAGCTGTGGGGTGGCGCCATATCGGCAAGCGCAATCTTGCCGCTGAACTTGGCCGACACCGGGCCAATTTTTATGGCCACACCCACGGTGAACTGGTTCTCGCCGCTGCGCTCGACCTTGTCGCAGCCTGCGATGCAGGTTTTGAGCACCTCGGGGTCGTTGAGGGCGTCCCAGGCCTGTTGCTGGGTGATGGCCAGTAGCCGGTTGCCTTGCATTTCCATGGTCTTGCTCCGTTAAGGTTCAGGTTAAAAGTCATTGCGACGCAAGCGTGGCCCTAGCCAGGTCTTCCAAGCGCTAGCGCCGCATCACTCCGGCCAGGCTAGTGGCGAGTTGCTCCAAGCTGGTGAGGTTGTGCACGGCCAGCATGGCGTCGGCGGCGCGGTGCAGTTCGGTAGCGCCTCGGGCCAGGGGTGCGTAGCCCTCAAAGCGCAGCAGGGGGTTGAGCCACAGCAGACGCCGGCTATGGCGCTTGAGCCAGAGTAGCTCTTGCGCCAGCGCTGCGGGCGCGCCGGTATCCAGGCCGTCGGTGATTACCAGCACCATGGTGCGCCGTCCGACGAGCTTGCGCGCGTGCAGCTGGCGCAGCTGCGCCAGCGAGCCGCCCAGCTGGGTGCCCCCGGCAAAGTCTTCAATCGCGGCGCTGGCGTGGGCCAACATCGCGTCGGTGTCGGCCAGCCGGAAGGCGGGGCTCAGGTCGGTGAGCTGGGTGCCAAAGGCGAACACATCGCGCCGGGGGTGGCGTCGGGTGGCCGCGTGCAAAAACGCCAGCAACAAGCGGGCGTAACGCTCCATAGAGCCAGAAATGTCCACCAACACGAGCAAGGGCAAGGGCTGGCGTTTGCGCTGCAAGCGGGGCAGCACCATGGGCTCGCCCCCGGTGCGCACACCTTGGCGCAGCACGCCGGCCCAGTGCAGCGCCGCACCGCGCACGCCCTGTTGGCTGCGCCGCGAGGCAAAAGTGGGTAAGGGCATACGGACATCGCGCGCTAAGCGCTCGACCAGTCGGTATTCGGTGGCCGAAAGTGCATTGAAGTCGGCGTGCTTAAGGCGCTCCTCGCTGCTGGCGGTCATCGCAGCGTCGAACTCGACTTTTTGGTCTTCTTTTTTTGGGCCGGCATGCATACCAAGAGTCTGCTGGGGCGAAAGAGCCTCACGCACGCGGGGCCGACGTTTACTGGGTTCGGCCTTGCCTTCGGCGCTGGGCAAAAGCTGCGACAGCAGCTTGTGCGCCATATTGGGGTTGCGAAAAAAGGCCTCAAACAGCTCGCGAAATACAAAGCGGTCTTGCTCGCGGCTGACCAGCACGGCCTCCAGCGCGGCGCTCAAGTCGTCTCTGTCGCCCAAGCCCACGGCCAACGCTGCTTGGGCGGACAAGGCGATGCGCGCGCTGTCCACGCGTACCCCAGCTCGGCGCAGGCTGCGACCAAAAGCGGCCAGGTTGTCGCCCAGCTTGCCACTGCGGGAATCACCGAGTTGCATGGTGGCTGCTGCGGCCTTAGGCGGCCGGTTCCTCCGCCTCGGGCGGCGTCAGCAAGTCGGTGGCTAGCGCGTGGGTGAGCGCTGCCACGTCTTCGCGCTGCTTGAACAAGATGCCAGCGGTGTCGCTCATCACCTCGGGGTCCAGCACCAGCGTATCCAGCGCAATCAGGGCCTTGGCCCATTCCACACTCTCAGCGATGCCCGGGGCACGCTGGAAGGCGCTGGCAAAGGGTTGGCTGCGCAGGCGGTGGACGATGGTGGCCACCTGGTCGGACAGCGCTTGGCTAGCGTCGGGCACCTGGGCGCGGATGATTTCAAGCTCGCGCTCGCGATCGGGGTAATCCAGCCAGTGGTAGAGGCAACGGCGCTTGACCGCGTCATTGAGTTCGCGGGTGCGGTTGCTGGTGAGGATGGTGACGGGTTTGAACTGCGCGCTAATGGTGCCAATCTCGGGCACGCTCACTTGGTATTCGCCCAGGTATTCCAGCAAAAAGGCCTCAAAGGGCTCGTCGGCACGGTCCACCTCGTCGATCAAGAGCACCGCGCCGGGCGCGGGAGCCTGCAAGGCCTTGAGCAAAGGGCGGCGAATCAGGTAGCGCTCCTGGTAGACCTCGCGCTCGACGCGCGCCGTCTCTAATTCGCCACCGGCGCCGCTTTGGGCGGCGCGCATGTGCAGCAGTTGCGCGGCGTAGTTCCACTCGTACAGAGCTTCGCGCTGCTCCAGGCCGTCGTAGCACTGCAGGCGAATCAGGGCGCGTCCCAGAGCGGTGGCCAGGGCCTTGGCCAGCTCGGTCTTGCCCACACCGGGCTCGCCTTCGAGCAGCAGGGGGCGCTCTAACTTGAGCGCCAAGAAAACGGCCGTGGCGAGGCGGCGTTCGGCGAAATAACCGGCCTCTCGCAGGGCAGCTATCAGGGAATCAACAGACAAAAAAGTACGCATATTCTTTCCAAAAAAAAGGCCCCGCATGCACCGACACGGAGCCTTGGCATCAAGCGGCCAAGGCCGCCCGAGGCATGCTGACTAGCCCAATATCTTAGCGACACCCCGCTGGGTTTGCACGCTGATCAGATTGGCGCGGTAGGCACTGCTGGCGTGGATGTCGTGGTTGAGCTCGGATGCGTCGATCGCCACCGACGCCGCAGACGCCACGGTAAAGCTCTTGTTGAGCGCTGCCTCCAGGCCATGGTGGCGAAACACGCACTGACCGGCACCCGTGACGGCCACGCGAACGCCCGCATCGGTTTGCGCTACATACACACCCACCAGCGCAAAGCGCGAGGCTGGTTGCACAAACTTCATGTAAACCGAACGCTTGGGGATCGGAAAGCTGATGGCGGTGATGATTTCGCCGTCATGCAAAGCCGTACCAAACATGCCGGTAAAGAAGTCGTCGGCTGCGATTTGGCGCTGGTTGGTGCGCACGGTGGCGCCCAGGGCCAACACCGCGCTGGGGTAGCAAGCAGATGGATCGTTATTGGCCACCGATCCACCCAGCGTGCCCATGGCGCGCACCTGGCGGTCGCCAATGTGCGCGGCCAGGTCGGCCAGGCCGGGAATGGCGGACTGCACTTCGGCGCTGCTGGCCACGTCCATGTGGCGCGTCATGGCGCCGATGACGATGGCGTTGCCCTCGCGGCAAATGCCCGCGAGTTCAGGGATGCCAGCCAAGTCCGCCAGTTGGCCGGGTTGCGACAGGCGCAGCTTCATAGAGGCCAGCAGGGTTTGCCCGCCCGCCAGGGGTTTGGCTCCGGCACCGGCCAGTTTCGCGGCGTCCGCGATGGTGGTGGGGCGGTCAAGGGTGAATGCGTACATGGTGTGTGTCTCCTTGGGGCTTCAGGCCTTGGCGGCCTGGATCGCTTCCCACACGCGGTGGGGGGTGGCGGGCATGTCGAATTCCTTCACGCCCGAGCCATGCAAGGCGTCGAGCAAGGCGTTGATGACGGCAGGCGGCGAGCCAATCGCTCCCGCCTCGCCGCAGCCTTTGGTACCCAGCGGATTGTGGGTGCAAGGGGTGCAAATGTTGCCAATGACGAATTCCGGGAAGTCGTCTGCACGCGGCATGGTGTAGTCCATGAACGAACCGGTGAGCAGTTGACCGGTTTCGCGGTCGTAGACGCAGTTTTCCAACAACGCCTGGCCAATGCCCTGAACCAGGCCGCCGTGCACCTGGCCTTCGACAATCATCGGGTTGATGATGGTGCCAAAGTCGTCCACTGCCGTGAACTTTTGCACCCGGGTGACGCCGGTGGCGGGGTCTACCTCGACTTCGCAGATGTAGGTGCCCGCCGGGAAGGTGAAGTTGGTGGGGTCGTAGAACGCGGTTTCGTTCAGCCCGGGCTCGAGTTTGTCGAGCGGGTAGTTGTGTGGCACATAGGCGGTAAGCGCTACCTGGCCAAAGGTGACCTTTTTGTCCGTGCCCTTAACGGTGAACTCGCCGTTGGCGAACTCCACGTCGGCGTCGCTGGACTCCATCAAATGGGCGGCGATTTTCTTGGCCTTGGTCTCGATTTTGTCGAGCGCCTTCATGATGGCTGCGCCACCCACAGAGATGGAACGCGAACCGTAGGTCCCCATGCCAAAGGGCACCCGCCCGGTATCGCCGTGGACGATGTCCACCGCCTCAACGGCAATGCCTAAGCGCGCCGCAACCACTTGCGCAAACGTCGTCTCGTGGCCCTGGCCGTGGCTGTGCGAACCGGTGAAAACGGTCACGCTGCCGGTGGGGTG
>CANHZG010000193.1 GCA_947464995.1 Comamonadaceae bacterium | reverse complement strand
TTTGACAGGCCTGGGTGATGCGTGTGTGGATAAGTTCCAAATTGGTTTCAATTGCCATAGTGATTCGTAGTGATAATGCCATGTGGGCTACCAGCCAAGACTATTTTTGGGCGGGTGCTGGTTCAAATGGAAAGGAATTTCTTTCGTGGATATCGCTCAATTACTGGCTTTTTGCGTCAAAAGCAAGGCCTCGGACCTGCACCTCTCCGCCGGATTGCCGCCCATGTTACGGGTCCACGGCGATGTGCGTCGACTCAACTTGCCTGCGCTGACCCATAAGGAGGTGCACGGCATGGTCTACGACATCATGACCGACTCCCAGCGCAAACGCTACGAAGAGGCTTTGGAGATCGACTTTTCATTCGAAATTGAGCGCCTGTCGCGCTTTCGGGTCAATGCCTTTAACCATATGCGCGGTGCGGGTGCCGTGTTTAGAACCATCCCGAGCAAGATTTTGACTTTGTTCGAACTGGGCGCACCCGCCATTTTTTCGGAGTTAGCGCTCAGGCCGCGCGGCCTGGTTCTGGTGACCGGCCCCACCGGGTCCGGCAAATCCACCACCTTGGCGGCCATGGTCAACCACTTCAATGAAAACCGCAACGGCCATATCTTGACCATCGAGGACCCGGTGGAGTTTGTCCACGAGCCCAAAAACTGCCTCATCAACCAGCGCGAAGTCGGGCCCCATACCCACGGGTTTTCGGATGCCCTGCGGTCTGCGTTGCGGGAGGATCCGGATGTGATTTTGGTCGGTGAGCTGCGCGACCTGGAGACCATCCGGCTGGCTATGACGGCCTCCGAAACCGGGCATTTGGTATTTGGCACCTTGCATACCTCGAGCGCGGCCAAGACCATTGACCGCATCATTGATGTTTTTCCTGGCGATGAGAAAGACATGTTGCGCACCATGTTGTCGGAGTCGCTGCAAGCGGTGATATCCCAAACCCTGTGCAAAAACCTCGCCGGTGATGGGCGCTTGGCAGCGCACGAAATCTTGCTCGGGACCAATGCAGTGCGCAACCTGATCCGCGAGTCCAAGGTGGCCCAAATCTACTCGGCCATACAGACCGGAAACAGCGTTGGCATGCAAACGCTAGACCAAAACCTGCTTGACCTGGTGCGGGCCAAGCGCATCAGCGCATCCGAGGCGCGTGCCAACGCCAAAACGCCAGAAAACTTCCCCGGCTAAGCGCCCAAGGCGGTCCACGCAGGCATATCCAGGAGCACAACACCATGAACCGTGACCAAGCAACCCAACTGATCTCTGATTTGCTCAAGCTGATGATCAGCCGTGGCGGCAGCGACTTGTTCATTAGCGCCGACTTCCCTCCCGCGATAAAAATTGATGGTGCAATCGTCAAAGTGTCGCCCCAGTCCCTGTTGCCCGAACACACTGCGCTGCTGGTGCGTTGCCTGATGAGTGACCGCCAGACGGCGGACTTCGAGCAGACCAAGGAGAGCAATTTCGCCATTTCTCCCAGCGGTCTGGGGCGTTTTCGGGTCAACGCCTTTGTGCAGTTGGGCAAGGTGGGGATGGTGCTGCGCATTATTCCCACTACCCCGCCCACCATCGACTCACTGGGCCTGCCCGGGGTGCTCAAAACCTTGGCGATGGCCAACCGTGGCCTGTGCGTCATGGTTGGCGCCAGTGGATCCGGCAAATCGAGCGCGCTGGCGGCCATGGTGGATTGGCGTAACGAAAACTCCTACGGGCACATCATCACGGTCGAAGACCCGGTGGAGTTTGTGCATCCGCACAAAAATTGCCTGGTTACGCAGCGTGAAGTTGGGCTTGATACCGACAGCTGGGACGTCGCGCTGAAAAATACCCTGCGCCAGGCGCCAGACGTGATCGTGATGGGCGAACTGCGGGACCGGGAAACCATGGAACTTGCTATCGCATTTTCTGAAACCGGGCATTTGTGCATTGCCACCTTGCACGCCAACAGTGCCAACCAGGCCCTGGACCGCATGATCAACTTCTTGCCAGACGAGCGGCGCGCGCAACTGTTGTTAGATATGTCGCTCAATTTGCGTGCCGTGGTGTCCCAACGCCTGGTTCCCAAATTGGGCGGCAAGGGGCGGGTTTCGGCGGTGGAGGTTTTGCTCAACTCGTCAACCGTTGCTGGTCTGATCCAGACTGGAGACGTACTCGAAATCAAAGAAATCATGAAAAAGAGCCGGGACACGGGCATGCAAACCTTCGATCAAGCGCTCTTTGACTTGTATGAGGCCGGCTCCATCGGCTACGAGGATGCGCTGCGCAACGCCGACTCGGTCAACGATTTGCGCCTGCAAATCAAACTTCAAGGCAAGGCGACCCGAGACAATGACCTGTCCGCCGGAACAGAGCATCTGTTTATCGTTTAATCGGTGGCTGCAAAGTCCCAGTAGCCAACCGATTCAGGAACATCCCATGAGCCCAACACCCTCCATCAACCCCCGCCCGTACGACCCCGTTGCCCCAAAATCTGTGGCCTTTTTAGGCTTGGGGGTGATGGGCTACCCCATGGCGGGGCACCTTGCCTTGGCAGGACACCAAGTTACGGTTTTCAACCGTACGCCGGCCAAAGCGCAGGCGTGGGTGGCGGAATTCGGGGACGCTACCAGCGCCAAGGGTACCCATGGCTTCGCCGCTTCGGCGCGCTTGGCGGCGCGTAACGCCGACATCGTGTTTTGTTGCGTGGGCAACGACGATGACTTGCGCAGCGTCACCCTCGGTGCAGACGGAGCCTTTGCCGGTATGCGTGAGGGGGCGGTTTTTGTCGATCACACCACTGCCTCGGCCACCATCGCACGCGAACTAAGCCACGCTGCACGCAATTTGGGTTTGCAGTTCATTGACGCGCCCGTCTCCGGCGGTCAAGCGGGCGCACAAAACGGCTTGCTCACGGTCATGTGCGGTGGCGAAGGCGACGCTTTTGCTGCCGTGCAACCCGTCGGCATGGCGTTTTCGCGCGCATTCACGCTGTTGGGCGACAGCGGCGCGGGCCAGTTGGCAAAAATGGTGAACCAAATCGCGATTGCCGGATTGGTGCAGGGCCTAAGCGAAGCGGTCGCCTTCGGCCAGCATGCCGGACTCGACATGAACCAGGTACTCGACGTGATTGGCAAAGGCGCCGCGCAAAGCTGGCAAATGGACAACCGCGGAAAAACCATGGTGGCTGATAAGTTTGACTTTGGCTTTGCGGTGGACTGGATGCGAAAAGACCTCGGGCTGGTCTTGGACGAGGCAAAACGCAATGGTTCCCGTTTGCCGGTGACGGCCCTGGTGGACCAGTTTTATGCCGATGTGCAGAACATGGGCGGCCGGCGTTGGGACACCTCGAGCCTGATCAAGCGCCTGAAATAAGCCGGGCGTGGACTACCTGCCACGCCCAGAGCGTTAGTTTTTCGGTGGGACGGGCGGTTGCAGCCGTGCCAGCTCGTCTTCCGAAATGATTTCTAGTACCCGAACGACTTTTTTCACCCCCGGCACGCCGCTAATTACTTCGGTAGCGCGTTTTGCCTCGCGCGCAGTGACCCGACCCATGACATAGGCCACGCCACGCTCGGTGGTGACCTTGAACGCATTGGCAAAAAGGTCCCTGGCATCCAGCAGCGATGCTTTGATGCGCCCACTGGTAATCAAGTCGTTGGAGCGGTCGGTCAAGGTGCTGTTGACCATGATGGCGAGCTCGTTGAGCGTGCTGCTTACGTTGTCCACGCCCTTGGCGATTTCTTCTGCTTTGGCCTTATCTTGGGCGTTGGGGACTTCGCCCGTCAGGATCACCTGGCGGTTGTAGCTGGTGACATTGATGTGCACCCGTTCACCCAGGCTTTCACGCAAGCGGGTGGCTGTGCGCAGCTCAATGCCCTGGTCCTCTAATTGGGCGCCCGAGGTACGCCGGTCAGATGCCACAAAGCCCGACATGAGTGCGCCGCCCGCTACCAGGGGGAAGCAAGCGCTCAGGGTGGCTGCGCTGACTGCGCATGCGAGACCCAGGGCCAGCGGGCGGGCCAGGCGTTGGAAAAGAGAGGTGGGCAAAACGGTCATACAGTGCTTTCTTGGTCGCCCATGAGTTGGGCATCAACTCCATCGCAAATGCAATGGATGGTTAAAAGATGGACTTCTTGCACGCGCGCGGTGCGGTCGTGGGGAACACAAATGTGCACATCGGTGTCGCGCAGCGCCTGGTTCATTTTGCCGCCGCCGCGCCCGGTCATCGCCACGACCACCATGTCGCGCTGGTGCGCGGCCTCCACTGCGGCCAGCACATTGGCAGAGTTCCCGCTGGTAGTGATCGCCAGAAGCACGTCGCCGCTTTGGCCCAGGGCGCGCACCTGGCGGGAAAAAATGGAAGTGAAGTCGTAGTCGTTTGCAATGGCCGTGAGGATGGACGTATCGGTCGTCAGCGCAATCGCGCCGAGTTCAGGGCGCTCGCGCTCGAAGCGACCTACGAACTCGGCTGAAAAGTGCTGCGCGTCGGCAGCCGATCCTCCGTTCCCGCATGCCAATACTTTTCCTCCGCTGGTCACGCAGGCCAATATGGCTTGGATGGCTATGGCAATGGGTTTGCTCAAGACCTGTGCACACTGGTATTTCAGGTCGGCGCTGTCAATAAAGTGTTGCTGTATTCGTTGTTCCATCATGGGCCCCATGATACCGCGCAGCTATTTCAACCCACCATGCTTCGGGGTGCTTACGCGGCATCAAACGCCGCGCGCAACCAGTGGCAGCCCTCGGGCATGACCTCGATCACATCAAAACGACAGGGCGGCAGGCTGCGCAGGTTCAAGAGGTAGTGCTGCGCCGCCAAGACCACGCGCCGCTGTTTGGTGCGCCCCACGCTGGCCGCCGCGCCGCCATAGGCGCTGGATTTGCGTCTGCGCACCTCGACAAACACCAGCGTACCGTCGAGCGCACGCATGATCAGGTCGATTTCGCCGCCGCCGCGCCCGGGCGTTCGATAATTGCGCGAAATCAGGCGCAATCCTTGTTGCTGCAAATACAGCAAGGCTTCGTCCTCAGCGGCGTCGCCTACTTGCTTGGTGGTGCTCGCTCGGCCTGTGTTGTTTGGAAGGATACCCATACGTGAGCGCCTCTTTTTCCTCTGCCCTGGGGGCTGCCCTGGAAGCAGCCGGTGCGCAGCATTATCCGCAAAGCACGCTGTATGTAGTGGCCACGCCGATCGGTAATTTAGCTGATATCAGCCTGCGCGCCCTGCATGTGCTGGCCTTGGCAGACCGGGTGGCCTGTGAGGACACGCGCCACACCCAGGCGCTCTTGCGCGCCTATGGCATCGACAAGTCTGGTGCGCAGCTGCTGGCCTTGCACCAGCACAACGAGGCCCAGGCGGC
>CANHZG010000192.1 GCA_947464995.1 Comamonadaceae bacterium | reverse complement strand
GGGATTAACGTCGGGTCCGAAAATATTGGGGTGACTAAATATTTTTTTCTCCCAGCGCTGGCAGAGTTCGGCACTGAGAAAATTTTTCTCCAGTAGGAAATCTTGTGTAAATAGTTTTTTCATCATGCTTCCAAACAAATTTTAGCCGTTCCCGGGTAGCGGAAGTTTACGAGTGCAGGGTAGCGCACCTGGTGGCGGCTGGCAATGGGGCGTTCCTGTGTTGATTTATAACCTGGGTGTAACATCTACGGTTGCCGGGCTGTAGGGCCCATTTTTTTAGCCTTTCTTCATTGACCCAATCTTAGTCAACCCGCTATGCCCAACTTAAAGAAAAAAATACTAGAGCATCTAAATCAAGAGGTCTATTGCCATTTGGGCGTTTCACCGGTTCACGGTATTGGCGTTTTTGCGATTCGATCCATCCCAAAGGGTGTTAACCCGATGCGGTCGCGCCTGAAGTTTGACGAAGTGAAATTTACGCACGCCGAACTGAAATCTCTACCGCGCAGCGTTCGCAAAGAAATTGATATGTTCTGCTACTACGAAGATGACCATGTGTTGATTCCGTCCATTGGTCTCAACTCGATGAACATGGCGGTTTACTTAAACCATTCCAAGACGCCCAATGTGCAATACAAAAAGAATGGCCAGTTGATCACTCTGCGCGCGATCAAAAAAGACGAGGAACTGATGATGGACTACGACATCAATTTCGGTGCGGTCCACACCTTCGAATAAGACTGCGAAATCAGCCTACGTTGGCGCGGTACACCTGGTTCCATTCCGACGGTTTGAAGTCGGTGTGCAATGGTGAACTGAGGTCCAATGCCAGAGGGTGGTCGGGGTCGGTCATGGCCAAGCCATAGATCGGCTCCAAGTCGGTCACAAAAAGTGATTTGTAGCCGTAGTCACCCACCGGCCCGAGGTTGTAGTACTGGTAGCCATGTTTAGCGGTCCAGCGCGCGGCCAAAAGGCAGGCGTATATGCCCGGTGAGCGGTTTTTGTACGCCAGGTTCCACTGGCAAAAGCTGCCATACACCTGGCTGCGTTCGGGCAACAGCATAGACACATCAGACAATACCAAGTCGCCGTTGTGCGCATGCACCTGCAGGATCAGGACGTCTAGCTTGCGCACATAGTCCACAAAGCCTGCGACTTCTTTTGCGTCGATCTCATAAGCACTGAAGTGTTCAGCACCGAGCGCAAAAATGTCCTCCACGCTCAGGTCTTTTCCTGGCACCAATTTTTCGGTTACGGTAAAGTTTTTGAATAACTTGTCTAGATCCGAAAACTTGCGCATGCGCCGTGGGTCCGACCAAAATTCCTCGGAAGCAGCATGGACCAAGCCGTACTTGTCATTGATCGGAACACCGTAGTTTCCTTCGGGCGGCAGGGCATAGACCAAAAATGGTTTGCGCGCTGTGGCCAGCATTTCGGGTGTTATGTCGATGTAGGGGCACAGCGAGTCCCAGCGGCTGGTGAAATACATGGTTTGTTCATGGAAACTTTCAACGCACAGGTTATCGGCAGTCCAGCTTTGGTATTGCAACGACTGGTTCTCCGAATCCATACCCGGGTGGCAGGATGCGCTAGCGACGCTTTCCGGCGGTTGAAAATCAATTCGCATGGTGTTTAGTCTTTCAACATGGTCTTGGTTTGTAGCGGGCGTAGATCAAAGTAGTCCGAATCAACCCGGTAATTCGAAGTCAAAAACTTTCGATCTGAGTTTTTGAGCGCCTGGAGCTCAGTGTTCATGGCCGCAAAATGCGTCGAGGCGTCGCTGCCCGGTTGTTGTAATTCCAATTGGTATTGCGGCATCAAGGGGCAGTCACTGTCATAGAAAAACACCTCGGTTTTCGGATCGAACGCCAGCGGGTACAGCTTGCAACTCAGGGGCTTGGTGTCTCCCAAGGTACAGCCAGCGTCACCTAAATGTTCACACTGGGTCTGAATGCAAACGCTCCCAAGTGAGCCTCGTTCTTTAGCGGTCAAGGTAACCTCTAATGGAGGGAAACCAGCATCTACATGGCAGCAGCGCCTGCATTGGGCGCAGTGGTCAAACAGCATGAACTTCTAGCAGCGCCAAGGTGCGAGAGCACGGGTAGGG
This sequence comes from Comamonadaceae bacterium, assembly GCA_947464995.1. Taxonomy (GTDB): domain Bacteria; phylum Pseudomonadota; class Gammaproteobacteria; order Burkholderiales; family Burkholderiaceae_C; genus Allorhodoferax. The sequence continues at coordinate 3,249 of CANHZG010000192.1, read as the reverse complement.
GGAATGCAATGTCAGCCCACGGTTGCGGTAAAGCCCACATGACTTGGGGCCGCAGTTTGTGTTGCTTGTGTCTCTGTCCAGCATAGATGAGCTTCTTGCTAATTCTTGGTTTAAGTCTTCGAAGTATCCATGATTTTCATCAATTTGTCGCAAATTTATTGAATTACATGGATCACTTTTTTTGACGCTTTGTGCACGTCAACGCAGCTTCTTCTTTTTACTTCTTAGCTCAGTGTGCGCCACGCGCGTTGGCTGTTGCCCAGCAAGTCGTCAGCCTCTGCCGGACCGTCTGATCCTGCTGCATAACTCGCCAGTGGAGCTTGCGGATCATTGGCCCAGAACTCTTGCATGGGGCGCACGATATCCCAACCGGCCATCACGCTGTCGGAACGCTGGAACAAGGTGGCGTCGCCAATCATGCAGTCGTAAATCAGGGTTTCGTAGCCGGTGCTCGGTGCGTTTTGAAAATAGTCTTTGTAGTGAAAGTCCATGTGCACCTGCCCGATCTCGATCTTTGGCCCCGGTATTTTTGCGCCAAAGGTCAGCATGGCGCCTTCATCGGGTTGGAGCTTGATAACCAAGCCATTAGGCGTAAGCGCTTCAGTTGCCGTGTTGCGAAACAAGGAAAAGGGCGGGCGCTTGAACTGGATCATGATCTCACTCTGGCGCTTGGACATAGCCTTTCCCGTTCGCAGGTAAAAGGGTACGCCAGCCCAGCGCCAGTTGTCGATGCCCAGTTTCATTGCCACATAGGTTTCGGTCTTGCTGCCAGGGCTGACGCCGTCTTCTTGTTGGTAACCCAGCAAAGGCGCACCATCACGCTGCCCCGACGCATACTGTCCCCGCACACAATCGGTAGCTGGGTTGACCCGATGAACCGAATGCAAGACCTTGGTTTTTTCGTTGCGAACTGCGTCGGCATCAAACGACGCCGGTGACTCCATGGCCGTAAGCGCCAGCAACTGAAAAACGTGGTTGGGCACCATGTCGCGCATGGCCCCCGTGGTCTCGTAAAAAGCCGCACGCCGCTCCACGCCCACAGTCTCCGCCACCGTGATTTGCACATGGTCGATGTGGTCGCGGTTCCAAAGCGGCTCAAAGATACCGTTCGCAAAGCGCATGAGCATGATGTTTTGGACGGTTTCTTTGCCCAGAAAATGGTCCATACGGTAGATCTGCCGCTCGGCCAGGCTGTTGCGCAGCTGCGTATTCAGCGCCTGGGCCGATGCCAGGTCGTGCCCGAAGGGCTTCTCCACGACCACCCTTCGCCAGTAGTCATTGGTTTCAGTCACCAGGCCAGCCTGGCCTAGTTGGTCCGCAATGCCGCCAAAAAAGCGCGCACCCACAGCCAGATAGAACATCACGTTGTCACCTACGCCGTGGCTGGCCTTGACGCTTTCTATTTTGTTACCCAGTGCCACATAGGACGCGGCTGCGCCAAAGTCGGCTGACAGGTACGTCATGCTTGCCAGCAGGCGTGAGAGATTGGTCTCATCGAGCGTTTGTGCGTAGTGCTTGTCTGCGGCAAAGGCCCGCACCGATTCCTCCACGTGTGCGCGAAAGGCCTCGTCGCTCATTTCCAGACGGTCAACGCCAATCAGGGCGAATTCGGTGGGCAGCAAGCCGGTGCGCGCCAGGTTGTAGAGCGCAGGCATCAACAGCCGTTTGGTCAAGTCGCCGCCCGCACCAAAGATAACGATGGTGCAGGAGGGTGCACGATCACCATGCGCCGTTTGAATGTGTTCGATGTCCTGTGCCATAGCCGTCCTTACTTCTTACTGGGTTCCTGGTGGCCACCAAACTGCTTGCGCATGGCCGAGAGCATTTTTTCCGCAAACGTATGCTCTTTGCGCGAGCGAAAACGCGTGTACAAGGCCGCCGTTAACACATCAGCGGGAATCGCCTCTTCAATGGCGGCCTGTATGGTCCAGCGGCCTTCGCCCGAGTCTTCAACGTAGCCCGAGTAGGACGCAAGCTCCGGGTCTTGCGCCAGCGAGATGGCAGATAGGTCCAACAGCCAAGACGAAACCACGCTGCCGCGGCGCCACAACTCGGTAATGTCCGCCAGATCCAGGTCGTAGCGGCGTTCGGCGGGGATGACCTCTTGGTTCACGCCTTTGAGGATGTCCAGACCCTCGGCGTAGGCCTGCATCAGGCCGTACTCAATGCCGTTGTGCACCATCTTTACAAAATGGCCGGACCCGGCGGGGCCGGTATACAGGTAGCCATCTTCTGCGGTGGACTTGCGGTTTTCACGTCCAGGCGTTTTTTCTATCGTGCCGGTACCGGGGGCCAAAGTCTTGAAAATGGGCTCCAGGTGGTCAAAGGCTGCACGGTCCCCACCAATCATCATGCAATAGCCCCTGTCGAGCCCCCAGACGCCGCCGCTGGTGCCCACATCGATGTAGCGAATTCCTTTGCCTTGTAGGGCGTGAGCGCGCCGCACATCGTCTTGGCAGTTGGAGTTGCCCCCGTCGATGATGGTGTCGCCAGGCTGGAGCAAATCACCTAGGGCCTTCACCGTTGCTTCGGTAATGTCCCCTGCTGGCAGCATGACCCAGACTGCGCGTGGGGCCTGCAGTTGTGCGATAAACGAGGCCATGTCCTGGCTGGACCGGGCGCCTTCAGTGGCGAGTTGGGCTACGCTGGCAGCGTTGGTGTCGTACACCACGCATTCGTGCCCGTGGCGCATCAAGCGACGAACGATGTTTCCACCCATGCGACCCAAACCAATCATTCCTAACTGCATAAAAACTCCTTTTGTGTGGTGTTACCTGAAAACCCATGCGGCGACTGCCGCGAAACCTCAATACCGAAGCAAATAAATTGATGGTGCGTTACATCTCGGTGGAGCAGCCGAATTCAACCGAGCGGCTAAACGAAATTTTGAAATATTCGGCAGCGCCTGTATGGCGTGGGCATGAATATATAGGGCGGGAGCAATATAGGCCATGAATCATTTTGAAGTCGGTGTGAGCACACGATTCGTGGCTTGACATAAAAACAACCTGCTTGAAGACTCGGAAGTTGGGCTTTTGCCCTAGGGATCATGTTCAAAACCCCACCCCAATCACCTCGATTGAGGCACGCAAATTGCGAGCTTTAAGGCCATGAAACAAACAGACCTCGGACTCGATCTCAGCACCCGGCGCACGCGCAAGCAAGTCTTGCTCGAAGAAATGAACCAAGTCATGCCTTGGAGTGATTTGTTGTCTCTCATAGCGCCGCACGCACCGGTGGCCAAGACGG
>CANHZG010000191.1 GCA_947464995.1 Comamonadaceae bacterium | reverse complement strand
TTTCTTCTGGGGCTTGGCCCTTGCCTGCGCATGCACAACTCTTCCCCGCCCTCCCGCACCAGCTACCTCATCGGCGTTGACACCGGCGGCACCTACACCGACGCCGCCATCATCGAAGCCCAGGGCCACAAGGTGGTGGCCTCGGCCAAGTCGATCACTACCAAGGGCGATCTGGCCATTGGTGTCACGGGCGCCATTACCGACGCGATTGCCAAACTGCCCCAGGGCCTGGCGGCCAAGGACATTGCGCTGGTGTCCGTGTCCACCACGCTGGCCACCAACGCGGTGGTTGAGGGCCACGGCAGCGCCGTGGGCGTGGTGCTGATCGGGTTCGATGCCGCCATGGTGGAGCGCACCGGCATTGCCAAAGCCTTCCCCGGCATCCCGATTGCCGTCATTGACGGCGGCCACGACCACAACGGCGACGCCCGCATGGCGCTGGACGTGGACGCGCTAGGCGCCGCCCTGGCGGCCATGGCGCCCAAGGTGGACGCGTTTGCCGTGGCGTCTGCCTTTGCGGTGCGCAACGCCGCGCACGAGCTACAGGCGCGCGCGCTGATCGTAGAGGCCACGGGCAAGCCGGTCACGCTGTCAACCGAGTTGTCGTCCTCGCTGGACGCGCCCCGGCGGGCGCTGACGGCGACGCTGAATGCGCGCCTGATCGCCCGTGTTTCGGGCCTGATCGACGCCGTAGGCCGCGCAATGGCGCAGCTTGGCGTAAATTGTCCGCTGATGATCGTCAAAGGCGACGGCAGCCTGGCGCTGGCGCACAGCGTGGCCACGCGACCCATCGAGACAGTGCTCTCCGGCCCGGCGGCCAGCCTGGTGGGCGCGCGCTGGCTCTCTGGCTTGCAGAGTTTCATCATGTCTGACATGGGTGGCACCACCACCGATTTGGGCGTGCTGATCGACGGGCGGCCCAAGGTGAATGAAGAAGGCGCCGAAGTCGGCGGTTGGCGCACCATGGTGCGCGCCATTGACGTGCGCACCATCGGCCTGGGCGGCGACAGCGAAGTGGTGCTGGGCACGGCGGGCAAGCTCACCATCAACCCCCAGCGCATCGTGCCCGTGTCGCTGTTGGGCCAGCGCTATCCGCAGGAGCAGGCGATGTTGGAGTCTGATTTGGCGGATGTGGACGGCGGCGGCGCGATGCACGGGCGTTTTGTGCTGCTGCCCTTTGGCGCCCGGTCGGGCGCCGACTCCGAATCCGGCGCCCGCGCTGCAACGGCAGAACTGCCCCCGCGCGAAGCCGAGGTTTTTCGCCTGGTCACCGAGACGCCGCAACCCCTGCGCAAGCTTGCCACCTCGCTGCACGCGCAGCGCGCCATTGCCGCCTTGCAAAAAAAGGGGCTGATCCAGGTGTCTGGTTTCACGCCCTCGGACGCCGCCCATGTGCTCGATCTGCAGGCCAACTGGTCCAAACCCGCCGCCGTAGTGGCTGCGCAACTGGGCTGCCGCCTGCGGGAGATGAAATTCCCCACGCCCGAGCGCACCCAGGCGTACGCCCAACTGGTCTGGAGCGAAACCGTGCGCCTGACGGCCAAGGCTATTTTGGACACCGCCTGCGGCTTCACCCTGCCCGAGGACAAGCTGGTGCAAGCCGTTTGCACCGGCACGCCGCGCGTAGGCCTGAGCGTGGTCAGTTTGAGCCCCAGCGTGCCGGTGGTCGCGGTGGGCGGGCCGGTGAAGGTGTACTACGGCGAAGTGGGCAAGCGCCTGGGCTGTGAGGTGGTGTTCCCACCCTTTTGCGACGTGGCCAACGCCGTGGGCGCGGCCACCGGGGTGGTGGCGCATGCGGTGCGGGTGGAGGTGCATGGCGACGGCAGCGGCGTGTTTCGCCTGCATTCCACCGTGGGCAGCCAGCAATTCAGCAACGCTGCGCTGGCGCTGGAGGCGGCTACGGAGTTGGCCCGCCAAAGCGCCCTGGAGGCGGTGCGCGCCATGGGCGCGGCCGATCCGCAGGTGCAAGTGCAGATCAGCAAGAGCTATTTCCCCAACGCCGTGGACGACCGCGGCCTGATGGAAGCCGTGGTGTTGGCCGAGGGCATGGGGCGGCCTTGACCCGCCCGCAGGGCGGTACTAAGATGTACATGTACATCCATCGGGAAATTTTTTATGGCACAGACCAAATTGTTTAAAAACGGCAATTCGCAGGCTGTTCGCATCCCAGCGGAGCTGGCGTACGGTGCCTGGGATATGGATTTGGTGATCGAGCGCGAAGGCGACGAGTTGCGCATCCGCCCGGCCCAGCGGCGCATGGGCGACGTGCTGGCCACGCTGGCCCGGTTTTCCCCCGACTTTATGGCCCAGGGGCGCGCGCAGGACACCGAAGAGGAGCGCGATGCGCTATGAACCCGAAGTTCATGCTCGACACCAACATCTGTATTTACTTGATGAAGCAACAGCCGCCCCAGGTGCGTGCGCGCTTTGATGCGTGTTTTGTGGGTGAGGTGGTGATCTCGGCCATCACGCTGGCCGAGCTGGAGTTTGGCATCGCCTGCTCGGCGCCTGCCGCACAGGTGGGCAACCGCTTGGCATTGGACAGCTTGTTAGAGGACATTTTGGTAGCGCCCTTTGAGGCCAAAGCCGCTCGTGCCTATGGTCCCATTCGTGCAGCGTTCAAAGACCGCAGCCGCGACGCACTGGACAAGCTGATTGCATCGCACGCCCTGGCCCTGCAGGTCACCCTAGTGACCAACAACGAGGCCGACTTTGCCCATTACCCGGCCCTGCGTTTGGAGAACTGGGTCGAAAGCCACTGAGGCAATGGCGCCGTGCGCACCGAATTGGGGCGCTAAACGGTTGCCGTGTGGCCTGCCTCTTGCTTGAGCGAAGGCAGCCGCCAGGCATTCAGGCCTTGGTGCCTTCTGCCCGATTGCTGCTGCGTCAGCGCCCACCGCCTTTGCCAACGACTGCATAACTTGTCACCATGTCCATCCACGTAGCCCTGCACCACGTCACCCATTACACCTACGACCGCCCGGTGCAGCTCGGGCCCCAGGTGGTTCGCCTGCGCCCGGCGCCGCACGCGCGCAGCCGCATCCTGTCGTACAGCCTGCGCATCGAGCCGGCCGAGCATTTCATCAACTGGCAGCAAGACCCGTTTGCCAACTACCAGGCGCGCCTGGTGTTCCCCAAGAAGACCACCGAGTTCAAGGTCACGGTCGACCTGGTGACCGAGATGGCGGTGTTTAACCCGTTTGACTTCTTTGTCGAGCCCTCGGCCAAAGAGGTGCCCTTCAAATACAGCGAGGCCTTGCAAGACGAGTTGCAGTCGTACCTGGTCAAGCTGCCACGGGCGCTCCATTTCAAAAAATACCTGGCCGGTTTGGATCGCAAGCGCCAGCGCAGCATCGACTTCTTGGTCCAAACCAACCAGCGCTTGCACCAGGACATCCGCTACCTCATCCGCATGGAGCCTGGGGTGCAAACGCCCGAAGAAACCCTCACCTTGCGCAGCGGCTCGTGCCGCGATTCGGCTTGGCTGCTGGTGCAGCTGTTTCGCCACATGGGGCTGGCGGCGCGCTTTGTCTCGGGCTACCTGATTCAGCTCACGCCCGACGTCAAGTCGCTTGACGGCCCCAGCGGTACCGAGGTCGATTTCACCGACCTGCACGCCTGGTGCGAGGTGTATTTGCCCGGCGCAGGCTGGATCGGCCTGGACCCTACCTCGGGCCTGCTGGCCGGGGAAGGCCATATTCCGCTGGCCTGCACGCCAGCGCCCTCGGCCGCAGCGCCCATTGAGGGCCTCATGGACGAGGCCGAAGTCACTTTCCACCATCAGATGTCGGTCACCCGCATCCACGAGTCTGCGCGCGTAACCCGCCCCTACAGCGACGAGCAATGGGCGTCGGTGCTGGCCCTGGGCGAGCAGGTGGACAAAAAACTTTTGGCCGGTGATGTGCGCCTGACCATGGGCGGCGAACCCACCTTTGTGGCGGTGAACGACCGCGACGCTGCTGAGTGGAGCACCGACGCCCTGGGCCCGACCAAGCGCGGCCTGGCCACCGAGTTGGTGCACAAGCTGCGCGCGCAGTACGGCCAAGGCGGCTTTTTGCACTTTGGCCAGGGCAAGTGGTACCCCGGCGAACAACTGCCGCGCTGGGCGCTGAGCATTTACTGGCGCGCCGACGGCCAGCCTTGCTGGCAAGACCCGGCGCTGTTCGCCGACGAACGCGAAGCCAGCGCCTACACCGCCGCCGACGCGCGCCGCTTTATCGACACCCTGGCCGCGCGCTTGGCGGTGCCCCAAGACCACATCCTGCCCGGCCATGAAGACGCCTGGTACTACCTGTGGCGCGAGCGCCGCCTGCCGGTCAATGTGGACCCGTTTGACGCGCGCTTGGACGATGAACTGGAGCGCGTGCGCCTGCGCCGCGTGTTCTCGCAAGGGCTGCAGGCCGAAGTGGGCTACATCCTGCCCCTGCGGCCTTATGAAGCCGATCCGGCGCAAGCCGTGGTGGCAGGCGCCAAAGCGCCGCAATGGCAAAGTGGCCGCTGGTTTGTGCGCGACGAGCGCCTGTATCTGATGCCCGGCGACTCGCCCATGGGCTGGCGTTTGCCTCTGGATTCCTTGCCGTGGATTGCACCCACCGACCGGCCCCAGCTCATTGAGCAAGACCCGTTCGCTCCGCGCAGCGCCTTGAAGCCGACGGTGGTCACACCGGCTTTGCAAGCCCGTAACGTGGCTGCCGTAGCCGCCCCTCAAGCGCCTGAAAAGTTCAAGTCCGACCCCAGCCAGGTGCGCACCGCCGTGTGCGTGGAAGTGCGCGACCCGCGCCGCGCCAATGGCCCGCAGGCAGAAGAAAAGGGCAGCGCAAGTGGCGTGCTCTATGTGTTTATGCCGCCGCTGCCGCGCCTAGAGGACTACCTGGACCTGGTGGCCGCCGTGGAGGCCACGGCGCGTGAACTGGGCGTCAAAATCGTGATGGAAGGCTACCCGCCGCCGCGCGACCCGCGCCTCAAGCTCTTGCAAGTCACGCCCGACCCGGGCGTCATTGAGGTCAACATCCACCCCGCCCATAGCTGGGCCGAGGTGGTGGAACACACCGAGTTTTTGTACCAGGCCGCGTTTGAAACCCGCCTGTCGGCAGAAAAGTTTATGACCGATGGCCGCCACACCGGCACGGGCGGGGGCAACCACGTGGTCATGGGCGGCGCCACACCCGCCGACAGCCCGTTTTTGCGCCGCCCCACGCTCCTGGCCAGTTTGCTCCTGTACTGGCACAACCACCCCTCGCTGAGCTACCTGTTCAGTGGCATGTTCATCGGCCCCACCAGCCAGGCGCCACGGGTTGACGAAGCGCGCAACGACCAGCTGTTTGAGCTGGAAATCGCACTGGGAGAAATCCACAAGG
>CANHZG010000190.1 GCA_947464995.1 Comamonadaceae bacterium | reverse complement strand
CCGATTGACCGCCGCCAGGAGCAAAAGTTGTGGGACGCCTTCCGCAAACCGATTGATGATGCGTTTAACCGCAAAACCCTGGAGCGTGAGAAGGCCGAAGCCTCGCTCGGCCAGCGCGACCGTGTGGTCTTGGACGCCGCCAAGGCGCTGCAAGCGGCAAACGCTGGTGGCGACGCCCAGCTTATTCGCAGTTCGATTGCCGCACTGGAGGCGGCGTTGCAAGGACAAGCCCAGGCCCAAGCCCATGTGACAGCTGCCGGTGCCCAGGAAGCGCAGGTCCAGGCGGTTGCCGATGCGGTGGCCCAGGCCGGTGTGGCGTCAGTGGAAGCCGCTGTGGCCGAAAGCACGCCAGCCGAAGGCGCTGCGGGGGAAGGCACTAGCGCGCAGCCCGGCGGGCAGACCGATCCAACCATCGATACCGGCGAACCGGGACCCGCTGCATCGCCAACGGACATCGCCGTGGTCGCCGAAGTGCCCGCGCCCAAACCGGCGCCCAAGCGCGTCGTGGCCATGCGTGGCGACGATCGCCCCGGCATGAAGCGCGACGCGCCGGCAGCGGACACAGGCCGCCCGGGCAAATGGGGTGACCGCAAGGACGCCGGACGTGGCGGGCGTGACGCGCGACCTGGAATGGACGGCCGTCCCCGACCAGATGTGCGTGGCGAAGGCCGCAGTTTTGGCGCGGGTGACGCCCGCGGTGAGCGTTTTGATCCACGCACTGCGCCCCCACGATTGGGCGACGCCGCCTTTCGTGCCCAGCGCGAGGCGCTAGAAAGTGCCCAAATGGCGCTGCGCAAATTGGCAGCGCAAGCCCATGGCGAGGCGCTCACCCACTTGATGGGTGCCTGGCAAAACCGCGACGGTGCAGCCTTGCCCAGCGTGCAGGAGTTGGGAAACCAGGTCAATGCCGCGACCCGCAACGCCTGGACCAGTGCACTGAGTGGCTCGCTGCCTTCTCACCGCACCACCCCAGCCGAGGCGGTGCTGCGGCTAGAAATGGCAGCCGAAGTGCCTACCCCGGCCGAGCACCTGGATGCACGGCGGGCGATGCAGTTACAACTGTTGACGCGGCGCAACGACCCGCCACCGGCCCAGACCTGGGGTCACGATGTGGCAATTGCGCTGTCCGCGCCCTATGCCCCAGAGGACGCACGTCGCTTGCAAAACTGCCTGAGGGCGCTGCTCAAGCGATAGCACCCAGGTCCGTGGCTGGATAGAGCCGCAAAACGGGCGCTCAGGGGATAGTGGCGGTGGCAAGCAGATCGATGCGCTCAAGCGCCCCGGCGTCGACCGACAGCCGCAGCACTTGAGCGCGCGGTGGCGTCACATGCAGGTCCCAGTCGCTTAGCACCCACCGTGTGTGGCCGCCTCCTAGATCGTGCTGGGCCGGTTGGTGGGTATGGCCATGGACCATGTGGTTTGCCTTGGCGTGCGCCAAAGCTGCTAGGCAGGCTTGCGAATCGAGGTCTATCCATTGCATATGGGACTGCGCCTGTTGCTGCTTTTTCGCTTCGCTCTGAGCGCGCAGTGCACGGGCCGCTTCCTGGCGCTGCACCAAAGTCTGGGCCAGAAATTCAGTTTGCCAAGGTTCGCCACGCACGCGCTGGCGAAAGGCAAGATAGTCGGTGTCCGCCAGACACAGCGCATCGCCATGGGTGAGTAGGAGGCGCTGCGTTCCCGCTACCAAAACGCAGGGGTCCGAAAGCCGCTGCGCGCCACAGGCCACCATCAGGTCCGGGCCCATCAGAAAATCGCGGTTCCCGCACATGATAAAGACGTCCATGCGCTTGGACTCTTGGAAAAACAGGTCGGCCACCGTAGCTTCAAATCCACTGCCGCCGCCGAGCGCGTCGTCGCCGACCCAAACATCAAACAAATCGCCCAACACGCACACGGCCTGAGCTGGCGTGGATTGCAAGTAGCAGCGCAGGGACTCCAGGGTTAGCGGCGCTTGCGCATCCAGATGCAAGTCCGAAATAAAGTCAACACAATGCCAGTGCGGTGGGGCAATCAGTTCCATGTCGTCCACCGGACCGGCGTACAAGGGCCTAGATCGCAACCGCCTTGCTGATCACGATGTCGGCTTTGGGCACATCATCATGAAAGCCTTGGCGACCGGTTTCAACGCCCTTGATTTTGTCTACCACGTCTTTGCCATCGACCACTTTGCCAAAGACCGCGTAGCCCCAGCCTTGCGACGAAGGCGCTGTATGGTTGAGGAAGGCGTTGTCGGCTATATTGATGAAAAACTGGGCAGTGGCCGAATGCGGGTCGCTGGTACGTGCCATGGCCAAGGTGTAGGGCTCATTTTTCAAGCCGTTAGTGGCTTCGTTTTCAATGGGTTTTGCCGTCTTTTTCTGGCCCATGCCCGGCTCCATACCCCCGCCTTGGACCATAAAGCCGGGAATCACGCGGTGAAAGATGGTGTTGTCATAGTGGCCATCGCTGACGTACTGCAAAAAATTGGCCGTCGATAAGGGGGCATTTTCTTGGTCAAGTTCGACCGTAATGACGCCGTAATTAGCAATATGAAGTTCGACTTTGGGGTTGCTCATGGTAGTTTGACCAGGTTGATGGCGTTGATGATGACGGGTGTCAAGGGAACGTTTTGAAAGCCGCCTTGGTTGCCCACGGCGACGGTTCGGATTTTGTCGATGGTTTCCATGCCGGTGACCACTTTGCCAAACACGGCGTAGCCATAGCCATCGGGTTGCGGCGCATTGAGACCGTCGTTATTGGCCACATTGATGAAAAACTGCGAAGTCGCCGAATTCGGGTTTCCGGTGCGCGCCATTGCAATGGTACCTCGGTCATTTTTGAGGCCGTTGCTGGCCTCCAGCGCGATGGGGCTGCGTGTTGGTTTTTGCGTCATGTTGGCGGTGAATCCGCCGCCTTGCACCATAAAACCATCGATCACGCGGTGAAAAACGGTACCGTCATAGTGTTTGTCAGCCACGTAGCGCAGGAAATTGTCTACGGTTTTTGGCGCTTTATCTGGCTGCAACTCCAGTACAAAATCGCCTTGACTGGTTTGTACTTTCACCCGGGGTGCGGATTCGGCCTGGGCGGCTGGCATTGCCACCATGCCGCCTGCCCACAGCAACAGAGCACCCCAGCGCGCCCATGCGGCGTTACTTAAATACATCAATGCACTCCTTCAAAAAAAATCTTCCACTCTTTATTGGAGCGAATCCAATACTGGCGTTTGTGGGTGCCGGTGCGCTGTCCCTTGGCGACCTCACCAAAACTCACCACCATGGTCTCGGCCGAATCGTTCCATTGCAAATAGGACAGGTCTTTGAGTTCCAGGTCCCGCCCCTTTAAGGCCTTCGATTCGGATTTCAGCAAAGGCGTGTACTGCTCCAGCGACTTGCCTGCGCTAGAAAAATCAGGCGTATAAAAGGCCAGCATTTTCTTTACGTCACCCGAGACTTTGCTGCTGCGCCAGGCATTCAGGGTCGATTGAAAAGAGCGCGCCGGGTCTTCAAGCTGGCTGACCGGTTTCCAGACGAGTTGTGCGGCCACTACCACCGGCGTGTTGCGAACTGCGATGCTATGGATGATGGCCAGCAGGTCCGGATTGGACAAGACCAGACAGCCGTCGGTCGATCGGGGCGCCCGGGAATATTGGTGGGGCGGTGTGCCGTGCAACCAGATGCCGCTGCCAGACTTGCCGCGCCGTTGGTCCAGCATATTTGGGTAGTTCAGGGGCAGGGCACCAGCGCCGTAAAAATCATTGAGCGCCTTGGTGTCTAAATTGCTGGTAATAAAGTAAACCCCCAGCGGTGTGCGCTGATCGCCTTCCTGGTTCTTGAGGGTTCCCGCTTTGCCAACGGACACGTAGTAGTCACTTTTGAGTTGCAAGCCCGAGGCGGTGTTTTCAAACAAGTACAGACGGGAGCGCGATGCATCAATGGCAATCGCGTGGCGCGTTTGGGGCGCGATCTTTAAAAACTGGGAAGGAACGGTTCCTGGTGGCGGTCGGTCGTTAAGTGCGGTTACGCGCCGCAGCGACTCCTCTTTGAGGTCCAGCAGTGCCGTTGCGCCGCCACGTGCTGAAGCCTCTGGAATATCACCCAAGGATTGCAGGGTGCGGGTGCGCGCTGCCAGCAAGTCACCGTATACCAATTGGGCCAGCTGAAAATTGGGTTGGTCGCGAACCAATTTTTCGGCCTTGGTCAATGCGTCACGGCTGTCGCCTTGGGCCATCAGCAGGTAAATGTCGAGCAGGCGGGCTTCAGACTGACCATCCGCCACGCTCAGACCCTGTGTTGTCGCTGGCGCCTTGGCCTCGCCCAAGGATGGGGTAGCGAGCAACGCGGCCAGCAGCCCCCATGCGACCGCAGCGCGTCGTAGTGCCCCATGCCCTCGTGGTGTCGACTGCAAGGCGTGGGGCCGTAGCGCTTTACGCACCGACCGACTCGCGAACGATTTTCCAGCCGTCGCCGTGCCTCACCATTTCCAGCGTCTTGCGACTGGAAATGGCAATGCCGTTGGCACGGTAGTCCTGGCGAAATTTGGCCGTTGCTTTGCCACCACTTACGACGATTTGCAGGCCTTCAATGCGCACGGAGATTTTCGCCTTGCCCTCAATGCGACCTCGCCGCTCGCTTTCCCACTCGCTGCGGCTGAGCTTGCCCGCAGGCGTGAACTCTTTGGCGTAGGCAGCAAGGTAGGTCTTGACGTCTTTGGCCGACCAGGCGCTCACCCAGTTTTGCACTGCCGCTTCTGCTTCTTTAACCGCTGCGGTGTCAAGCGCAGGCTTGGGCGCGGCTGCAGAAGCGGTGGCGGATTCCGGTGCTGGTTTTGGCTGCTGGGCGACGGCTTTTGTTGGTGCTTCTGGTGCCGCAACGGGCGGCGCAGGGGCAACCGGTGGCACTGGTGCTACGCCTTTGATAGGTGCAACCGGAGCGATGGCGGCTGCCTTGGAGAGGTTGGGCGCCAAAATTTGCCGTATCAGCGCCAGTTTGGGGCTGACGGCGTTGCTGTTGCCTTCGATTTGCAGCGCTTTGCTGTAAGCCGCGCTGGAGAGTTTGGCGTACACATCGCCCAAGTTTTCATGGGCGGTGGAATAACTTGGATTGGTGCGAATCGCCATCTCCAAAGCGCCCCGTGCTTTGTCGATCTGGTTTTGGTCAGCGTACAAAACCCCCAGGTTGTTGTAGGGTTCGGGCAATTCGGGGAAGTCTTCTGTCAGGCGCGTGAAAGTGCTTATGGCATCGGCCGTGCGGCCGGCATCGCGCTGCGCGATGCCTTTTAGAAAGCGCATTTGCGGGTCACGTGGCTTGCCCGACAAAAAGCTGTCGGCCTTGGCCAGCGCATCGGAAAACTTCCCGTCCCGGGTCAATTGCGCTACATCGCTGTATTCATCGGCCCATGCAGCACCAGCCGCCAGCGCAGCGCACAAACAGACCAGGCGCGCCAATTTAAAGCTGGAACTTTTGAGCTT
>CANHZG010000189.1 GCA_947464995.1 Comamonadaceae bacterium | reverse complement strand
TATTCGACAGGCCACCGGGCAAGTCTGGCACAGCATTCGGGTCGTCAATGACGCGAAAGCCACCCATTAGCACTGCCGCCATTTCCAGAGCGATGACCACCCCCACTGCGGCGGCCAAGGGGAAGTGGTTCCAGAAACCCACCCGCAGGTTCTCTACGTTGATGTCCATCATCATCACCACGAACAAGAACAGCACCATTACCGCCCCCACGTAGACCAGTACCAAAGTGATCGACAGGAACTCGGCCTTAAGCAGCATCCAAACCATGGATGCCTGGAAAAACGTCAGCACTAGGAACAAGGCCGCGTGCACCGGGTTGCGGGCGGTAATGACGCGAAAGGCCGCAAACAGCAAGACCGCCGAGAAGAGGTAAAAAAGACCGGTTGTGACACTCATATTCAAAATCTTTCGTGCGACCGCTCAGCGGTACTTGGCGTCGGCCTGTTTGGCGGCTGCGATTTCGGTCTCGTAGCGGTCGCCAACGGCCAGCAGCATGTCTTTGGTGAAGTACAGGTCGCCGCGCTTCTCGCCGTGGTATTCCAGGATGTGCGTTTCCACAATCGAGTCCACCGGGCAGCTCTCTTCACAAAAGCCGCAAAAAATGCATTTGGTCAGGTCAATGTCATAGCGCGTGGTGCGGCGCGATCCGTCGTCGCGCACGTCCGACTCGATCGTTATCGCCATGGCCGGACAAACCGCTTCGCACAACTTGCAGGCAATGCATCGCTCTTCGCCGTTCTCATACCGGCGCAGGGCGTGTAGGCCACGAAAACGCGGCGACAGAGGCGTTTTTTCTTCAGGAAATTGCACCGTGAACTTTGGGCGAAACGCATAGCGCATCGTCAGGGCCAGCCCCTTGAGCAACTCCACGAGCAAAAAACTGTAGAGAAAATCCCGCAGCGAAAACGCTGGCGGCTTGTACGCCACATTTTTTGAAGCCATGTCGGTCTCTTACTTCCAGATATTCAGAGGCGTCTGCATCCAGACCCCAACAACCACCAGCCACACCAGGGTGACGGGGATAAATACTTTCCAGCCCAAACGCATGATCTGGTCATAGCGGAACCGGGGGAAAGTGGCGCGCACCCAAATAAAGAAGCTGACCACCATGCATGTTTTGATGCCCAGCCAGATGCCACCCGGAATCCAGTCCAGCGCTGCCAGCGGTGACAGCCAGCCCCCCAAGAACATGATGGCGGCCAAAATGGAAACCAGCCACATGTTCGCGTATTCCGCCAGGTAGAACATGGCGTATGACATGCCGGAATATTCCACCATGTGGCCTGCCACGATCTCGGCCTCGCCCTCGACCACATCAAACGGGTGGCGATTGGTCTCGGCCATGCCAGAAATCACGTACACGACAAAAATCGGCAGCAAGGGAAGCCAGTTCCAGGACAAGACACCGAGGCCCTGGGACGCGAACGCTCCCTTGCTCTGCGCCATGACGATGTCGGTCATGTTCATGCTGCCCGTGATCATGAGAACAATAACCAGGCAAAACCCCATGGCGATTTCGTAGCTCACCATCTGGGCAGACGCGCGCAGCGCACCCAAAAACGCGTATTTGGAGTTGGAGGCCCAACCCGCAATCACCACGCCATAAACTTCCATAGAAGTAATCGCCATGACAAAAAGCAGGCCAGCGTTGACGTTAGCCAAGGCCACGTCAGGGCCAAACGGCACCACCGCCCAAGCAGCCAACGCCGGCATGATGGTCAAAATCGGACCAATAAAAAACAGGCCCTTGTTGGCCGCAGCGGGCACCAATATCTCTTTGGTCAACAGCTTGAGCGCGTCGGCAATTGGTTGCAACAATCCCCAAGGGCCAACCCGGTTGGGGCCAATGCGCACCTGCATCCAACCCAGAAACTTGCGCTCCCACAGCGTCAGGTAAGCGACTGCGCCCATCAGTGGCAGCAACACAACCACGATCTTGAGCAAGGTCCAAAGCACCGGCCATGCAACCACCGTCCACCAGGTCTGTGATGACAAATGCAAGCCGGCATTGAAGATCAAGTCGATCATGCCCGTGCTCCTTCTGACACGCCAACCGAGCTAACCCGGGCATCTGCCGTCATTTGCAAGGAAGTCGCCCGTCGGACTAGGGAATCGAGCTGGTAAATCCGCCCAACGCAAGGCTCAGTGCCGTTGAATGGCCCTGCAAACGGCGCGCTGCAAGCGTTGTTCAAACGCACTTGCGGCAAAAACTCCGGCGCCACCCCACCAAAAATCGCCGCTAGCACGTCTTGGGATGACTCGAATTCAAAGCCGTCGACCTTCATCATGTTGCCCAAGACCCTCAGCACTTTCCAGGCCGGTCGCGCATCACCCAACGGCTTGACCACCGCGTGGAAACTTTGTACCCGCCCTTCGGCATTTACAAACGTGCCCGACGTCTCGCTAAACGGCGCGATCGGCAACAACACGTCTGCACATCCGATGTTGGCCTTAAAGGGGCTCAGGCTGACTACCATTTCGGCCTTCGCCAGGGTGGCCACAGCTTGAGCGCCAGGGGTACTGTCGAATTCCGGCTCGTTATTTAGCAAGAGCACCGCTTTGAGCGCGCCACCCAGCATATGGCCCGCGTGCAGGCCGCCATCGCCTGGTGTGGCGCGAACGACCTGGGCGCCAACCGTGTTGGCCGCCTCTGTCAAACAGCCCACCGTGGCTCCGGTGTGTTGTGCAATCCAGTTGGCAACCGACAACAAAGCCGTTGCCTGGCTGTGGTGCGCCGCCGCGTTGCCTAACAACACCGCTTTGCGCTCGCCACCCATCAGCGACTTTGCAATCGCCACGGCCCGGGGGGTTGCGGCTTGCGCGTAGGGCGAAGGCAGTTGCGCCAGTTCAGCTAGGGCGCTAGCCACGCTTTGCAAATCGGCCAGCCAATCGGCGGCCACAGAAACCATTGTGTTAGCCACTGGCATCGCCCAGTCGCTGGCGCTTGCCCCGAGCACGCTGAGCGCACCACCGGCCTTGACGGCCTGGCGAATGCGTTGGGCAAACAAGGGGTGGTCTTTGCGCAAGTTTGACCCCACCACCAGCACGCGCTGCAAAGTGGTCAAGGAGCCGATCGGCAGACCAAGGTAGCGCACACCATCGGTCGAAGTGAAATCAGCGTTGCGCAGGCGGTAATCGATGTTTTCGCTGCCCATACCGCGAACCAACTGGCCCGCGAGGTGCAGTTCTTCGAGCGTACTGTGCGGGCTGACCAAGGCACCAATGGAATCTGCGCCATGGTTACTCTTGATTTGCTTGAGGCCATTGGCCACGTATTCCAAGGCCGTTTGCCAGTCCACGTCGACCCACTTACCGCCATGTTTGATCATGGGCGAAGTCAGCCGCTCGGGGGAATTGAGCGCTTCATACGAGAAACGGTCACGGTCGGCAATCCAGCATTCATTGACCGCTTCGTTTTCCAGCGGCACTACCCGCATAACCTGCTGGTTTTTCACCTGGACAATGAGATTGGACCCAGTGGAGTCGTGCGGGCTGATGGACTTGCGGCGCGAAAGTTCCCAGGTGCGGGCGCTGTAGCGAAAAGGCTTGCTGGTGAGCGCGCCCACCGGGCAAATGTCGATCATGTTGCCCGAGAGCTCGGAATCAATGGTTTGACCCAGAAAGGTCTCGATCTCGGAATGCTCACCCCGGTTAGACATTCCCAATTCCATGACGCCTGCGACTTCTTGGCCAAAGCGCACACAGCGGGTGCAATGGATGCAGCGGCTCATTTCCTGCATGCTGATCAGCGGACCAACGTCCTTAACCGCGACCACGCGTTTTTCTTCGGCGTAGCGCGAGTTAGAGGCGCCGTAGCCAACAGCTAAGTCCTGCAACTGGCATTCACCGCCCTGGTCGCAAATCGGGCAATCCAACGGGTGGTTAATGAGCAAGAACTCCATCACCGACTGCTGCGCCTTGATGGCCTTGTCGGTCTTGGTGCGCACCACCATGCCCTGCGTGACCGGCGTGGCGCAGGCAGGCATGGGCTTGGGGGCTTTTTCAATGTCCACCAGGCACATGCGGCAATTGGCGGCGATGCTGAGCTTCTTGTGGTAACAGAAATGGGGGATGTAGGTACCCGCTTTCTCGGCCGCATGCATAACCATGCTGCCTTCCAGAATCTCTACCTTCTTGCCGTCGAGTTCGATTTCAACCATGGTGTGATGCCGATCAAACGTAAGCGCCGACCACGCAGGTCTTGTGCTCTACGTGGTAAACAAATTCGTCGCGGAAGTGCTTAAGCATGCCGCGCACGGGCATGGCTGCAGCATCACCCAGGGCGCAAATAGTACGGCCCATGATGTCGCCCGCCACGCTATCGAGCATGTCGAGGTCGCTGGCGCGGCCCTGGCCGTTTTCAATGCGGTCGACCATGCGCCACAGCCAGCCCGTGCCTTCGCGGCAGGGCGTGCATTGGCCGCAGGATTCGTGCGAATAAAAGTAAGACAGGCGTTGCAAGGCTTTGACCATGCAACGCGAGTCGTCCATCACGATCACCGCACCCGAACCCAGCATGGAGCCGGCTTTGGCAATCGAGTCGTAATCCATGGTGATGTCCATCATCACGCTCGCTGGCAAAACCGGGGCCGACGATCCGCCAGGAATCACCGCCTTGAGCTGGCGCCCGGTGCGCACGCCACCGGCAAGTTCAAGCAGCTTGGAAAATGGCGTGCCCATGGGAATTTCGTAATTGCCCGGGCGCTCGACGTCGCCACTGATAGAAAAAATTTTGGTGCCGCCGTTGTTGGGCTTGCCACAAGCCAGATAGGCTGCGCCGCCATTGCGAATGATCCAGGGGACTGCCGCAAAAGTTTCGGTGTTATTGATGGTAGTGGGCTTGCCGTAGAGGCCGAAGCTGGCCGGAAACGGGGGCTTGAAGCGGGGCTGGCCTTTTTTGCCTTCGAGCGACTCCAGCAAGGCGGTTTCTTCACCGCAAATGTAGGCGCCAAAGCCGTGGCTGGCGTGCAACTGGAAGTTGAACTTGCTGCCCATGATGGCCTGGCCCAGAAAGCCCGCAGCGCGCGCTTGCTCCAAGGCTACCTCGAAACGCTCGTAGGTCTGGAAAATTTCGCCGTGGATGTAGTTGTAACCCACGTTGATGCCCATGGCAAAAGCGGCAATCGCCATGCCTTCAATCACCGAATGCGGGTTGAACTGCATGATGTCGCGGTCTTTGCAGGTGCCGGGCTCGCCTTCGTCCGAATTGCAGACCAGGTATTTTTGGCCGGGGAACTGGCGCGGCATAAAGCTCCACTTGAGCCCAGTCGGGAAACCGGCGCCACCGCGCCCGCGCAAACCCGACTCCTTGACCGTGGCAATCACCTGGTCTTGCGTCAGGCCCTCGCCGCCGTCCGTGCCCAGGATTTTGCACAGCGCTGAGTAGCCGCCACGCGCCACGTATTCTTCGAGACCCCAATTGGCGCCGTCCAGATCGGCCATGATTTGCGGCGCAATGTGGCGTCCGTGAAAAGAAGATTC
>CANHZG010000188.1 GCA_947464995.1 Comamonadaceae bacterium | reverse complement strand
CTGTAAGCCCCTTGGACACGCCTTTGCCCAAGCAGCAATCTTTTCGTGAAACTGTCACGGCGATTTCACGAACCTGGAATAAATTGCAGCCGAAACCTTACCAAGGGCTGCATTTCATTGACCACCACCTCTACATCTATAGGTACAAAAATCATCGGCTCTTTTGTAAAATTTTTTAAGCTAATTGCCCTTGCGTTGCTGGCTGGGGCCTTGGCGGCCTGTTCGCCGCGCTACCTCATCGTTCAAAGCCTGGGCAATGAACTTGCGGGCCAAGGGCGGGCAGTCGAAGAAGACCCAGGGCTTGCGCGGGAGGCTAGTGCATTCTACTTAAAGTTGTCGGAATCACTGCTCAAGGAATCCCCTGGCAACACCAAACTCGCTGAGTCTGTGTGCGCGGGGCTAAGCCAATATGCATTCGCCTTTGTCGCGTTTGAAGCGGAGAAGCTCGCCGCCAGTGATGCTAATGCGGCCTATCGTATGAACGAGCGTGCCAAGCGCCTGTACCTCAGAGCCCACCGCCATGCAATGGCCGCGCTAGAGCTCTCGATGCCGGGTTTTGCGGCACAGTTGGCGCTGCCCAACCAAAAACAATGGCCGGCGCTGCCGCGTGAACAAGTGGGCCTGGCCTATTGGGCTGCAGCCTCGTGGGGCGGCTTTATATCGCTATCTAAAGATGTACCCGATGCGGTGGCCGACTTGCCTTTGGCCTACCGTTTGGCGGGCCTGGCTTGGAAGCGTGACCCGCACTATGGTGACGGGGGCCTGGCCAGCCTGATGGGAAGTTTCGAGGCTGCAATTCCCGGCGGCTCACTGGCCAAGGCCACAGAGTTTTTTGACGCGGCTATTGCCGACAGCGCTGGCATGAGCGCCGGCCCGTTTGTTGCAAAAGCGGAAAGCGTTGCGCTGGCCCAAGGCCAGCGTCCAGAGTTTGAACGCCTGCTGCAAAAGGCGGTGGCGGCCAGTGACCTGCGCCGCGAGCTGGCCAACGAAGTGATGCGTGAACGGGCGCAATGGCTTTTAAAAACGGCAGACGATCTTTTCTGAAGCGAACAACCCTATGTACCCAGGAACACCCTCCGCCCGACTGCTACTTGGCTGGCTTTTTGCGCTACTTGCCATCGGCGCCAGCACCACAAGCTTGGCGGCGGACAAGCAATTTCGCATTGGCTCGCTGGTACCCAAAAATTCCTTGTACCACCGCCAGTTGATGGACATTGGCGAGGCATGGCGCACGGCGCAGGGCGAAAACGCGAAATACCTGGTGTATCCCGACGGAAGCCAGGGCGGCGAAGCAGAAATGGCGCGTCGCATGCGCATTGGGCAGTTGCAAGGGGCGCTGCTTTCGGTGGTGGGGCTGCGCGAGATTGAGCCGTCGATTGCGGCTTTGCAAGTCATTCCCTTGCTGTTTCGAAACTGGGATGAGGTCGATTACGTGCGCGAAAAAATGCGGGCAGGCATGGAAAAGAAGTTTATGGAAAAGGGCTTTGTGGTCTTGGCCTGGGGCGATGCCGGTTGGGTTCGCTTTTTTTCCAAGGAGGCTGCGGTTCGCCCCGAAGACTACAAAAAAATGAAGTTTTTCGCCTGGGGCTCTGAACCGGACCAACAAGCCATCATGAAAAACCTGGGCTACACGCCGGTGCCGCTGGAGACCTCAGACATATTGCCGGCCATTCAGACGGGCATGATCAATGTGGTGCCGTCCACCCCCTACTTCGCGCTGGCGACGCAAATCTACGCCTCGGCCCCTCACATGTTGGAGATCAACTGGGCGCCGATCGTGGGCGCTTTGGTGGTGACGAAAAAGTCGTGGGATGACATGAGCCCTGCGACCCAAACTGCCGTGCGGGCCGCCAGCGACAAAGCAGGCGTTCAAATTCGCGCCAAGGCACGGCAAGAAGTGGAGGAGGCGGTCGACGCCATGAAAAAGCGCGGACTGACCGTGAACCGCCCTACGGCAGAACAAATGCGCGAATGGAATGAATTTGCAGAAAAGCTGTACCCGCGTATCCGCGGCACCATGGTTCCGGCGGAAACCTTTGACGAGGTGCTGTCCCACCTGAAGGACTACCGCGCAGGCAAAGGAAAATAGGCGTGCCCGGTATCACCCCCATGCGATCCTGGCTCACAAACTGGGACGCGTACCTCGGCGCCCTCGCATTGGCGCTGATGATGACCATCCCCTTGGTCGAGATCCTGATGCGACCCATGTTGGGCAGCGGCATTGAGAACGCGCCGGTGCTCGTTCAACACCTGGGTCTGGTGCTTGCCATGTTCGGCGCTTTGGCTGCCGAGCGCCATGGCCACCTGACGTCTTTTGGTGCAGGCGGCAGGGGCGGCGCTAATGGCACCAACACACAGCAAACCCGGACTTGGCACGCGGCCCAATGGCTGGCTGCTGCGGTGTGCGGGTTGTTGGCATATGCGAGTTGGCGCTTTGTGCAAAGCGAGCGCGATGCCGCCCACACACTGGCCTATGGCTTACCGGTGTGGTGTCTGCAAGCCGCCATGCCCATGGGCTTTGCCCTAGTGGGCTACAAATTGGGCCTGCGCTGCGCGGGGGCCACCTCTGCGCGTGGGGCACTTGCAGTGGGTGCACCTTTGGTCGGCTTTCTGCTGGCCTGGCAGTTCGACGGTACGTCGGTGCCGGTGTGGCCTGCCTTGGCACTAGTGGGCGCGGCGCTGGTGGCCGGCGCACCGATTTTTACCGTCTTGGGTGGCCTGGCCCTGGCACTTTTTTGGAGCGAGGGCATGCCCCTGGCGTCGGTGGCCTTGTCGCATTACCAAATCACGGTCAACCCCTCGCTCCCCGCGCTGCCTTTGTTTACTTTGGCCGGACTTGTGTTTGCGCGCACCGGTGCGGCGCAGCGGTTGGGAGATTTGTTTGTGGTGCTCTTGGGAGGCGGCGTGCGCGGCACGGTGGTGGCGGTGGCGGTGCTTTGCTCTTTCTTGACGGCGTTTACGGGTGGCAGTGGCGTGACCATCCTGGCGCTGGGCGGCCTCATGCTGCCGCTATTGCGTAACACAGGCTACCCTGAAAACAAGGGCATTGGCCTGGTCACCAGCGCCAGTGCATTGGGGGTGTTGCTGGCGCCGTCTGTGCCCTTGATCATGTACGCCATCATCGCCCGCGTACCCATTGCCACCATGTTTCTCGCAGGCATTGCACCGGCGCTGGTGATGGTGGCTTGCCTGCTGTTCTTTGGCGGATTTTTGCGCAGCAGCACGCCCCCAGCGCAGTCGGCTACGAGCGCGCTAACGGCCTCACTGGCCACCGTGGCTTGGAACGCCAAATGGGAAATACTGGCGCCTTTGGTGGCCATCGGCTCCTTGGCCAGCGGCCTGGCCACGCCCATGGAAAGTGCTGCCCTGACTGCGGCCTACGCCGTGCTAACCCAGGCGCTTGCGCACCGCGAGTTGCCCTTGCGCTTGCTGGTCAAATGCCTGAGTGAGGCAGCCCAAATCATTGGTGGGGTGCTGCTGATATTGGGTATGGCGCTGGCGCTCACTAATTTTTTGATTGACGCCGGTATTCCCGACGCGGCCATTGAGGCGGTGCAAAGTTGGATATCCAACCGCTGGGTGTTCCTGGTGGCCTTGACCGTGTTCTTGTTGTTGGCCGGCGCTCTGATGGAAATATTTGCAGCCATCGTGGTCCTCGTTCCCCTGCTGCTGCCAGTGGCACAAAGTTACGGCATTGGGCCGGTGCACTTTGGCATTATTTTCTTGGCAGCCATGGAAATGGGCTTTTTATGCCCCCCGGCAGGACTGAATATTTTCTTTGCCTCAGCCATGTTCGGCAAACCCATCCGCTACGTGGCGGCGTCGGTAATACCGGCGTTGGGCGCCATTTTTCTGGGAACTTTGCTGATTGCGTGGTTGCCAGAGCTGTCCACCGCACTGCCCAACCTGGCGGGCGCTGGCGTCCCGGCGCAGTAGCGTCAAGGCCAGCAGGCCTTTGCGCCAGGCCCGCGAGTTGCCCATGCGCAGTCAAGGGTGCCACGGCAGATCCGTCTTAGCACATCACCACACCCAGACTTTCGCAGGTGGGTGGTAGGTGCTTTCGGCAAGGGAAGTCAGTGCAAACGCACGCCTTGGCGTTCGAGTTCGGCCTGAACGGGCCTCAAATCCACATCCGCAGTAGATTGGCCTTGTTGCAGCGACACCGCAGCAGCAACGCCCGCGCCCTGACCGGTCACGGTGCAGGCCATCATGTTGCGCATGGCGGCGTGAGACACCATGTCGCCCGCCACGCAGCGCCCAGCCACCAGAAGGTTGTCTACTTCCAGTGGCACCATGCAACCGTAAGGCACTTCAAAGTAGCGGCCTGTAGTTGGGAGAATGAGCACGTTGTAGCCGTCAATGAACTCGGGAAATATGCCAACGGAGTCGTCAAATTTGGCTTCGTTGCGCACGTCTTCGCTGCTCAGGTTGTAGCGGCCGATGATCTTGCGCGAGTCGCGCCCACCCAGCGTCATGCCAAAGTTACGCAGCTTGGCGTTCTCAAAGCCCGGTACCACTTTCTTGAGCGCCATCAACGCGTACAAGGCTTCCTGGCGGCCTTGCATTTCGGCCTTGGTCAGGTCCATTACATCGGTGCAATCAATGCCGCTCATGTGCGCCAGATTCAAGTTGGTGGCCTCGCCCGCCTCGGTCAGGGCGGACCACGAACCGCCTAGATTGGTGGTGTTCGCGGGAATCACACCCATTTCACGGGCGGTGTCGAACTCTTTGTCCAAGTAGGGGCTGCGCAGCACGTCCTCTTTGCCCGTGGTTTCTTGCTCCCAGGTACGGCTCCAGTCGGCATAGGTGGCAGGCCGGTCTTCGGTGTATTGCAAAAACTTTTGCTTGTCCACGCCACTGGCGTTGAACACCGTGGTGACGCCCAGCATTTTGTCTTTGGGCGTTTTGCGGTAGCTGGCACCTGCCAGGTGCGCAATATCGGCGTCACCCGTGCAGTCGATGATGCGCTTGGCCAGCACCACCTGGCGGCCCGACTTGCTCTCGGTGATGATGCCCTGGAGGCGATTGCTGCCTTGTTCAAAAATCACGTCCACGGCCATGCAATGCAGAATGGGCCGCACGCCGGCCTCGGTAATCAGTCGGTCGGCCACCACCTTGAAGAAGTCGGCGTCCAGACACTGGCTGTCGTTGTACGGCCACTTGATAGAGCCGCCCATTTGCGCCGCAATGCGCTCCATCTCAATACCAATGCCTTCGCCTTCGACCGTGCCTTCGTAGCGGTACCAGGCCAGGGTTTCCATGCCGACGGTGGTAATGACGCCGCCAAAGCAGCCGAAGCGCTCCAGAATGATGGTGTCGGCCCCAGCCCGCTTGGCCGCCAGCGCCGCCGACAGGCCTGCCGGCCCGGCACCCACGACCAAAACATCGCACTGGGCCAGGATGGGCAGCGGTCGGGCTGGCTCCATGTACTGCCCGCTTTGGACGTCCAACTCACCCACGGCGGGCGGAGTGTGACGAATGACGTCGCCTTCAGTGGTTTGCTTGCGGGTGACCGCCAGACGCTGG
>CANHZG010000187.1 GCA_947464995.1 Comamonadaceae bacterium | reverse complement strand
GTCGGGCAGCAGCGCATCGGTCAGCGCTTGGCGCAGTTGCGCCTCGCTGTAGCGCGTGGGTAGGTCGGGGTAGGCCAGTGCGTCGCGCAGCGGGCCGTTGGGGAAGTACGGGCGTTGCGGGATAAACATCGCGTCTGCGGGGCGCGCCACCTTGCCGCTGGCGAAAGGCCAAATGCCCGCCAGCGCCCGGAACAGCGTGCTCTTGCCCGCACCCGACGGTCCTTGCAGCAGCACGCGCTCCCCGGCGTGCGCCACCAGCGTGGCGTGCGCCAGCAGCGCCACGCCGTTGGTCAGGGCGACTTGCAGGTTCTGGGCGCGCAGTGCGGTGGGCTCTGTGGCGCTGGTGTCAGGTAGTGCGGGGCCAGTGGGAGCTTGCATCTGCGCCAGTGAAGCCTCGAAACTGGTAAGCCGGTCGGTAGTGGCGCGCCAGGTCGCCAGACTCGGGTAGCTATCCACAAACCAGCTCAAGGCCCCCTGCACCTGGCCAAAGGCGCTCGATATCTGCATCAACTCACCGAGCTGAATCGCGCCGCTGAAAAAGCGGGGTGCGGCCACCACAAACGGAAACACCACCGCCGCCTGGCCAAAAAAGCTGGTAAACCAGACCAAATTCTTTTGCGCTTTGATGAGCCGCAAGTAGTTGTCCAGCACCGCGCCAAAGCGGCCTTCGAGGTGCGCGCGCTCCACGCCCTGGCCACCGTCCAGGGCAATCGATTCGCTGTATTCGCGCACCCGGATCATGTGGTGGCGAAAGTCGGCCTCCACCCGCTGCTGGGCAAAGTTCAGCGGGATTTGCGGCCGCCCAATGCGCTGGGTGATCCAACTGCCCACGGCGCAGTACAACAGCGCCATCCAGACCATAAAGCCGGGAATGTTGTATTCACTGCCCCCCAGATGGAAGGCAAAACCGCCCGACAGGCCCCACAAAATGCCGACAAAACTGGCCAGTGTTACCACCGAGTTCAGCAAGCCCATGCTTAAGCCCAAAGTGAGCGAGGTGAACTGGTTGATGTCTTCGGCAATCCGCTGGTCCGGGTTGTCGGGCGTGCCACCCAGCGCCGGGTTACTACCGCCAAAGCGTGCGAGCTCCATGCGGTAAAAGGCCTGGTGCGACAGCCAGCGCTGCAAGGTGGTGCGTGTCATCCATTTGCGCCAGCGCATCTCCATCAGTTGCGTCAGGTAAAACTTGTAGACCGCAATCACGATAAAGGCAAACGCCAGGTAGCTAAAGCGCCCCAGCTGTGTCCAAAAAACCGCTTGATTTTTGTCTTGTAGCGAATCGTAAAACAGCTTGTTCCAGTCGTTGAACAGCACCGCCATGTAGACCAGCGCCAGGTTCAGCGTCACGATGGCCGCCAGCAAGCCGCGTGCAGCCCATTTTTCGTCAGAGAAGTAGTAGGGCTTGGACAGCGCCCAGACGCGGCGTGCCTGGTGTGCGGCGCGGCTCCAGATGCCGGAGTTTGGCGCTGCCGTGCTCGGTGTCGTCATGGCGTTTTCATGCTTTCAAAGGACGGGGCTTAGTTGCGTACGCCGCTGGCTACATGGCCCGAGGGCACGTGGCGGGCGGCGGACTCAATGTGCCCGGTCTGGTCGTCAAAAAAGAAGTCGGGCTCAAATTCGCGCAAAAACGCGCCCTTGTCCAGCCCGCCCAAAAACATGGCTTCGTCCACCTCGATGTTCCAGTCCATTAAGGTGCGGATGGCGCGCTCGTGCGCCGGGGCGCTGCGTGCGGTGACCAGCGCGGTGCGGATGCGCATCTGCGGCTGCGCGGCCTGTTGCAAGGCGTTAAGCGCCACCAAGAGCGGCTTGAACGGGCCGTCGGGCAAGGGCAAGGCAGCTTTGTCGTGTTCATGCTGCTGAAAAGCGTTGAGGCCCTGGTCTTGAAACACGCGTTCGGCTTCGTCGCTGAACAGCACCGCGTCGCCGTCAAACGCAATGCGCACCTCAAACGGATGTGCGCTGCTGGCATGGGCCGACTGCGGATATACCTGTGCGGCGGGCACACCGGCGTCCAGCGCACTGCGCACGTCGCTGAGATGGGTGCTTAAAAACAAATTGGCCTTGAGCGGCTTCAAATAGCGCCACGGCGCCTCGCCGCGCGTAAACGTGCAGCGGATGATGGGTAGCGCGTAGTGCGCCGCCGAGCGCATCACGCGCAGGCCGCTCACCGGGTCGTTGCGCGACAAGATCACTACCTCCACCCGCTGCGAGGCCTCGGTGTTAAAGGCCAGCAGCTTTTTCACCAGCGAAAACGCCACGCCCGGTTTGGCCGGTACGTCCAGGCGCTCGAGCTGCAGGCGCATGTAGGCGCGGTCGTCGCCTTGTTCGAAGAGCTGGTTTTCTTCCTCAAAGTCAAACAGCGCGCGGCTGGAGATTGCCACCACCAGTTTTCCGTCCAGGGTTACAGCCATGGCGGGTCAGCGCTTTGCGGCGCTCTTGGGCACGGCCAGTGCGGCGGGCGCCGGGTTTTGCAAGAACAAGCGGTACACCGGGTTGTCGGTCTCTTCCACATAGGGATAGCCCAGGTCCAGCAAAAACTGGGCAAAGGCCTTGTTGTCCGCTTTAGGTACCTGCAGGCCCACCAAAATGCGGCCGTAGTCTGCGCCCTGGTTGCGGTAGTGGAACAGGCTGATGTTCCAGCCCGGGCGCATCATGCTCAAAAACTTCATTAGCGCGCCCGGGCGCTCCGGGAAGATAAAGCGCAGGATGCGCTCGTCTTGCGCCAGGCTGGAGTGGCCGCCCACCATGTGGCGAATGTGCTCTTTGGCCAACTCGTCGTGGGTCAGGTCCAGGCTGGTAAAGCCGTGTTTGCCAAAGCTTTTGGCAATCTTGGTCGATTCGCCCGCGCCCTGCGTAGTCAGGCCGACAAACACATGGGCTTGGGCGGCGTCGCTCATGCGGTAGTTGAACTCGGTCACATTGCGCGGGCCACCCGGTAGCTCGCCAATCAGCGCGCAAAAGCGCTTGAAGCTGCCGCGTTCTTCCGGAATGGTCACCGCAAACAGCGCCTCGCGCTCCTCGCCCACCTCGGCGCGTTCGGCCACAAAGCGCAAGCGGTCAAAGTTCATATTGGCGCCGCACAAAATCGCGGCATAGGTCTGGCCTTTGGCTTTGTGCTTGGCCGCATACTGCTTGATGGCCGCCACCGCCAAGGCACCTGCGGGCTCAACGATGGAGCGCGTGTCGACAAAAATGTCCTTGATGGCCGCGCACACCGCGTCGGTGTCCACGGTCATGAACTCATCGACCAGCTCGCTGGCCACGCGAAAGGTTTCTTCGCCCACCAGCTTCACCGCCGTGCCGTCCGAGAACAGGCCCACGTCGGCCAATGTCAGGCGATCTTTAGCGGCTACCGACTGCATCATGGCGTCGGAATCGTTCATCTGCACGCCGATCACCTTCACCTCGGGGCGCACCGCCTTGATGTAATTGGCCACGCCGCTGACCAGACCGCCGCCGCCAATGGCCACAAACACCGCGTCCAGGCGCCCGGGGTGCTGGCGCAAGATCTCCATCGCCACGGTGCCCTGGCCAGCAATCACGTCCGGGTCGTCAAACGGGTGCACAAAGGTCAGACCCCGCTTTTTCTCCAGGGTAAGCGCGTGGTTGTACGCGTCGGTATAGCTGTCGCCAAACAGCACCACCTCGCCACCAAAGCCGCGCACCGCATCAATCTTGAGTTGCGGCGTGGTGGTGGGCATCACGATCAGCGCGCGCGCACCCAGGCGCCGGGCGCTCAGCGCCACGCCTTGGGCGTGGTTGCCGGCAGACGCACAAATCACGCCCTTTCTGAGCTGCGCCGCGCTCAGGTGCGCCATCTTGTTGTAGGCCCCGCGCAGCTTGAAGCTGCGCACCGGTTGCTGGTCCTCGCGCTTGAGCAACACCGTGTTGTGAATGCGCTGGCTCAAATTGACGGCGACCTCCAAGTCCGACTCGTTGGCCACCTCGTAGACCTTGGCGTTCAGGATCTTGATCAGGTAGTCGGCGGGGGACAGGGCGGTTGTTTGAAGCGCGGGCGAAGTGGGTTTTTTGGTAGCCATTGGGTGTGCAGAAAAATTCGGTAGTGGTTCGTTATGGAGGGTTTCTACAGGCGCTTAAAGGCGTTTAAAGGCGCTTCAAGGCGGTGCCATATACCTGGGTTTTGTCGCGCTTGCCGGTGGCAATCACGGTGACAAAAACCTCTTGGACGTCCACACGGTACACCAGGCGGTAGGCCAGGCTGTGCAGCTTGATTTTGTAGCAGTCTGGCATGCCGTGCAGCGCCGCGGCGGGCACCCGGGGCTCGCACAGGCGCTCGACCAGCTTTTTCTTCAGCGGCTCCCGGATGCTGTTGTCCAGCGCGCGCCATTCCTTGAGCGCCAGCACATGAAAACGCAGCTTATAGGTCATCCAGCGTCACTTCCACAAACGGCCCTTGCGCGCGTTCATGCGCGAGCTTGGCGTCTTCCAGGTCTTCCAGGTGCGCCATCAGTTGCTCGTAGTGGACGGCGGGCAGCAAATACGCCTCTGGCCGGTTGTGGTTGAGCACGGCCACCGGGCCCTGGTCCGCCTGCTTCAAGATGCCGGCGTAGTTGCGTTTGAGCTCGGTCACGCTCACGGTAAAGTGCGAAAGTACGGTGTCCATGGGGGCTCTCTTTCCATCAGTTCGACACGGGTCATGCGAAATTAAGCATCGAATTCGGTGTCTATTAAAACATTCTAACGGTCTGCGATTCGGGTGGGAGGAGTTTTTGCAGACCGCCCAATACAGCCTGTCAAAATACCAAGCGCAGCATTTGCGCGCACCTTAACCACCGTCATCAAGGAACATTTTCATGGAATGCACAGTCAGTTGGACCGGTAGCAGCGGCACCCGCTCAGGCATGGGCTTTGTGGCCGAAACTGGCAGCGGCCACGCGGTGCTAATGGACGGCGCGCCCGACGCCGCCAAGCCCGAAAACGGTGGCCAAAACCTCGCGCCCCGGCCTATGGAGCTGGTGCTGGCGGGAACCGGTGGCTGCACCGCCTATGACGTGGTGCTGATCCTCAAGCGCGGTCGCCACGCCGTGCAGGGCTGCAGCGTCCAACTCAGCTCCGAGCGCGCGGACACCGACCCCAAGGTGTTTACCAAAATCCACATGCATTTCACCGTTACCGGCAAGGGCATCCCGCCTAGCGCCGTAGAACGCGCCATCGCCATGAGCCACGAAAAATACTGCTCCGCCAGCATCATGCTGGGCAAAACGGCGCAGATTACTACCGGGTTTGAGCTGGTGGAGGGTTAAGGGCGCAGGCTGCGGCCACCCGATTGCCCACTTGCAAAGCGGGGAAGTTACGAAAGTCCGCCCTTTTGCTTGTGTTCAGTGTCAACCCGACGCTGACCGCATGGGCTGCAATCATCCGGTCTAGCGCGCGGTCGTCCCGGGCTCGCTCCGCGCACAGCCATGCGGCGCGCGCTAAAGCCCCTTTGTATGCGAACCCTGAGCCCAAACAAAAGCCCCCAGGCGTTTCCACCTGGGGGCTTTTATCTTTCAAATTCTTACACTGGCACTAGGCCAGCGTGGGAATTAGAAGTTGTAGCGAATGCCAGCGCCGGTCTTGTTCACAG
>CANHZG010000186.1 GCA_947464995.1 Comamonadaceae bacterium | reverse complement strand
GAGGGCCTGAGCGTGCGCCACCCGGCGCGCTTTGTGCTGATCGGCAGCGGCAACCCGGAAGAGGGCGAACTGCGCCCCCAGCTGCTCGACCGCTTTGGCTTGTCGGTGGAGGTCAAAACCCCGGCGGCGCTGGCGCAGCGGGTCGAAGTAGTCAAGCGCCGCGACGCGTTTGAGCGCGACCCCGCCGCCTTCGCCCTGCAGTGGAAAAAAGAGGACGACCGCGTGCGCCGCAGCATCGTGGCCGCGCGCAAGCGCCTGGGCGCCGTGGATATTCCTGATGGCGCGCGCGAGTTTGCCGCGCGCTTGTGCATGGCCCTGGGCACCGACGGCCTGCGCGGCGACCTGACCCTGGTGCGTGCCGCCCGCGCCTTTGCCGCGCTGCAGGGCGACGCCGCAGTGCAAGAGTCGCACCTGCGCCAGGTGGCCGCGCCCGCGCTGCGCCACCGCCTGCGGCGCAACCCGCTGGATGACGCTGGATCAAGCACCCGCGTGGAGCGGGCCTTGCAAGAACTCGCGCCCGACGCCACGCCCACGCGCCATGCAGGGTGAAGCCGCCACCGTAGCAGCCCTTTTTGCGGTAGACCCCGTGGGCCTGGGCGGTGTCGCCGTGCGCGCGCCGGCCGGGGCCTTGCGCGCCGACTGGCTGGCCTTGTTGCGCGGCTTGCTGCCTGCGGGCACGCCGCTGCGCCGGGTGCCGCTCAATACCAGCGACACGGCCTTGCTCGGCGGTCTGGACCTGG
Source organism: Comamonadaceae bacterium (assembly GCA_947464995.1). Classification (GTDB taxonomy): domain Bacteria; phylum Pseudomonadota; class Gammaproteobacteria; order Burkholderiales; family Burkholderiaceae_C; genus Allorhodoferax. The sequence goes on along the minus strand of CANHZG010000186.1, from coordinate 4,854 downwards.
GCGCCACTTTGCAAAGCGGTCGACCCGTGGTTCTCCAAGGCCTGCTGGCGCAGGCCGACGGCGGCGTGCTGCTGCTGGCCATGGCTGAGCGCATGGGCGCGGCTGCTGCGACCCGCTTTTGCGCCGCGCTAGACACCCAAACCGTGCAACTGCAGCGCGACGGCTTGGCCGCGCAGCACCCGGCGCGCTTAGGGCTAGTGGCGCTGGACGAAGGCATAGGCGAGGACGAACAAATGCCACCCGCACTGCGTGACCGCATGGCCTTCAGCCTTGTGCTTGACAGCGCCAACACCGACGAAGACGGTCCCGATTGGAGCGCGTCCGAAGTGCTGGCTGCGCGCGCGCGCCTGCCCCAGGTGGCGCTGGACGACGAAGGCCTGCGAGCTCTGTGCGCCGCAGCGCTGGCGCTTGGCATTGATTCGCTGCGCGCGCCCTTGTTGGCTGCCCGTGCGGCCCGCGCCGCCGCTGCGCTGGCGGGCTGCGACACGGTGCAAGAAGAGCACATTGCAGTGGCCGCCCGCTTGGTGTTGGCACCGCGTGCTACCCGGTTGCCGCCCCCTAGTGCCGATGACGCCGCCCCTGAAGATGCTCCCGCAGATGCGCCAGACGATGCAGCTGCGCCCGAGCGGCCCCCGCCTGACACACAAGCCAGCTCTCCCGAGCCCGAGGCCAGCGAGCCGCCGCCAACTGATATCGACGCGCCGCAGCCCGATGCGCCCACTGACGAGGACAGCGAAGAACCCGTCGCCGGTAGCGAAACCCTGGACGAGCGCATCCTGGATGCGGCCCTGGCCGCCCTACCTGCGGGCCTGCTGGCGTCCTTAAAGATCTCGCAACTCTCGCGCGCCAAAACCCCCAGCGCGGGCAGCGCCGGCGCGGCGCAGCACAGCGCGCTGCGCGGCCGCCCCATCGGTGCGCGCAAGGGCGAACCGCGCGCCGGGCAGCGCCTCAATGTGCTCGAAACCCTGCGCGCTGCCGCCCCCTGGCAAAAGCTGCGGCAACTCAAGGCCCAAGAGCACGGTGTAGCCCCTGCGCCCCGGCGCATCCAGGTGCGCAAAGAAGACTTTCATGTGGCGCGCTTTCGGCAACTCGGCCAGACCACCACGGTGTTTGTCGTAGACGCCTCAGGCTCGTCTGCGATGAACCGTTTGGCCGAGGCCAAGGGCGCGGTCGAGTTGCTGCTGGCGGACTGCTATGTGCGCCGCGACAGCGTCGCGATGTTGGCCTTTCGTGGCAAGGCCGCCGAGCTGCTGCTGCCGCCCACCCGCTCGCTGGCTCGTGCCAAGCGCAGCCTGGCCGGCCTGCCCGGGGGGGGCGGCACGCCACTGGCCAGTGCCATGGACGCGGCGCTGGCGCTGGCCGAACAAATACGGCGCAAGGGAGAGACTCCCATCCTGGTGCTGCTGACCGACGGGAGGGGCAACATTGCCCGCGACGGCACGCCCGGGCGCGCGCAGGCTACGCTTGACAGCCAGGCTGCTGCGGCGGCGCTGCGCCTGGCCGGGATCACCGCGCTGCTGGTGGACACCTCTGCGCAGCCACACCCGGCGGCGCAGCAACTCGCCCGCACCATGGGCGCGCAGTACCTGGCGTTGCCCTACGCCGGGGCGCAGGCCGTGTCCAAGGCGGTGCGCGCCGTAAGCGGCCGCTAACCCGTCGCGAATTAGCCGCCCATGCGCCAACGCCTTGACTTCGCCACCGACGGCGCCCACTGGCCACACCGCGATCTGTCGCGCTTTGTGACGGCAGCGGGCCTGCGCTGGCATGTCCAGCACGCGCCGCATCCCGACCCAGACGCGCCCACCGTGCTGTTGCTGCACGGCACGGGTGCGTCCACCCATTCCTGGCGTGACCTGATTCCTTTGTTGCAGCCCCATGTGTCGGTGCTGGCGCTGGACTTGCCTGGCCACGGCTTTAGCGCCATGCCGCAGGGTGATGCTGTCGCGGAACTGTGTTCATTGCCGGGCATGTCGCGCGGTGTGGCGGCGCTACTGCAGACGCTGGGCGTTACACCGGTCACGGTGGTGGGGCATTCGGCCGGTGCGGCGCTGGCTTGTCGCATGGCGCTTGATGGCCTGCTGGCGCCGTTGCGTCTGGTGTCCGTTAACGGCGCCTTGCTGCCGCTGGACGGCTGGGCAGGGCAGTTCTTTTCGCCGCTGGCCAAGCTGCTGGCCAAGGCGCCGCTGGTGCCAGAACTGTTTTCCTGGCGCGCGGCGCAGGCCGATGTTTTGCAAAAGCTTCTTGACGGCACCGGCTCGCGCCTGAACGCAGAGGGTCAGGCGCTGTACCGCCAACTCATTGCCAACCCGGGCCACGCGGGCGCCGCATTGGCAATGATGGCGCATTGGGATTTGCACCGCCTGGCGCGCGATCTGCCCGCCTTGGCCACCCCGCTGACCTTGGTGGCGGGAGCGCAGGACGTCATCGTGCCGCCTGCCGTGGCCTACCGGGTAAGCGCCGCGCTGCGCCAGCAAAGCCCGCGCCCGGTGCACATGTTGGCCGGGTTGGGCCACCTGGCCCACGAAGAGCAGCCCAGCGCCATCGCGCCGTTGGTGCTCTTCACGCAAACCTGAAACTGTTTTGCGCGGTCGGGCCCCGCCCCATCGATTCCCTGTAATCGTTGTTTTGTCATTTCGGTCGTGCGCGAAAGTGCACATTTCCCGCTTTTGTGTCGTGCATTTTCTTCAGGGTATTCCCTGATAAGGGAGCGCGTTTTGCCGGGCGCTCAGAGGTGCGGTGCTCCATAAAGCACGGTGTTGAAAATAGTTGACAAAAGATGCGTAAATTCTTGTTGACATAGATCAACTAAGTGTCTACATTTATTTACATCAAGTAGTGACAAGTAAACATGTCACATCAAGACCGCAAAGACCGATACCTGGAGACTGTGCATGAAACCCATTACACGCATTGAGCAATCCCTGGCCCTGGCGTTGGCTGCTGTGGAAGAGCCCGGTTGCCCGCCCAAACTGGTGGCTGCGGTGCGACATGCGGTATTTCCGGGAGGCGCACGCATTCGCCCGCAGTTGTGTTTGGCGGTAGCCCAGGCCTGTGGCCAGGATGATCCGGCCCTGACCGATGCCGCCGCCGTGGCCATCGAGTTGCTGCATTGCGCCTCGCTGGTACACGACGACCTTCCCTGTTTTGACGACGCCGCGACGCGCCGGGGCCGCGCCTCGGTGCACCGGGTTTTTGGTCAGCCCTTGGCGGTGTTGGCTGGCGACGCATTGATCGTCATGGCCTTCCAAACTCTGGCTGCGGCCGCCGGCCAATCGCCTCTGCGCCTTCGGGGGCTGATGAAAATCATTGCCGACAGCGTGGGCATGCCCGGCGGGATCGTGGCTGGACAGGCCTGGGAATCTGAGTCGCGTGTGTCACTCATGCAATACCAGCGGGCCAAGACGGGCTCTCTTTTTGTGGCGGCTACCTGCGCTGGAGCACTGAGTGCCGGCGCTGATCCCAAAGCCTGGCAGGCACTGGGCGACTGCTTGGGCGAGGCTTACCAAGTTGCCGACGACATTCGTGACGTGATGGGTCAGGCCGAATTGCTGGGCAAGCCCGTGGGCCAGGATGCCCAGCACGGTCGCCCCAATGCCACGGCCGATCTTGGGCTCGACGGCGCGATTGTGCATTTCGAGTCGCTCATTCAGGCTGCGGCCGACTCGATTCCCGAAGGCCCCAGCGCTGCTGCGATGCGCGAACTGGTGGGGCAAGAGTCCGAACGCCTGGCGCCGCGCGCCGCGTGCCGCAAATACAAAGCGCAGGCTCAAGCCCAAGGCGCTGCTGCTCCTACGCGTCAAACCACTGCAGCCTGAGCTCAGCGTTTCCATACCGCGTTAACGCTGCCCTAAGAGCCACCCATGAAAACCCTCGACCTGGCCCCTCTGCCCAGCAAACCCTCAGGGGAGACGCCCTGGCGTGACCGCATCGAAGCACTGGTGGACCGCTGGATGACCAGCGACGCGCTGTACCGCTGGAGCGTGAGCAACCCACTTACGCGCTGGGTCACGCGCAGCCGTGCCCGCAAGGTGTTTGACCTGATGGCCGGTTTTGTCTATTCGCAGGTATTGCTTTCCTGTGTGCGCCTGCGCATTCTGGAAACCGTGGCCGAGCGGCCTCGCACCCTTGAAGAGCTGGCACAGGCCACGCAACTGCCTGCGGCTGGTTTGCAGCGCCTTTTGCAATCGGCCTCGGCTCTGCAATTGCTCGAGCTGCGCAGCCGGGGACGCTACGGCCTTGGCCCTCTGGGTGCGCCGGTGGCGGGTCACGCCGGCATACGCGCCATGATCGAACACCACGCGGTGCTCTACCAGGATATGCAAGACCCTGTGGCCATGCTCCAAGGCCAAGGACAGGCTGGCGAGATGGCGCAGTACTGGCCTTATGCACTGGACGATGCTGACAAATCCAAAGCTGCAGCGGATGCGCTGCAGGCTGAAAAATACGCACGCTATTCCAACCTAATGTCTGCCTCACAACCCTTTGTGGTGGACGAGATTTTGGCCAGCTACCGCTTTGACGGGCACCAGCAAGTGCTCGACGTGGGCGGCGGCCAAGGAACCTTTTTATCGCGCCTGGCACGCCACGCACCCCAACTTTCGCTCACCTTGTTTGATCTGCCAGAAGTGGCGACCCTGGCACGGGCCAACTTTGCCCGCCAAGGTTTGTTGGGCCGCTCTGACGCCGTGGCGGGCAGCTTCTTGCAAGACCCGCTGCCCCAAGGCGCAGACCTGGTCACGCTGATCCGCGTAGCCCATGACCACCCGGACTCTGATGTTCGCACTGTGCTGGCCGCAATTTATGAGGCGCTTCCCGTCGGTGGAACCTTGTTGCTGGCTGAGCCCATGGCGCAAG
>CANHZG010000185.1 GCA_947464995.1 Comamonadaceae bacterium | reverse complement strand
GTTGCGGTACGAAGATTCCAAGAATGGCGTTTTGTTTGCCGCCGGTGACTACTCTTACAAAAATGGTATTTCCACTGGCAATCAGCGCGAAGTGCGCTGGTCGAATAACTACCAGGCCGCAGCCGACACACTGGTGAACTTTGGCGTTGATTCGTCGCAGGCCGGCCATACCGGCGAAGGCGACAGCGCCAATGACATGCGCAAATCCAGCTTGGGTTACTACGCAGGCGTCACGCAAAACCTGGGGAAATTCACGCTGCAGGGTAATGTGCGCAACGACCAATTAGTGACAGAAAATACCGTCTCAGGCACCACCGGTCGCAGCGACCAATCTGCGAACTCTGGCCTATTGGGCTTGGGTTACCGTCTAGATGAGCAGTGGAAAGTGACCGGGTCTTTGGCCACCGGCTTTCGGGCGCCCACGGCCTATGAAGTGGCAGCCACCCCGCTTGTCAAACCAGAGTTTCATCACAGCCAGGAGATCGGTTTGGTTTACGCCGGCGGCGTGACCTATGCGCGGGCCGTCTACTTCGAAACCCGTACTGACGACGCCATCACCTCGGACGATGGCTGGCCTGAGATTTACAGCAATGTGGGGGGCACGGAAAACAAGGGCTTGGAGGCGGTACTTCAAACCCAATGGTGGGGCAATCGCGTGCGGGTTTCTCTGGTGTCCCAAGACCCCAAAAACTTGAGCACTGGCGTGGCGCTGGCGCGCCGGGCACGCAACTACGGCAGCATCGACGTCTCTCGGATGGTGGCAGGCTATGAACTGGGCGCTAAGGTCTATGGTGCTGACGAGCGCAAGAACAGCCAGTACGACAGCGTGGTGCTGGCCGGTTACAGCCTCTGGTCTTTCTACGCCAGCAAGCAAATCGACAGCGAATGGACGCTGCGCGTGCGGGTAGAAAATGCCTTTGACCGCCAGTACCAACTCGCCTCGGGCTACAACACGCCTGGCGCGGGTGCTTTTGTTACCTTGCAATACCAGCCCAAATAGGTTTATGTCCGACCTTTCCCCCCAACGCATCGTCTGCCTGACCGAGGAAACCACCGAGTGGTTGTACCTGCTCGGGCAGGAGCGGCGCATTGTGGGGATTTCGGGCTACACCGTGCGTCCGGCGCGGGCGCGCCAAGAAAAGCCCAAGGTGAGCGCGTTCTTAAGCGCCAAGATTGACAAGATCTTGGCGCTTAAGCCCGACTGCGTGTTTGGATTTTCCGACTTGCAGGCCGATATTGCGGCCTTGCTCATTCGCCAGGGCGTGCAAGTGACCGTGTTCAACCAGCGCAGCGTGGCCGAGATTTTTGCCATGATGTACCAAGTGGCCGCCATGGTGGGCGAGGCCGCGCAAGGCCTGGAGCGCATTGCCGCCATGCAGCAGGGGCTGGACCAGTTGCGTGCGGAAGTGGCGGCGCTGGTGGCGCAGGGTGCGCGCAGGCCGCGCGTGTTTTTTGAAGAGTGGGATGTGCCCCACATCAGCGCCATCCGCTGGGTGTCCGAACTCATGGGCATCGCCGGGGGCGACGATATTTTTCCTGAGCTCGCGAACGAGCCGCTGGGCAAGAACCGCATCATTGCCGACGGCGCCGAGATCGTGCGGCGCAATCCGGACATCATCATTGGTTCGTGGTGCGGCAAGAAGTTTCGCCCCGAGACGGTGGCCACGCGCGCCGGTTGGGCGCAAGTGGCCGCAGTGCGCGATGGCGCCTTGTTTGAAATCAAATCGCCGCTGATCTTGCAACCTGGCCCCGCTGCCTTGACCGACGGTGTGGTTGCGCTACACCGCATTTGCCGCGACTGGATGCGGGCGTCTATTGGGCGGGCTGCGGCATGAAGGCCGTTGCGCTCTTGCTGGGTGTGTTGGCGCTGCTGTGGGTTGCTTGCACCCAGGCCGCCGCCAGTGCCACCGTGCTAGACGACCGGGGCGCGGTGGTGCAGCTTTTGCCGGTGCCCCAGCGCATCGTTAGCCTCTTGCCTTCGCTTACCGAGTCGGTCTGCGCCCTGGGCCAGTGCGCCAAATTGGTAGGCGTGGACCGCTATTCCAATTACCCGGACAGCGTGCGCGCACTAGCGAGCGTGGGCGGCGGGTTGGACCCGAACATCGAAGCCATCGTGGCGCTCAAGCCCGACCTGGTGCTGGTGGCCACATCAGCCCCCGGCACTGAGCGCCTGCGCGCCTTGGGCCTGCGCGTGGTGGCCCTGGAGCCCAAAGACTACGCCAACGCCGTACGCGTGCTGGGTACGCTAGGCCAAATACTGGGCGTGGACACGGCCAAGGCCGTGGTGCAAACCATGGAAGCCGATATGCGCGCTGCCGCAGCGCAAGTGCCCCTCAGCGCGCGCGGCAAGCGGGTGTACTTTGAAGTGAGCCCTGGCCCGTACGCGGCCAGCACCTCGTCCTTTTTGGGTCAGACGCTGGAGCGACTGGGCCTGCAAAACATTGTGGCGGGCAGCCTGGGGCCTTTCCCCAAGGTCAACCCCGAATTTGTGGTGCGGGCGCAGCCCGACGTTATTTTGATTGGCGACAGCAACGCCGACGCCATGCCAAGCCGCCCCGGTTGGGGCGCTTTGAGCGCCCTGCAAGCACGCCGCGTGTGCTCTTTCAACAAAGAAGACGCCGATGTCTTGGTGCGTGCCGGACCGCGCATGGCCCAGGGGGCGATGCTAGTGGCGCGCTGCTTGCAAACCGTCTTCGGCGCTGCCCCCGCATTAGCCAGCTCCAAGGTGGACGCACCATGAAGCAGTGGGTGCGCCAACGCCCTTTAGCGCTTGCGGCGGGCCTGGCCCTGTTGTCGCTGCTTTTGCTGGGCCTGGGCGCCTGCGTGGGCAGCATGGGTCTGCAAAGCGTGCGCGAGGTCTGGAGCGATGCTGTGGCTCGGCAAATCGTCTGGGACATTCGCCTGCCGCGCAGCGCTGGAGCTTGGGCTGCGGGCGCCTTGCTTGGTCTGGCCGGGGCGGTGGCACAGGGCTTGTTTCGCAATCCGCTGGCCGACCCCTATTTGCTTGGCAGCGCCGCCGGTGCCTCTTTGGGCGTGTGCGTGGCCTTGGCGGTTTTGGGCGCGTCTCCCGTGGCCGCACCTTGGATGCTTCAACTTGGCACCACGGGAGCGGCTTTTGTGGGCGCCACGGCGGCGGTGCTTTTGACACTGGCGCTGGCGCGTGGCGTGCAGCAGACCTTGCGTCTGCTGTTGGCCGGCGTGGTGGTGGGCGTGGTGCTGGGGGCGGCCAGCTCTTTGGTCTTGCTGGTGCAGCCGCAGCTCATGCAGGCCATGCAAGGCTTCATGCTGGGCAGCACCGCGCTGGTGGGCTGGGGCGCTTGTGTGCTGATGCTGGGCGGCTGGTGCCTGTGTATGGCGCTGGCCTGGGGCCTAAGCCCGGTCCTCGACGGCCTGTCGCTGGGTGAGAGCACGGCCGCGAGCCTGGGCCTGCCGGTGGTACCTATGCGCATAGCGCTGGTGCTGGTGCTGGCGCTGGCCACCGGCACCGCCGTGGCGCACACCGGACTGATTGCTTTTGTAGGCCTGGCTGCGCCACACCTGGTGCGCGCTTTTGCGCGTGCAGGTCATGCGCGCCTGGTCCTCTTGTCGAGTTTGATGGGTGGCGCTTTGCTGCTGGGCGCAGATTTACTGGCGCGCAGTTTGATCGCGCCACAAGAGTTGCCCGTAGGCGTGCTGACCGCCGTGCTGGGCGGCGGCTACTTGCTGTGGCTGATGCACCGGCAAAACCCGGCTGCCGTGGGGTCCAAACCATGACGGCCACCCTGCAACCTGCAGCCCTGGTCGCGCTGCGCGCCCAGGGCTTAGGCGCCCGTTTGGGCAGCACGCAGGTGCTGCAAGGCCTGGATTTGCAGATCGAGGCCGCGCGTTGGACCAGCATCGTTGGGCCCAACGGTGCGGGTAAATCGACCTTGCTCAAGGTACTGGCCGGGCTGATGGCGCACACGGGCGTGGTGCACTTGCAGGGCCAGCCCCTGGCGGCGTGGCCGGCGCGCCAGCGCGCGCAGCAACTCGCGTGGCTGGGCCAAAGCGAAGGTGCGGGCGACGATTTGACGGTGTGGGACGTGGCGCTTTTGGGCCGTCTGCCGCACCAGGCCTGGCTGGGCAAACCCAGGCCCGAAGACTACGCGGCGGTGGAGCACGCCCTGCGCCAGACGCAGGCCTGGGACTGGCGCGAGCGCACCCTGGGCCAGCTCTCAGGCGGCGAGCGCCAGCGTGTGCTGCTGGCGCGCGCCCTGAGCGTGCAGGCGCCCGTGCTGTTGATGGACGAACCCCTGGTCAACCTGGACCCGCCCCACCAAGCTGACTGGCTGCACATCGTGCGCACACTGGTAGCCCGGGGCACCACGGTGGTCAGCGTGCTGCATGAGATTTCCATGGCCTTGCACGCCGACACGCTGGTGGTAATGGCGCAGGGCCGCATCTGCCACCAAGGCGCCTGCGCAGACCCGGCCAGCCACCGCGCGCTGGAGGCGGTGTTTGAGGGGCGCATTGCCATCCACGCGGTGCAGGGCCAGTGGGTCGCTTTGCCAGCGACATCCGCATTGCCAAGCCAGCCCTCAGACTGAATCACCCGCGGCAACACATGGAGGTGAGCATATCTGTGCACCGGCAACCCAAACCCATGCTCGTTTCCGTGCAAACGGCTTTGTTGGAGCACCTAGCGGTCACAGCAGCGTGGCCGCACGCGCAGGGCGCCAGTGGCGGCGCACCCCTGACGGCCAGCGGGCTGATCGCCGCAATTCCCCTTGTCTTGCGCACGCTCTTGGCTGAAGACACCCCGGCCCCGTAAGGTGGTTTTGCAAATACAGGGCCCCTTAGCGGGCCCGGATGCCTAGGCCACCAGCGGCAGGCTGCGGTGGCGCTTGCCGCTTAGCGCAAACAGTGCGTTGGATACTGCGGGCGCTATTGGGGGCAAGCCCGGCTCGCCTACACCGCCTGGCGTACGCTCGCTGGCGATGATGTGGGTCTCCACCACCGGCGCATGCGCCAGTTGCAGCATGGGGTAATTGGTGAAGTTGCTTTGCTGCACCACGCCACCTTCGATGTCGATCTTGCCCCACAGCGCGGCCGTCAGGCCCATCACCACGGCGCCCTCCATTTGCTGCGCCACGATGCCGGGGTTGACCACGGTGCCGCAGTCGATGGCGCAGACCACGCGGTGCACGCGCGGCACGCCGCCTTCCAGCGACACCTCTGCCACCTCGGCAACGATGGAGCCAAAGGACTCGTGTAAGGCAATGCCCCGAGCACGGCCGGCGGGCAGCGCGCTGCCCCATTGGGCTTTGTTGGCTGCCAGGTTGAGCACCGCCAGGTAGCGCGGCGCTGCTTGCAGCAGGCTGCGGCGAAATTCCAGTGGGTCTTTTTGTATGGCGGCAGCGAGTTCGTCGATAAAGCTTTCCGAGAAAAACGCATTGTGCGAATGCCCCACCGAGCGCCAAAAACCCACTGGCACGCCCATGTTGGTGGCCACGTGCGCCATTTGTTGGTGCGCAAATCCGTAGGGCAGGTCGAACAGCCCTTCGGAGGTGGTTTTGTCCGGCATATCCACCGGGCCAGCCAGCAGCGGCACGGCACGTTCCATCCAGCGCGGCGAGATCGCATCGC
>CANHZG010000184.1 GCA_947464995.1 Comamonadaceae bacterium | reverse complement strand
GTCCTTGCGGTTGAATGCAATGAAAGGAATTTCTCGGAAGTTTTTCGCTGTCAATCCCTGTGGGCAATGTGCCCTGGCATAAGCGGCGCTTGCCACGGCCACGTAGTGCATGGCGCCTAGTGCCAGCACCTTGCAGCCGCGCAGCGCTGGTTCCAAGGTGGTAACGCAGCCCAGCACCTGGCCTTCGCGCAGCCACTCGTGGGTGAAGTCCTGGTCATCGGTGATGATCTCCAGCGGCAGGCCTGCCGTAACCAGCGGATCGAGCGCCTCCAGCGCCCAGGTGGCAATGCTGTCGGCGTTGATGGCAATGGACACCCGGTCCTCCTCACGGCTGGCGCCGGGGGCGAGATCTTGCAAATCGCCCTCCAGATCGGCGCGCAGCAAGCGCATTTGCATGGCGTGCTTGAGCAACAAGCGCCCCGCGCCTGTGGGCCGCGCGGGGCGCGTGCGCACCAGCAACACGGTGCCCACCTGCACTTCGAGCGCGCGCAGGCGCTGCGACACGGCCGATTGGGTGATGGACAGGCGCATGGCAGCGCGCTCAAAACCGCCTTCTTCGACGATGGCGGCCAGACATTCCAGAGCGGCAGAGTCAAAAATTCGCATGGCTTTAAGTATTAGACATGCTAATGTTTATATTGTTTGGATAATTTTACTGTTACTGCGCTGCGCAATCGCGCACACTCGCGCCCCATGAACACCATCGTTTTGGGCGCCGGCATCATCGGCATCAGCACCGCGTGGCATTTAGCCAAACGCGGCCACCGTGTCACCGTGGTCGAGCGCCAGAGCGACGCAGCCATGGAAACCAGCTTTGCCAATGCCGGACAAATCTCGGTGAGCTACTGCGAACCGTGGGCTAACCGCGAAGCGCCGCTCAAAGCACTCCAATGGATGTTCAGCAAAGAAGCGCCCCTGCTGTTTCGCCCGCAAAACCCTTTTGGCCCAGGCTGGCGCCAATATGCGTGGGGCCTGCAGTTTTTGGCCCAGTGCAACGACCGCGCCTTTGAACGCAATGTGCAGCAACTGGTGGCGCTGGGGGCCTACAGCCACACGGCACTCAAAGAGCTTGTGGCAGCCACGGGCATTGGCTACCAGCGCCTAGAACGTGGCATTGCGCACTACTTCACGGACCAGCATGCGTTTGACAACGCCGCACAGTCGGCCGCCCTGATGGCACGCTATGGCGTGGACCGCAAGGTGGTCAGCCGCGAGGAGCTGCTTCGCATCGAGCCTTCGCTGGCGCACTTTGGCCCGCGCATCGCCGGGGGCACCTATACAGCCAGCGACGAGTCGGGCGACGCCTGCACCTTCACCCAGGCCTTGGCCGCCCAATGCGCCCAGCGCGGCGTGCAGTTTTTGTACGGCCACAGCGTCGAGCGCATCAACGTGGCTGCTGGCCTGGTGCAGTCGGTGGTGGCGCGCCCGGTGCCCAAGGGCGATCCGGCTTCGGCAGCAGCGGCCAAAGTGCTAGTCGCAGACCACGTGGTGGTTGCCTGCGGGTCGTTTAGCGCACCACTCTTGCGCAGCGTGGGCGTGGACCTGCCCATTTACCCCGGCAAGGGCTACAGCGCCACTTTCAAGATCCTGAACGCCGACACCGCGCCCCTGGTGTCCACCATAGACGACGCGAAAAAAATCGCAATCACCCGTTTGGGTGATCAGATTCGGGTGGCGGGCACGATTGAGGTCGGTGGCTACGACCTGACCTTGGACAGCCCACTGGCGCGCGCACGCTGTCAGATGCTCTCGCGCCGGGTGGAAGAGGTCTGGCCCGGCATGTGCGACACCCGCACCGAAGAACAGGGTGGCCAGCCACAGTTCTGGGCTGGATTGCGCCCGGCCACGCCAACCAACATCCCGTTCATCGGCCAAACCAAGGTGCGCGGCTTGTGGGTTAACGCCGGGCACGGCACCCTGGGATGGACGCATGGCGCGGGCTCGGGCAAAGCGCTGGCCGAGCTGATGGACGGTCGCCAGCCCGACATGGCGTTCACCACCTACCAAGGCTAAGCTCGGGGCGCACCGCCCTCCACCACCCCGAAAGACAAATCTATGCGCGTGAAAAACATCTTGTCCGAAGCCACGCTGGTGATCGCCGACCTCGAAGTACACCTGAACGGCGAGCTGCGCAGCAGCCCCACTCTGTGCGCCCTGCTGCCCGCCAGCGGCAAGCAAGGCGCGCGCGTGGTGCCACTCAATACGCCCGACGGACGACCAGTGTTGCTCAGCATGGACAATGCGATCGCGCTGGATGACAGCGGCGGCGAACCACTGCAAGCCTGAGGCCAAGCTCGCTCAGGCCGCTGCCTGAAACACCGCATCCAACTCCGCCATCCAAGCTGCCTTTTGCGCATCGCTGGCAAAGCTGGCCTCAAAGCTATTGCGCGCGAGTTGCCAGGCGTCTTGCGCCGTGAGCGCGGGCAGCGCTTCAAAAGCAGCTTCAAAGTTGGCCAGCAGGTAGCCGCCAAAGTAGGCCGGATCGTCGGAGTTCAGCGTGATGCACAGGCCGGCATGCAAGAGCGTGGCCAGGTTGTGTTCGGCCATGGTGGCAAACACGCACAGCTTGGTGTTTGACAGGGGACACACTGTCAGCGGCATGCGGCTGGCGGCTAGACGCTCCACCAAGGCCGGGTCTTCGCTGCAGCGTACGCCGTGGTCAATGCGCTCCACGTGCAGCACGTCCAGTGCGCTCGTAATGTAGGCCGGTGGCCCCTCTTCACCCGCATGCGCCACCACATGCAGGCCCAGGGCGCGGCATTGGGCGAATACGGTAGCAAACTTTTCAGGCGGGTTGCCGCGTTCGCCCGAGTCCAGGCCCACGCCAATAAAGTGCTGGCGGTAGGGCAAAGCGGCTTGCAAGGTGTCGATAGCAGACGCCTCAGACAAATGGCGCAAAAAGCACAAGATCAGGCTCGCGCTGATACCAAATTGGGCCTGCGCGTCCGCACAGGCACGCGCCAATCCACCGATGACTGCGCCCATGGGCACACCGCGCTCGGTGTGGGTTTGCGGGTCAAAAAACAGCTCGGCGTGCACCACGTGGTCGGCGTGGGCGCGCTTGAAATAGGCCATGGCCATGGCGTAAAAGTCGCTCTCGTCGATCAGCACCGAGGCTCCGGCGTAGTACAGGTCCAAAAAGCTTTGCAGGTCCGTAAACGCGTAGGCCGAGCGCAGCGCCTCCACACTCGGGTAGGCCAGCGCCACGCCGTTTTTGTGTGCCAGGGCAAAGATCAGCTCGGGTTCTAGCGAGCCTTCAATGTGGATGTGCAGCTCAGCCTTGGGCATGCGCGCCAGTAGCGCGGGAAGCTGGGCGCGGGCGAGGTGAGAAAAGCGCATCGCCCGTTTGGCCTAATGGGCTGCCAGCTCCATCTGCTCCAAGGCTGCGGCCAGGTGGCCCACGCTGCGCTCCACGTGGTGCAGCTTTTCTAGGCCAAACAGGCCGATGCGGAAGGTCATGAAGTCCGCTGGTTCGTCGCATTGCAGCGGCACGCCGGCCGCCGTTTGCAGGCCCAGGGCCAAAAACTTCTTGCTGTTGTGCATACCTGCGTCGGTGGTGTAGCTCACCACCACGCCAGGCGCCTTGAAGCCGTCGGCCGCCACGCTGACAAAGCCGTGGTCCTCCAGCAGCGCACGCGCTTGGTGGCCCAGGTCCCATTGCTCGGCGCGTACTTTCTCAAAGCCGTAAGCCTGGGTTTCCAGCATCACTTCGCGCAGGCGGGTTAGCGCGTCGGTGGGCATGGTGGTGTGGTACATGTGGGTGCCGTTCTCATACGCCTCCATCACCTGCAGCCATTTTTTCAGGTCGCAGGCAAAGCTGGTGCTGGTGGTGCTCTCAATCGCGGTGCGCGCGCGCGCGCTGAGCATCACCATGGCGCAGCAGGGCGAGCCGCTCCAGCCTTTTTGCGGCGCAGTGACCAGCACATCCACACCGGTGGCTTCCATGTCCACCCAAATCGTGCCCGAGGCAATGCAGTCCAGCACAAACAGGCCGCCCACTTGGTGCACCGCATCGGCCACGGCGCGCAGGTAATCGTCGGGCAAGATCATGCCGGCCGAGGTTTCTACGTGGGGCGCAAACACCACGTCAGGCTTCTCCGCCAAGATGGTAGCTACCACCTGGTCAATCGGGCAGGGCACCCAGGGCGACTGTGAAGCGTCCGAGGTGCGGCGCGCTTTGAGCACGATGGACTGGGCGGGGATATGGCCCATGTCAAAAATCTGTGTCCAACGGTAGCTAAACCAGCCGTTGCGCAGCACCAGCGCTTTTTTGCCGGTGGCAAACTGGCGCGCCACCGATTCCATGCCAAAGGTGCCGCTGCCTGGCACCAGAACACTCGACGGCGCGTGGTAGACCGATTTAAGGATGCCCGAGATGTCGCGCATCACGCCCTGAAAGCGCTGCGACATGTGGTTCAAGGCGCGGTCGGTGTAGACCACCGAAAACTCCAGCAATCCATCGGGGTCTATTTCTTTCAGCAGTCCGGCCATGGCGGTTTCCTCGTGTTGTTGTTAAGAGCTAAACAAAAAATTCATGACGTCGCCGTCTTTGACGACATAGTCCTTGCCTTCGGCTCGCATCTTGCCCGCGTCCTTGGCGCCTTGCTCGCCCTTGAAGGTGATGAAGTCGTCAAAAGCAATGGTCTGGGCCCGAATGTAGCCCTTCTCGAAATCGGTGTGAATGACCCCAGCCGCCTGCGGGCCAGTGTCGCCCACGTGGATGGTCCAGGCGCGCACCTCTTTAACGCCTGCGGTGAAATAGGTTTGCAGGCCCAAGAGGCTGTAGGCGGAGCGCACCAAGCGGTTCAGGCCAGGCTCGGTCTGGCCGAGTTCCTCTAAGAACATCTGGCGGTCCTCGTCGCTCATTTCGCTCATTTCGGCTTCCATCTTGGCGCTGATTGCCACCACCGGCGCGTTTTGCGCGGCGGCAAAGGCTTTGAGGCGGTCGAGCATGGGGTTGTTCTCAAACCCGTCTTCGGCCACATTGGCCACAAACATGGCTGGTTTGGCGGTAATCAAGAAGAACTGCTTGAGCAAGGGCAGTTCCTCCTTGCCAAAGTCGATCGTGCGCACCGGCTTGGCCTCATTGAGCGCAGCTTGGCATTTTTCCAAAATCGCCACCATCTTGATCGACTCTTTGTCGCCCGAGCGCGCCAGTTTGGTCACCCGGTGCAGGGCTTTGTCGACGGCGCTGAGGTCTGCCAAACACAGTTCGGTCTGGATCACCTCAATGTCGGCAATCGGGTCCACCCGCCCGGCCACGTGGATCACGTTGTCGTCCTCGAAGCAGCGCACCACGTTGATGGTGGCGTCGGTTTCGCGGATGTGGGCCAAAAACTTGTTGCCCAGGCCCTCGCCCGTGCTGGCGCCCGCTACCAAGCCGGCAATGTCCACAAACTCCACAATGGCCGGCACGATGCGCTCGGGCGTGATGATGGCGGCGAGTTGCTGCAGACGCGGGTCAGGCACCTCGACCACCCCCACATTGGGCTCGATGGTGCAAAAAGGGTAGTTCTCGGCCGCGATACCGGCTTTGGTCAGCGCGTTGAACAGGGTCGATTTACCGACGTTGGGCAGGCCTACGATGCCGCATTTCATGGGGGTGTCCTTTGGGTGGGGAAGGCACGCTGCGGCCAATCTGGCGGCAAT
>CANHZG010000183.1 GCA_947464995.1 Comamonadaceae bacterium | reverse complement strand
CAACGGACGCGCCCACCATGCGCGCCAGTATTCGATTTCCAGCCCGCGCAACGGCGAGCGCCCGGGCTACAACAACCTGTCACTCACCGTCAAACGCGTGCTCGAAGACAGTCAAGGAAGCCCGGTGCGTGGCGTGGCGTCCAACTACCTGTGCGACCTGGCCGTGGGCGACACCGTGGACGTGATCGGCCCATTTGGCGCGTCGTTCCTGATGCCCAACCACCCGCACTCCAAGATCGTGATGATTTGCACCGGCACTGGCAGCGCGCCCATGCGGGCGATGACGGAGTGGCGCAGGCGCCTGCGCGCCTCGGGTAAGTTTGATAGCGGCAAGCTCATGCTGTTTTTTGGCGCCCGTACGCAAGAAGAGCTGCCCTACTTCGGCCCGCTGCAAAACCTGCCCAAAGACTTTATTGACAGCAACTTTGCCTTCTCGCGCGCCAGCGGCCAGCCCAAGCGCTACGTGCAAGACCTGATCCGCGAACGCGCCGCCGACGTGGCGCCGCTGCTGGCCGACCCGGACTGCTTTTTCTACGTCTGCGGCCTCAAGAGCATGGAAGAAGGCGTGGTGCTGGCCCTGCACGACGTTGCGCACAACGCCGGTCTGGACTGGAGCAGCGTCGCTGCTGAATTGAAGCAAAACGGCCGATTGCACCTGGAAACCTATTGATGACCACGCCCTCTGAGCTCCCCAACACCTTGCAAATCACCCACCCCCTCCCCGGCGTGGCGCAGATCACCATGGCGCGCCCGGGCGTATTCAACGCCTTCGACGAGCTGATGATCGCCGAGTTGGACGCCGCCTTTGCCCAAGCCACGCAAGACGAGCGCGTGCGCGTGATCGTGCTGGCCGGCGAGGGCCGCCACTTCAGCGCCGGGGCCGATCTGAAATGGATGCAGCGCTCCAGCACCGCTACTCTGGAGTGGAACCTGGCCGATGCGCGGCGCTTTGCCGCCATGCTCTCGCGCATCCAAAGCTGCCCCAAACCCACGGTGGCGCGCATCCAGGGCAGCGCCCTGGGCGGCGGCGTGGGTCTGTGCTGCGCTTGCGACATTGCCATTGCCGCCGACAACGCTGCGTTCTCGGTCAGCGAAGCGCGTTTTGGGATCTTGCCTGCGGTGATTTCGCCTTATCTGATAGCGGCCGTGGGCAAGCGACAGGCGCAGTTTTTGGCGCTGACGGCCACCCGCATCGGCGCGATGCAAGCGCTGACTATTGGCATGGTGCACGAGCTTGCTGCACCCGAACAACTCGACGCCGCTGTAGACGCGCGCGTCACCGAGCTGCTGGCCGCCGCCCCCGGCGCGCAGCGCGAAATCAAACAGCTTTTTGCCCAACTGACACCCGGCGCCATGGACCCCGCCACGCTGGAGCTGACCGCGCAAACCATCAGCCGCGTGCGCGCCAGCCCCGAGGCCCGCGCGGGTTTTGCCGCTTTTTTTGACAAACGCCCCGCCCCATGGGCGCCCACGCCATGAGCAACGAATTTAAGAAGAACCTGATTGAGGACGCCGCGCAAGCCGCCGTATTGGTAGTGGGCGCAGGCATCATGGGCGCCGGAATTGCCCAAGTCGCCGCACAAGCAGGCCACCCCGTATCGCTGTACGACGTACGCCCCGGTGCCGCCCAAGACGCGCTGACCAAGCTGCAGACCAGCCTGGCCGCGCTGGTGGCCAAGGGCAAGATGCCCGCGGACGCCGTGGCTGACTTGCTGGCCCGCATCACGCCCGTGGCCGATTTGCAGGACGCCGCCCGCAGCACGCTGGTGGTGGAAGCCATTGTCGAAAACACCGAGGCCAAGCGTGCCCTGTGGCAGCAGTTGGAGGCCATTGTGGGCGCCGACTGCGTGCTGGCCAGCAACACCTCGTCCATCTCGATCACCGCCATGGCGCAGGGCCTGCGCCACCCTGAGCGGCTGGTGGGCATGCACTTTTTCAATCCGGTGCCGCTGATGAAGCTGGTGGAAGTGGTCTCGGGCCTGCACACCGCGCCGCAGGTGGCCGATGGCGTGTTTGCGCTGGCGCAGCGTTGGGGCAAGGTCGCGGTGCATGCGCGCTCCACGCCGGGCTTTATCGTCAACCGCATTGCGCGGCCCTATTACGCCGAAGCGCTGGCACTGTTGCATGAGCGCAGCACCACGCCGGTGGTGCTCGACGCCTGCCTCAAAGCCATTGGCTTTCGCATGGGCCCGTGCGAGCTGATGGACCTGATCGGCCATGACACCAACTTTGCGGTGACGCAGTCGGTCTACCAGGCCAACTTTTTTGACAAGCGCTATATGCCTTCGCTCTTGCAGCGCGAACTGGTGGACGGCGGCCTGCTGGGGCGCAAGTCCGGGCGCGGCATGTACGACTATGCCGAGGGCGCGGCCAAGCCGCAACTGGCGGCGCCCCAAACGGCAGAGTTTCCGGCGCGCAGCGGCGTACAACTCCACGGCAATAGCGCGCGCATGGACGCTTGGGGTCAGCTCTTGGCGGCGGCGGGCGTGGCCTTTAGCCGCGACCTGCAATCGGACTGGACCGGCCTGGCCACGCCCACGCTGCAACTGCGCCAGACCGACGGTCGCCCAGCCTCCAGCTTGGGCGCCAACGTGGCTGTTTTTGATATGGCGTTTGCGCCTGAGGGCTCGCGCGTGCTGGCCTGGGCGCCATCGGTGCGCGCCAGTGCCGCCTGCGCCGATGAGGCACAGGCCTGGCTGGGGGCACTGGGCTACCAAGCGCAGCAAGTGGCCGACCAGCCCGCGCTGGTGGTGGCCCGCACCGTAGCCATGCTGATCAACGAGGCGGCAGACGCAGTGCAACAAGGCGTGTGCACGATGGACGGCGCCAACCAGGCCATGAAACTGGGTGTGAACTACCCCGCCGGGCCCTTTGACTGGCTGGCCGCCTGGAGCGCCCACGGCGTGATCGCCGTGTTGCAAGCGCTGGACACCTACTACGCGGGCGAACGCTACCGCGTCAGCCCCTGGCTGCGCCAGCAGGCATGGGGCCAGCTGGGCGGCGCCTAAGATCCACCCCGGGCCCTGGCGCCCCTTACCAAAAATTTAGAGAAAGCTGCCTCGCCATGAACCATGCCTATATTTGCGACGCCATTCGCACCCCTTTTGGCCGCTACGGCGGCGCCTTGTCCTCGGTGCGGGCGGACGACCTGGCGGCCATTCCTATCCGCGCGCTGATGGCGCGCAACCCGCAGGTGGACTGGGCGGCCATGGACGACGTGCTGCTGGGCTGCGCCAACCAGGCCGGCGAAGACAACCGCAACGTGGCCCGCATGGCCGCGCTCTTGGCTGGGCTGCCGCAAGAAGTGCCCGGCGCCACCATCAACCGCCTGTGCGGCTCCAGCCTGGACGCCGTGGGCAGCGCCGCACGCGCCATCAAAAGCGGCGAGGCGCAGCTAATGATTGCCGGTGGCGTGGAAAGCATGAGCCGCGCGCCCTTCGTGATGCCCAAGGCGGATTCGGCATTCAGCCGCAGCAACACGGTGTATGACACCACCATCGGCTGGCGCTTTGTCAACCCTTTGATGAAGGCGCAGTACGGCGTCGATTCGATGCCCGAGACCGCTGAGAACGTGGCGCAGCAGTTTGGCATCGAGCGCGAAGCCCAAGACCGCATGGCGCTGCGCTCGCAAACCAATGCGCTGCGTGCACAGCAAGACGGCAGCTTTGACGCCGAGATCACCCCTGTGTCGATTGCCCAGCGCAAGGGCGACGCGCTGCTGGTGACGCAAGACGAACACCCGCGCAGCACCACGTTGGATGCTCTCGCCAAACTCAAAGGCATCGTCACCCCCGGCGGCAGCGTGACCGCTGGCAACGCCTCAGGCGTGAACGACGGCGCCTGCGCGCTGCTGCTGGCCAGCAACTCTGCCATCACCCAATACGGCTTGACCCCCCGCGCCCGCGTGGTGGGCATGGCCACCGCGGGCCTGGCGCCGCGCATCATGGGCTTTGGCCCGGCCCCGGCCACGCGCAAGGTGCTGGCGCAGACCGGGCTAACGCTGGCGCAAATGGACGTGATTGAACTCAACGAAGCCTTCGCCGCCCAAGGCCTGGCCGTGCTGCGCGACTTGGGCCTGGCCGACGACGACGCCCGCGTCAACCCCAACGGCGGCGCCATCGCCTTGGGCCACCCCTTAGGCGCCAGCGGCGCCCGCCTGGTGACCACGGCCATCAACCAGCTGCACCGCACCGGCGGGCGCTACGCGCTGTGCACCATGTGCATTGGCGTGGGCCAGGGGATTGCGGTGGTGGTGGAGCGGGTTTAGGGGGGAGCTGCTGCGCCCTGCGCGCGTGCTGGTCAGACTGGCTGCGCCGTGAACTTGATGCCCAATGCGTTGGCCACTTTCATGACGGTCTCGAAGCGGGGCTTTGCGCCAGGCGCCAGTGCCTTGTAAAGACTCTCGCGGCCCAAGCCCGCGTCTTTGGCGACCTGCGCCATTCCTTTGGCCCGCGCCACATCACTCAGGGCCAGCAGTAGCAAATCTGGATCGTTGGTTTCCAGTATTGCGGTCATGTATTCGGCAATGGCCTCGTCGTCATCCAGATAACGCGCCGCGTCGAAGGCCACAAGTTTGAGTGGTGCCTTGGTATTGCTCATAAATCGTCTCCCAGTTCGGTCACCAGCTTCAAAGCATGGCGGATATCGCGTTTTTGCGTGGACTTGTCACCGGCGTTCAGCATGACTACGATCACCCGTCCACGGCGGACAAAGTACAGACGGTAACCAGGGCCGTAGTGAATCCTCATTTCGGAAACTTCGCCTTCGACGGGCTGCCAATCGCCCAGACTGCCCGCCTCCGCCTGCCGTAACCGCGCTGCGATACGTATCTGGGCGCGTTTGTCCTTCAGCGCATCGAGCCACGCTACGAACTCTTCGGTCTGGCGGATGGTGAACATATGGAATGTAGCTATTTGGATACAAATGTCAAGGGTGAGGACGGGGACGCCAATGACAATGACAATGACCGGCTAGCCTACTGAAAACAATGAATCTCTGTTCTTTTCGATAGCACCAGACAGCTTTTCTGTTAACTCTTCGTGGTTGGAAAAGTAATTCATGTTCATATGAATATCGAAATGTATTACGGTAGTTGAGCCAGGCTTGGCAACGCTTTGTTTACTCGCCACGTAAATGACCTTCTTTCCAAGTGCCTCCGCAAACCCCGCCTCAAAGTAACACGATGGTCTCTCGTCGGTGAGATCTGCGACGATGAACTGAGCATTGCGAATTTCTTTCTTGATTCTTCCAACGAGGTCTTCTAAGGCGTGCTCTTTGTCAATCCTGATGGCGACGGCCCCAGCTTCAGAAATCACTCTCTCAATTGCTTCGAATCTTTGGTCATATTCTTTGAATATTCTCTGTTGATCCTGATCCCCATGTTTTTCCCCTTGTATCGGGGTAACAACAAATACCTTCGGCTTCTTTGTAGACAATAGCGACTCGGCCTTAGCTGCAAATCGGCGATACAAATTTCTCTTACCTTTAATAACGTCGGCGATAACTGTCCCGCTTCTTTTACTCCATGAAAGGCTAGTTTCGTAAATCCTAAGTTCGAGGACTTGATAGGTTTGTACCCTGGTTCTCCAATTGGCAGTAATAACGCCGCTTGCAATAAATGGAATCACTATCTCCGAGAGAACTTCACTCTCTGAACGATTTGGAATTGTTTTTTG
>CANHZG010000182.1 GCA_947464995.1 Comamonadaceae bacterium | reverse complement strand
TCAAACCCCGCTTTTCGCGTACCTCCTCGGTCAGGCGCGAGGTAAATCCGCCGCCGCCCAAAATGTGGTTACCCACCAGCAGCGCAAAAAAGTCGGGCGAATCGCGTTTGATGCCTGGTTGCCCGACCAAGACTTGCGCTTGGGCCGCGTCAAAGGCGATGTTTTGTTGCGAGGCCTGCGTTAGCGCGTTCACCTGCTCGACCTCGGGCAATACCGGGCAGTTTTGCTGCGGCATACGCGACAAAAGCGTATTTGCCAAGGCGTCCCCTTGCGCCCGGTCCACGGCCCCAACGATGCTGACTCGGGCGTAGCAGGCGCGCACCAAGCGGGCATGCAGCGCCTGCAGGTCAGAGCTTTGGATTGCAAGAACGTCGGCCTCGGTCGTTTGACGGCCATAAGGGTGGTTCCCGTAAACAGCAGCGGCAAAAGCGCGCGCCGCCACCGTTGCCGGTCGCGTGTTGCTCTCCCGAATGGAGGCGAGCATTTTTTGCCGATCGCGAAGCCACAACCTCTGCGTAAACGCGGGCTCGCCCATTTGGCGCGCTGCCAGCCCCGCAGCAGACGCCAGCACCTCAGGGCGGCTGAGACTGCGCAAGGAAAAAGTCAATCGGTCCATGCCCGCATTAGCCGAAAAAATGGCACCCAGATCGGCCCAGGCCTGACCGAGTTCGTTTTCGTCCAGCGCAGCCTGTGCAGCGTTGGCACGAACGCCGCCGCTGGTGGCTGCGGCCATGGCGCCGGCCAAGCCAGTCTGTCCGATCGGGCTGCGGCGCTCACCCGCATCAAAGTCCAGCTGCACATCCACCATAGCAATGCCTGGGCTTTGCACCAGGTACACCTGCGCACCAGTGGCATGCGTCCAATGCGCAATGGGCAGACCTGCCCATGCGTTGGACCAGGCACACAAGGCGCCGACCAGAAACCATATAGCCGCCCGCAAGCCCGCGATCAATGCCGCACTCCTGGCAAAGCCGCGCGCGGTCTACGTAAAGGGTCGAGCGGCTGGGGGACCAAAGTGGCCACGGTCAAGTCGTCGTTGCCAAAATACCGGCTTGCCACCGCTTGAACCTGGGCCGGTGTCACGGTGCGAAGTCGCTCTAGCAGTTGTTCATCAAAATCCGTCGGCAAACCAGTGGTCCAATTGGTACCCAACATGCGTGCCTGGTTAAACACACTGTCTTGCTGGTAGACGGCAGAGGCACTCCATTGGTTAATCACCCGCTCAAGCTCGGCCGGACTGATCCCATCGGCAGCCACGCGCTGGACCTCGGCGCGCAAAGCGGCCTCCACATCGGCTGCGCTTTTTCCCTGCGCTGGAACGCCTGAAAGCATAAAGGTCACCGGCCCGCGCGCCGTGGCGCCATAGTGGGCGCCAGCGTTGTCGGCCACGCGGTCTTGTGGCTGCGTGAGCGCACGGTCCAACCGCGCACCCTCGTAGCCATCGAGCACCGCCGCCAACACCGTCAGTGACAGTGCATCCTGGGTCGGTCCATCCCAAAGAGCCCCAGACGTAGGGTCGGACCGAATGCCCGGGACCTTGAACGCCAGCGCCACATAGGCCTGCTCCGCCGGGGCCTTGAACTCGAGCCTGCGCAAGCCGTTTTGGCTAGGCTCCAGGCGCGGCTTGCGCGGGGGCAAGGGGGCGGCGGCTATCGGACCGTAATACTGCTGGGCCAGTGCAAACACCGCTTTGGGGTCTACGTCCCCGGCCACTACCACGGCGGCATTGGCTGGTATGTACCAGCGGCGGTAGAACGCCCGGGCGTCATCGGGCTCCATGGACTCCAAATCGCTCATCCAACCCACCACCGGGCGGCGGTAGGAATGAGCCTGGTAGGTCACGGCGTTCATCGCCTCAAACAAGCGGGCATGCGGGTTGTCCTCGGTGCGCATGCGGCGTTCTTCCTTCACCACCTCCAACTCCTTGCGGAACTCTTCGTCGCTCCACTGGTTATGGGCAAATCGGTCTGCCTCTAGCTGCATGACCTGGGCCAGCCGATCTGCCGGAATCTGCTGGTAATAGCCCGTGTAGTCCTTGCTGGTGAAAGCGTTTTCCCGCCCGCCCAAAGCTGCCACACGGCGCGAGAAATCCCCTGGCTTGACGCCGGGCGTGCCCTTAAACATCATGTGCTCCAACAGGTGTGCCACGCCCGAGGTGCCGTCGACCTCGTCCATCGCACCCACGCGCACCCACAGCATGTGTACCGCTGTCGGGGCGCGGTGGTCGGGTTTGACGATCAGCGTCATACCGTTAGACAAAGTGAAGCGCTCAACGCTTTGCCCCGCAGCCAGCGCGCTGGAGCCGTCAAGCACCCACAAGCCCAGCAGCAACCAAACTGCCTGGCGCACCATGGCAGCACGGTCAGAAAAAATACGCGTGCGCTTTGGCTCTGGAACGGAAATGTGTTTCATAGAATGGCGCATTCTAAGAACGACCACCATGTTCAGCTTTTTCAAAAAAAAAACCCCCGCCCAAAGCGCTGATGGCCCCCTCGTCCCCGCCCAGCCAAAAGCCGCTGCGAGCGAAGCTATGCAATCGACTCAGCCCGAGGCATCCAACCGCCAAGGCTGGCTGGCCCGGCTCAAAACCGGATTGGGCAAGACTGCCGCGGGCATTTCATCTGTGTTTGGTGGCAAACGCATCGACGAGGCCTTGTTTGAAGACCTGGAAAGCGCTTTGCTCATGGCCGATGCCGGCGTATCCGCCACTGAATTTCTAATCCGTGAACTACGCCGCAAGGCGAAAGAAACGCAAGCCCAAACGCCACAAGAGCTCAAAGCGCTGTTGGTCGATGCATTGGCCGCTCTGTTGGCTCCGCTAGAGCGACCGCTGGTGATTGGCGCCACCGCACCTACGGTAATCATGGTCGCTGGCGTGAACGGAGCGGGTAAAACCACTTCCATCGGCAAACTCACCCACCGTTTGGCCGATGGGGGCGCCAGCGTGCTGCTCGCCGCTGCCGACACCTTTCGCGCCGCAGCACGCGAGCAACTGGCTATCTGGGCTGCGCGCAACACGGTAGAAATCGTGAGTCAAGAGGGCGGCGACCCCGCCGCTGTGAGCTATGACGCGGTGTGCGCTGGCAAGGCGCGCAAGAAAGACGTGGTGCTGATCGACACCGCCGGGCGGCTGCCCACCCAGCTGCACCTCATGGAAGAGCTCAAAAAAATGAAGCGCGTGGTGCAAAAAGCGGGCGAGGTGTCGGGCCTGGGTGCGTGCCCGCAGGAAGTACTGTTGGTCATCGACGGCAATACCGGCCAAAACGCACTGGCGCAGGTCCGCGCTTTTGACGATGCTCTGGGTCTTACCGGGCTCATCATCACCAAGCTTGACGGTACCGCCAAAGGTGGCGTGCTGGCAGCCATTGCACGTGACCGCCCAATACCGGTGTATTTCATTGGCGTAGGTGAAAAACTCGAGGAGCTAGAGACCTTCAACGCCCGTGAATTTTCCCAAGCCCTGCTGGATTAGCCCGTAGGGCGCTCCACCAAAGCGATTGCCAGGTCAGACGCTGTGCCTACCTCACATAACCGCCGCCAAACCATTAAAACCGTCGTCCATGGCGCAGGCCTTTATTGGCTTGCATTAGCCGCTGCGTCCGTATCAGCCCAAAGCGACACCCCGGCGTGGCGCCGCATCGAAAACCAAGCCCGTGGGCAAACCGTATATTTCAATGCCTGGGGGGGTGCACCCACCATCAATGCCTACATTGCATGGGCGGGTGAGCAGGTGCTTCAGCGCTTTGGCGTGACAGTGGTCCACGTCAAAATTGGCGACGCAGCCGACATGGTCAAGCGCGTACGCAACGAAATACGCGCTGGCAAATCCGACGGCAGCGTCGACCTGGCGTGGATTAACGGCGAGAATTTTTTAACCCTCAAGCGCGAAGCGCTGTTATTTGGACCGTTCGCAGAGTCGCTGCCCGCCTACGCCAAAGTGGACACCCTGGGCAAGCCCACCACGCGCATCGACTTTTCCGAACCCGTGGACGGCATGGAAGCCCCCTGGGGCATGGCGCAACTCACGTTCATGGTCGACAGGCAGCGCGTGGCCACGCCCCCTGCCAGTCTGGACGACCTGCTTGCGTTCGCGACCAAGCACCCCGGACGCATGAGCTACCCACGCCCGCCGGACTTTCACGGCACCACCTTCCTCAAGCAAATGCTGTTGGACTTGCAAGAACCCGCGCAGCGCGCGGCGCTTTACCAAAGCGTCACAACGCAGGCTTTTGCCCGAACCACAGCCCCGCTTTGGCGCACGCTGGACGCCCTGCACCCCCACCTTTGGCGTGCGGGCAAGCAGTTCCCCCACACGGCGGCGGCCATTCGCCAGATGATGGCCGATGGCGAGTTGTTGCTGGCCATGACTTTTAACCCCAATGAGGCAGCCAACGAGATCGCCGCCAAACGCTTGCCAGTCACCACCGTGAGTTTCCAGTTCAGCAGTGGCACCATTGGCAATTCGCATTTCTTGGGAATCCCTTTGAACGCCAGCGCACCGCAAGGCGCACAAGTTGTCGCCAACTTTTTGCTCGGCGCCGAAGCCCAGGGGCGTAAAGCCGATATTGCGGTCTGGGGCGACCCGACGGTGTTGGCGCTGGATCGGCTATCGGGCCCCGAAAAGGCGTTTTTTCCGAGCCGGCTGCTACCCGGTCAATTAGGCCGCAGCGCACCAGTGCTTGCAGAACCGCACGCCAGCTGGGTCGACCCGCTAGAGAAAGAATGGATTCGGCGTTACGGCACATGAAAAAAACCGGGCTTTTTGAGGGCCCGGTTTTTCTCGGTGGATCTAATTCGAATTAGTGGAACTGCTCTTCTTCAGTTGAGCCAGTCAGCGCAGTGACGCTGGATTTTCCACCTTGAATCACAGTGGTAACTTCGTCGAAATAACCCGTTCCCACTTCTTGCTGGTGGCTCACAAAGCTGTAGCCACGCTCACGCGCCGCAAACTCGGGTTCCTGCACCTTTTCCACATAGGCGGTCATGCCGCGTGCTACATAGTCCTGAGCCAAGTCAAACATGTGATACCACATGTTGTGAATACCGGCCAAAGTAATGAACTGGTATTTGTAGCCCATGGCGCCCAGCTCTTTTTGGAACTTAGCAATAGTCGCGTCGTCCAGGTTTTTCTTCCAGTTAAACGACGGGCTGCAGTTGTAAGCCAGCATCTTTCCGGGGTGCTTGGCATGTACCGCGTCGGCAAATTTCTTGGCAAACGCCAAGTCGGGCGTTCCGGTTTCACACCAGACCAGGTCAGCGTATTCAGCGTAGGCCACGGCGCGCGAGATGGCCTGGTCCAAGCCCTTCTTGGTCTTATAAAAACCTTCGGCCGTACGCTCGCCGGTCAGGAAAGGCTTGTCATTCTCGTCGTAATCGCTGGTCAAAAGGTCCGCTGCTTCCGCGTCCGTGCGGGCAATGACCAAGGTGGGCACGCCGTACACGTCGGCGGCCATGCGGGCTGCGATGAGTTTTTGGCAAGCCTCGGTGGTTGGCACCAGCACCTTGCCGCCCATGTGGCCGCATTTTTTCCCCGAAGCCAACTGGTCTTCAAAGTGAACGCCACCGGCACCAGCGCGGATCATCGCTTTCATCAATTCATAGGCGTTCAACACACCACCGAAACCCGCTTCCGCATCGGCCACGATGGGGGCGTGGTAATCGATATAGCCCTTGTCGCCGGGGCCTACGCC
>CANHZG010000181.1 GCA_947464995.1 Comamonadaceae bacterium | reverse complement strand
GGTGCTGGCGTTGGTGGCCCTGTTTACCGGCGGGTTTTTGGTGTTTTCGGTGCTGGCGCTGAGCGTGACGCGACGCGCGCAGCAGTTTGCCTTGCTCGACGTGCTGGGTCTGCAACGCAGCCACCGCATGGCGCTGGTGCTGCTCGAAGCGCTGGGGCTGGGCCTGCTGGGCAGCGTGCTGGGCTTGGCCTTGGGCACTGGTCTGGCGGCAGCGGCACTGCGTTTGCTGGGTGGCGACCTGGGCGGGGGCTACTTTTCGGGCGACACCCCCGCGCTGCAATGGAGCGCGAGCGCAGCATTGGTATTTGGCGCGCTGGGCGTGGCCGCAGCCCTGCTCGGCGCTTTTTTACCCGCGCGCATGGCCGCACGCCTGCCCCCGGCGCAAACCCTCAAGGGCTTGGGTGCCAGCATGGACGGTAGCAATCACGCGCGCCGGGGCCTTTTTCTATTGCTCGCTGCTGCCGCGTTAGCCGCGCTACCGCCAGTGGCGGGTGTGCCTCTGGCCGCCTATGTCAGCGTGGCGTTGCTGCTGCTAGGCGGCATAGGCACTTTGCCGTGGGTGGTGTCTTTGCTGCTCAACGGGGTGGCGCCCTGGGTGGCCAGACGCCCCCTGCTCTTGCTGGCGGTGGAGCGCGCACGCCGCGTGCCCCATGGCGCGGCCATTGCGGTCAGCGGCGTGGTGGCGTCACTGAGCCTGGCGGTGGCGCTGACGGTGATGGTGGCGAGCTTTCGCCAGTCGGTCACGCAGTGGCTCGACACCGTGCTGCCTGCGGCCCTGTACGTGCGCACCGCAGGCAGCGCCAGCAGCAGCGACACCGCGTTTTTTGACCCGCGCTTTGCGCAAGAGGCTGCGCAGTTGCCCGGTGTGGCGCGCCTGACGGCGCAGCGCACCATCGCGCTCGCCTTGGACCCAGCCAAGCCCGCTGTGGCGCTGCTGGTGCGCCCGCTTCGTGCGCCGCCGAACCACGCCGCCAGCGCGCCCGAGGCTGCTGACAACGCCAGCCTGCCGCTGGTGGGCGATGCGCTGCCGGTGCCTCCTGGGCGCGTGGGTATTTATGTGAGCGAGGCGATGGTGGACCTATATGGCGCGCGCCTGGGGCAAGACTTTGCGCCCTTGGGCTCGGCGCTGCAAACACTGGCGCGCGCGCACCCGACAGCGCAGCCCCGGTTTTTTGTGGCCGGTGTGTGGCGCGACTATGCGCGCCAGTTTGGCACCGTAGTAATAGACAGCGCAGACTTTGAGACGCTGAGCGATGACCGCCGCACCAATGACCTGGCGCTCTGGCTCACCCCCGGCACCGACGAGGCAACCATGCAAACGCAATTGCGCGCGCTGGCCGACCGCCTGGGTGACAAGGAAGATGACACGCCGGGCGCAGCGAGCGATGGGGCGAGTGCCAGCGCGCTGCTGGACTTTGGTTCGGCAGGCGAGATTCGCCAGCGCACGCTGCAAATTTTTGACCGCAGCTTTGCCGTGACCTACTGGCTGCAGGCGGTGGCCATTGGCATTGGTCTGTTTGGCGTGGCGGCCAGCTTTAGCGCGCAGGTGCTGGCGCGGCGCAAGGAGTTTGGGCTGCTGGTACACCTGGGCCTCACAAACACACAAGTACTGCGCCTCTTGTCCCTTGAAGGCGCCGCCTGGACCCTGCTTGGCGCGATAGCGGGTACGGCGCTGGGGCTGGCGGTAGCGGCGGTGCTGGTGTTTGTAGTCAACCCGCAAAGTTTCCACTGGACCATGGATCTGCGCGTGCCCTGGCTTCGCCTGCTAGCCCTGGCCGGGGCGGTTGTGGCGGCGGGCACGGCCACCGCCTGGGTGTCAGGCCGCAGCGCTGGGGGGCAGGATGCAGTGATGGCGGTGAAGGAAGACTGGTAGCGGCCCAGCTACCGGCGCGACCCGCCAAATATGCTGCCCAGCACGCCGCGAATGATCTGGCGGCCTACTTCCCGGCCTATGGAGCTGGCGGCGCTTTTCAGGAGTTGCTCGCCCACGCTGGCGCGGGTTCTACGGGTACCGCCGCCCAAGAGGTCGCCCAGACCGTCGAGCATGCCGCGCTCGGGGGCGGTGCTCGGCGCGGTTGCTGGCGCGCCTTTATTGGCCCGGCCATCTGTTGCGGTCGCGCCCTCTTGGGCGTCTGCGCCTGCCATGCGGCTGGGTGCGGGGCCCTTGAGCGCCTCAAAGGCCGATGCGCGGTCCAGCACTTTTTCATACACCCCTGCCACGATGGACTGCTCCAGTAGCACCTTGCGCTGCGGTCCCGTGATGGGACCAATTTGGCTATCGGGCGGCAGCACGTAAACGCGCTCGGTCGGGGTGGGGCGGCCTTTTTCATCGAGCAAGCTAACCAGCGCCTCGCCCACGCCCAACTCGGTAATAGCGGTGGCAACGTCCAGCCCAGGGTTGGCGCGCATGGTGTCTGCCGCCGCTTTGACGGCCTTCTGGTCGCGCGGCGTGAAGGCGCGCAGGGCATGCTGCACCCGGTTGCCCAGTTGCGCCAGCACCGTATCAGGAATGTCCAGCGGGTTTTGGGTGACAAAAAACACACCCACGCCCTTGGAGCGCACTAGGCGCACCACCAGCTCAATGCGCTCAATGAGCACCTTGGGCGCGTCCTTGAAGAGCAAATGGGCTTCGTCAAAAAAGAACACCAGCTTTGGTTTATCGAGGTCGCCCACCTCGGGCAGTGACTCAAAAAGCTCGCTGAGCATCCAGAGCAAAAAAGTGGCGTACAGGCGCGGCGAGTTCATCAGTTTGTCCGCCGCCAGCACGTTGATGACGCCCTTGCCCCCACCACCTGCCGTAGTTCCACAGCTGGTGTCGGTCTGCATGAAATCAGCAATATTGAGCATGGGCTCGCCAAAGAACTGGTCGCCGCCCTGGCTCTCGATTTGCATCAGGCCGCGCTGGATGGCGCCAATGCTTGCGGCGCTGATGTTGCCGTATTCAGTGGTGTAGCCGGACGCGTTTTCGCCCACGTGCTGACACATGGCGCGCAGGTCTTTCATGTCCAGCAACATCAGACCGTCGTCGTCGGCAATCTTGAACACCAGTTGCAACACGCCAGATTGGGTGTCGTTGAGGTTAAGCATGCGCGACAGCAGCAAGGGGCCGAGGTCGCTGACCGTGGCGCGAACCGGATGACCCTGCTCACCAAAAACGTCCCACAAGGTGGTGGGGAACGCACAGAAGTTCGGGCTGGGCAAGCCGCGCTCCTTCAGGACTTTGGCCAGCTTGTCCCCCAGCGCACCTGTCTGGGAAAGCCCAGTCAGGTCGCCCTTGATGTCGGCTAGAAACACCGGCACACCCAGGTTGGAAAAGCCTTCGGCCAGCGTTTGCAGGGTGATGGTCTTGCCGGTGCCGGTGGCACCGGTAATCAGGCCATGGCGGTTGGCTTTGTCGGGGCGCAAAAAGCACTGAATGCTTTGCTTGCCTTGTGTGCGCTGGGCGATCAGGATGCCCTCGTCTTGAATCGATGCCATGGAACTCCCGTAAATTGCTTTGAATCCGTCAACCCAGCAACTGAGCAGGCTTGGCTGCCAAGGGCGACACGCTGGCGCATATTAATATCAATGCCCCATCGTTACTTGTTTTTTCGGTAAGGCTGGGGCTGCCGGCAAAGCGCCGAAATAGTTGACGCTTGGTATTCAGAGCACCGCTAAAACGTCTGAGAGAGACTGGCCTTCATAGTCAGGACGTTCACCAATTTCCTCAAAGGGATGGCCGAGTCGGTTCACCCAAAACACATTAAATCCAAACCATTTGGCCGCGAGCGCATCCCATGCGTTGCTGGAGACAAACAGTATTTCCTGCTTGGCCACAGGAAACGCGGACAGCAGCAGCGCGTAGGCCTGTGGCGCAGTCTTGAATAGGCGAACATCCTCCACGGAGACGACCTGATCCAAATAAGGCGTTAATCCGTTGGCCGTCACCACCGTGGACAGCATCTCCCGGCTACCGTTGGACAAAATGGCCGTCGACAGACCCTTGTTCTTGATGGAACGAAGGACATCCAAACTATCGGGGAATCCGGTCAGTTTGGCGTACTGGTCCATCAGCCGTTGCTCATAGCCCTCACCCAGTGGCAACTGCATGCGCTTGCAGCAATAACGCAAGGAGCGCACGGTCAACTCCCAAAACGGCAGGTAATGCCGACTCCCCCCAGAGTCGGGATCGCTCATGGTGACCAGGCGCGTGTATTCAATTTGCCGGTCACGCCACATCAAGGCCAAGGCTTGACCCTTACCAGGAAACAGTTGCTCGGCCAACTGGCCCATGGAATACACGTCAAACAGCGTCCCATAGGCATCAAAGGCAACTAACTTGACCATACGGCCCTTTTTTGTGAGCCCACAAGAACGTTAAACCTAGGCATTCTTTTCTAGGCGCTCGTTTTGCGGAAACATGAATTTGCGCGCATCAGCATCGAGCTCCGCTTTGAAGCTGTGTCGGCTTTTCAATGCTTCTGCGCGTTGGGCCGCTGGCCTGGTGTTAATCAGGTCCAACAGCCGCTTCACATTGGGGTACTGCACCCAGGTGGCGTCGCCGGTACCCAGTACAAAGGGCAGCAGACGGGCCCAACCCCAAAAAGCCATGTCAACCAGACTGTAGGTTTCCCCGACCATGAATGTCCGTGTGGAAAGATGATTCTCCAAAATTCCCCAATGGCGGTTGGCTTCGTAGTCGTACCGATTCAAGGCATAGGTTTTTGGTTCGGGTGCCATGTGGCGAAAGTGCACAGACTGCCCGGAAAAAGGGCCTATGCCGCTTGCGATGAACATGAGCCATGAAAGGGTTTCAGCGCGCTCCGGGCTCGCCATATCTGAGCAGACGAAGCGTTTTTCACGGTCAGCCAGGAAAAGCAAGATGGCATTGCTGTCAAAAGCAGTGACATCGCCCTCAACGATTGCTGGAACTTTTGCGTTGGGATTGACCGCCAGGAATTCGGGGGCGAATTGTTGGCCCTTGCGTGTATCCACCGGTATGGCCTCATAGGAAAGTCCCAGCTCTTCGAGCAAAAGGGCAATCTTCATGGGGTTGGGGGCGGCGTTGTAGAAAAACTTCAGCATATGCTCTCCAGTGGAAGTAGTTTGAAACCTGAACAGCTGCATTCTAAGAACTGCTGGCGTGCTAGCCGCTAAAGCCGTTGAGCTAGCAGCCCCGCAGGCATAGACGGTCAAAATACTCCGTTTCAGACGCCACAAGCCATGCCCTTTCCGCTCCTGAGTCGCCGCCAGCTCGTACAGACCGGCATGGCCGCTGCCACGTCGGCTTGTCTGCCCCTTGCAGCGCCAGCGGCCACAGATACGCCTGGCAGGCCGCTGGCCTTTCCCCGCGACGCAGGCGCACACCCCGACTTTCAGACCGAATGGTGGTACGTCACCGGCTGTGCGAATGTGGCCGGACAGGTGGCGGCGATAGGGTTTCAGGTCACCTTCTTTCGGCGCCGCGTAGCATCCACGCAGGGCTTGGACTCGGCGCTAGCGGCCAAGCAACTACTTTTTGCGCACGCCGCGGTGAGCGATGTGGCGGGCAAAACGCTCTGGTCAGACCAGCGCATTGCGCGCTGGTCGGGCACGCCAGGCGGCGATAACCCGGCGGATGGGGCCTGGGCTAGCGTGGCGGACACTGGCGTGGTGCTGCGCGACTGGTCGCTACTGCGCACGCCCGAGGGCGACCTGCGCGCCCAGGTGCGTGCGG
>CANHZG010000180.1 GCA_947464995.1 Comamonadaceae bacterium | reverse complement strand
CATAGTTGGTGCTGCCGGTTATGGTGCCGGTGTTGCCCGCCAGGTCTGTGATTTTGAAGACGATGCTGCTACTGCCTGACAGGGTGACACTTGTCCAGCTAATGGAGGTGCCGCTGGCCATGCTGGTGATATCGACCCAGGTACTGCCCCCGTTCACCGAGCCGTACAGGATGTCGCCGGCGCCCAAGGTGGCTGACAGCTTGGCGCTGATGTTCTGCGTCGCAGTGGAAGTTATCTGGTCGCTTGTATTGGTGCCGGTGTCCGCATCCAGTGCCACGCGGCTCACGGTCAGCGTAGGCGCCGTTGTATCAATGCTGGTCGACGATGTTGCGCTGGCTGTACCCCGGTTGCCCCCCGCGTTTTGCACCACGGCTTTGAAGCTGTGGGTGCCTTCTGACAACGCCGCATCGGGCGTGTAAGTCCAGGCCGCACCATCGACCACGGCGTCGCCCAGGTAGGTGCTGCCGTCAAAGACGCGCACGCTTTCGTCGCTGGCCAAAACACCGCTCACCACGCCGGACAAACCGGGCGTGGTGCTACTGGTGATAAGCGGCGCGATCACGGTGACAGTCGCAGTGGGGACGCTGCCGTTAACAGTGAGCACATAAGCGCTGCCCAGCGAACCCTGGTTGCCCGACGCGTCTTCCACCCGAGCCTTGAAGCTGTGCGCGGCATTGGTTAGGCCTTCGGTAGCAAAGGTCCAACCCGTGCCCGACACCGTGGCCACGCCCAAACGGGTGTCGCCATCGTAGACGGCCACCACGTCGCCCGAGGCCAGCTCGGCGCTCACGGAGCCCGACAGGGTGAGCGTGTTGTCGTTGGTGGTGTCACCCGAGGCGACGTTGCCCACGGTGGGCGTCACATCGTCTGCCGCGCCGCTGAGGGCGGCGGTGAGAGTGGGCGCAATGGTGTCGACCGTCAGGGACTGCGTCCCAGCGCTGCTGGTGTTACCAGCGGCGTCCGTTGCCGTAGCGCTGAGGGTTTCTGCGCCCTGGCCCATGGCTGTGATATCCGCAGCGACGAGTGTGTAAGACCAGCTGCCGCCCGACAGTGCCGTGGCGCTGCGGGTAGCGCCACCGATAGACAGGCTCACCGTGGAGCCTGCTTCGGCGGTGCCGCTGATGATGCTGGTTTGCTCTGAACTGCTGACCACGCCGTCGACTGCCACCACGCTGATGGTGGGGGCCGACGGGGCTGTCGTGTCTACTGTGACTGCTGCGCTCACCGACGCGGAGCTGGCGTTGCCCGCTTGGTCGGTGATCGAAGCCGTCAGGCTGTGTGCGCCTTCGGCCAGGGCGACGCTGGGGACTACGTCTTTGTATCCGGCAGTAATGTCCGCGGCCAACAAGGTAAAGGTGGCTCCGACCTGTACGTTGCTGTCTTTGAGGGTGATGACGTCCCCAGCCACTACAGCGGTACCGTCGGTGGCCGTGGTGTTGAAGCTCAGGCGCACGGTGGGCGTCGTGTCGCTCGTGCTGGCAGACGCGGAGATAGCGCTGGGCGCGACTGGCGCGGTCAAGTCCAACGCCTGGCTTTGGGCGGTGGACACCGCAGCAATGGTCGTGGCAACGCTGATCGCTGCTGAGGCAACTGAAATGGCGCTTTGTACCGATGTATCCAGGGTAATGCCATCGAGCATGCTGGAGATGGTGCTGGAGTCCGCCAGGTCCACCGTGTCTCCACTGGTGGTGGCGGCTGAAAATACCGTAGCCAGGTTGGTCAACACACTCGCCCCGGCGCCTGAGGTGCCAGCTTCGGCCAGCGCCACAATCGTGGCGATCTGGGCAGCGGCTTTTTGAACCGCAACGTTGTCGCTGGCAATGGGGTCGTAGCTGAGCAAGTCTTGACCAACCGTAATGGTCAAGCCCAGGCTGCTTGCCACCGAAGCCGCCGCCGCTGCTGGTGTTGCGCCGGAGGCTTTCACCACCGCCTGCACCAGGGTGGTCAAGGGATTGATCGCAGTCGATCCGGTCGGCGCCTTCAAAGACACGGTGTTGGCCACTCCGGTGTCAATATTGATACCGCCGCTGGCAACAATGGTTCCTGAAATACCCTGCGGGATGAAGAAGTTACCGTTGGCGTCGGTGGTGCCCGTCCAAAGGACGGCATCGTTGCTGTCAAGCACTTGCACCGTAGCCCCGCGCAAGTAACCGTCGGCTACCCTGGCTAATGAAAACCCGGTGGCATCGTTGCCTGCAGCGTCCTGAATGGCATTTGCATCATCGGTGGAGGTCGGGTCGGCATAGGCGACGGTAACGTTGCCCGCAGCAACCAGTGTGGGCACCGTCAAAGTCACCACAGAACCGACCACGCTCACCAGGGTGACGGGTTTGTCAACGCCGCCGCTGGTCACCGTGAAGCTTGCAGCCAATGGGGGGTGGTCAGGGTCTAAGGTGCCGTCGTAGGTGAGTGTGACGGTATGGTCGCTGCTGCTGGCCGTGAGCGACACAATTGCCGGGGTGGAGGTGTCGACCAAATAGCTGCTGTTGTCCGCCACCGCAGCGTGCGTCAGGGTGGCCGCATTGCCCGCGGCGTCCTTCAAGGTGCCGCTGTTGAGTGCCACGCTGTTGGCGGCGATGCTGATGCCGTTGGTGTCGGTCTCGCTGGTAATGGTGTAGGTAAAAAGCAGTGCGCTGGTGCCGCTGCCGCTGGCGTAGCTGGCGTACACGGTGGTGCCGCCGATATTGAGCGCCAGTGTGGGCGTTCCGGTGACGGTGGTGGCCTCGCTCATGGTCACGGTGGCGGTGACGGTGTCACCGGCGTTAAGCGTGTTGCTCAGCGCGTTGGTGGCACTCGTGAGTGCTACCGAGGAGACGGTGGGCGCCGCGGTATCGACCAAGTAGCTGGCGTTATCAGTGGCAGCGCTATGGGTCAGGGTGGCTGAGTTGCCAGCGGCGTCTTTCAATGTGCCAGCCAGGCTGTTGGCCACCACTGCAATGCCATTGGCATCGGTCTGGCCCGAGGTGATGGTGTACGAAAAAGTCAGCGCAGTGGTTCCAGAGCCAGCCGTGTAGGCGGCCTGAACTGTCGTGCTGCCAATCATCAAGTTGATAGTTGCCGAGCCACTGACAATGGTCGACTCGCTCATGCTGACGGTCACGGTAACCACGTCGCCTACATTGAGTGTGCTGTTCAAAGCCCCCGTAGCACCGCTGATAGCGACCGAAGTCACGGTGGGGTTTACCGTATCGGTTGCAACAACACCGGACGTCGACGAGGTACTTGAGCTACCGGCAGCCGCAACACCTAACACTCCAAGCGCAAATACGGCAGGCAAAACCGATGCCGTGGCGACCGATGCACCCACCGCGGCGGTAGTGACGCTCGCCGTGGTAGCAGTTGCGGCTGTCGCTTCAGCAGCGGCTGCTGCCTGAGACGCTGCAACTTCTGGCACGACTGCTTGCGCCAAAAGTACAGGCTCTGCGATTTCTAGCTCTCCCGCGCTGTCATATGCGGCCGGGTCGGCAGTGGCGTCCTCCTGGGACTGAACAGCCGACTCCTGAGCCCAGGACGAGGTGCTTCCTGCCGTTTCAGGTGCATCCCCAAGGGCTTGGGCCAGCGCAGACGGCTCTCTGGCAAGCCGAGACTTTCCCGCTGTGGGCTTTTTGATGCGGGAGCCCGCGCCATAAGCTATAGGTATTTCACCACCCGCCGTGTGTGCTGCGCTTGCTGCGACCGTTGTCCCCCCATCAAATGTTTTGACCGGTGGTTTGTGTTCGGCAGGGGCGCGGGTGGGCTTATCGGCCATGGTGGTTTCCTGGTGGCTTGGGCGTTGATTGACCTCGAGACGAGCCGAGGAAAACGGTGAGTAAGTCAATCCAGTGGATTTAGGTGCGCATCTTTTCTATGATCCAAATCAAAAAAATTCAATTTATTGTGAAAATCAACTTGATGCAATCCCATAAATAAGGTATGTACAAAATTCGTGGTTTGTATTGAAATGCAATTTGAATCACCAAAATAGAAGGCATTTCGTGCCCCCCTTCATGCCCAGCACACCCGCTCTTTCCGTTCTGCTGGTGGAAGACGATCTCGTTTTTCAGGAGACATTTGTGCGCGTCTTCGCGTTGCTGGGTGAAGAGTGGGAAATCCAAGCCTGC
This sequence comes from Comamonadaceae bacterium, assembly GCA_947464995.1. Classification (GTDB taxonomy): domain Bacteria; phylum Pseudomonadota; class Gammaproteobacteria; order Burkholderiales; family Burkholderiaceae_C; genus Allorhodoferax. The sequence goes on along the minus strand of CANHZG010000180.1, from coordinate 1,622 downwards.
CCGGATGGGGCGAGTGCGTTGGCGGCGTTGGCGGAACCCGATTGCCACTACAACTTGGCGCTGATCGACATCGGTTTGCCTGACATTTCTGGCATTGACGTGATCGCGGCGGCACGCTTGCGCTTAGCCGAGTTGCCGATCATGGTGACGACTGCATTCACGGCAGAGGAAACTTTTCTGTCGGCTATACGTGCCGGGGCGCATGGTTATTTGCTCAAGGGCGACACCGAGGAGTCGCTGGCGCATTCGATTGGCCAAGTGATGGCGGGCCAATACCCGGTGAGCCCGGCTTTGGCAAGGCATTTGTTTCGCTTGGCGGGGTCGCCCTCGGCAATGCCTTTGTCCAATGGCGTGAGCCTGTCGCGACGCGAGTTGGAGTTGCTGCAGCTCATCGCCAAGGGGAGCAGCTATGCCAATTGCGCTGAGGAAATGCGCATTTCACTGTCCACAGTGCAAACCCATATTCGCAATATGTACCGCAAGCTAGAAGTAAACAACCAACGCCAGGCGATCGTCAAGGCGCAGTCTTCGGGCTTGTTGGGTTTCTGATGGGGTTTAGCCGTATTTTTTTTCGGGCTGCCTTGGCCCTGTGTGTGCTGACCACGGGCTGGGGCCATGCCGCGCAGCCAGATACCCAGGGTATCGAACTCAGACAAGCCCATTTCAAGGGACAGGGGCCTGAAAAAAGTGTGAATTTGCCGCACATGCTGACACCCGGCGAATTTGAGGCCGAAGGCGGCATGGTGAGCTACACGGTCCCGGTAGAACTTGAAGACTTGCCCGACAAACCGGTGGGTGTTTATGTTTCAAAAATGGCTTTGTCAGGCGTCGTTTATTTGAACGGCCACCTGGTTGGTGCCTGCGAACGCGGGGACCTGAAGGAGGCGCGCTGTTTGCACCGCCCTTACTTGTTTACCGTACCTATTACGTTTTGGAAGATCGGACACAACGAGCTGCGGTTTGAGATCTATGCCAGTTCGCGCCAAAACAACGGGTTGTCATCGGTCTGGGTGGGCGATATCGACGTGCTGGAGAGCCGCTTCTACCGATGGCGTTACTGGCTACAAGTGGACCTGGTAACAGGGCTGACCTGGTTGTCTGGCTTGCTGGGTGTTTTGGCCTTGACCGTGGGTGTCGTGTTGCGCAAGGATTCGGTGTATTTCTGGTTTGGCCTGACGAGCATTGTCAACGCCCTGGCCAACAGCGGCACGTTCATAAGCCGGCCTCTGATCGATTGGCAGTGGTTTAGTTGGTTGGTATTTTCAAGCCGCTTCGTTTCGGGGCATTTGCTGATTTTGATGTTTGCCTCATTTTTTGGAAAGCTGACGCTGCGTGTTCGCGCCAGTGTGTTGATTTACACCCTGCTGTCTGTTGTAGCCATCGGCCTTTCAGGCAGCAACCGTTCCTTGGTGACCATCCTTTATGTGCCGCTGTTATTGACCGTGCTCTTGATGCCTGTACTGATGGCCTACTGGACCTGGAAAACCCGCCGACTCAGGCAAATGCTAGCCACCGCCATGATGGGTTTGATCACGCTGGCCAGCAGCTTCGACTGGTTCAGGTTCACCGGCGATGGGGCTTTTGTTGGCATGTACCTCATCCCCTATGCCTACGGTGGCGTG
>CANHZG010000179.1 GCA_947464995.1 Comamonadaceae bacterium | reverse complement strand
ATTCTTAACGACAACGAGATGAGCATTAGCCCGCCGGTGGGCGCGCTCAACCGCTATCTCGCCCAGTTGATGAGCGGACAGTTTTACGCGAAGGCCAAAAATGTCGGGAAAAGTGTTCTCAAAGGCGCGCCCACCCTGTTTGAACTGGCCAAACGCATTGAAGAGCATGCAAAAGGCATGGTGGTTCCGGCCACCTTGTTCGAGCAGTTTGGCTTTAATTACATCGGTCCGATTGACGGGCATGATCTGAACTCCTTGATTCCCACGCTGGAGAACATCAAGCATCTGAAGGGTCCGCAGTTTTTGCACATTGTGACCAAGAAGGGCCAGGGCTACGCATTGGCTGAGGCGGATCCCGTGGCCTACCATGGGCCAGGCAAATTCGACCCTGCCGTGGGTCTGAAGCAGTCTGTGGCCCCTGGCAAGGCGACATTTACCCAGGTGTTTGGGCGCTGGTTGTGCGATATGGCGGAGCAGGATAAGCGTCTGGTGGGAATTACCCCCGCTATGCGTGAGGGCTCAGGTTTGGTCGAGTTTGAAACGCGCTTCGCGGATCGGTATTTCGACGTGGGCATTGCCGAACAGCATGCGGTGACCTTTGCTGCGGGCTTGGCGACCCAGGGGCTCAAGCCCGTGGTGGCGATCTATTCCACCTTTTTGCAACGCGCATACGACCAGCTTATCCACGACGTTGCCATTCAAAACTTGCCGGTGGTGTTTGCCCTGGACCGGGCTGGTCTGGTAGGGGCCGATGGCGCAACGCACGCCGGCGCCTACGACATTGCGTTTTTACGCTGTATTCCCAACGTCAGCATTGCCTGTCCGGCGGACGAGAATGAATGCCGCCAATTGCTCAGTACCGCCTTTATGCAAGACCACCCCGTGGCAGTGCGCTACCCACGCGGGGCAGGCGCTGGCGTGCCGGAACAAAAAAACTTGGATGGTTTGCCGTTTGGCAAAGGTGAAGTTCGCCGCACCGGTGAGCGCATTGCCATTTTGGCGTTCGGTACCCTGCTGCAGCCGGCCTTGGTGGCGGCCCAGAGCCTCAACGCCACAGTGGTCAATATGCGCTGGGCTAAGCCGCTGGATACGGCCTTAGTGTTGTCTGTGGCGGCGAGCCACACATGCCTTGTAACGGTGGAGGACGGGGCCCTGATGGGCGGTGCGGGCAGTGCTGTGTTGGAAGCTTTGCAGGCAGCCGGTCTTGTTGTCCCGGTATTGCAGCTGGGATTCCCTGATCAATTCATTGAGCACGGTGACCCGGCCCTGTTGATGGCCATGCAAGGTCTGGATGCTCCGGGAATTGAGGCCGCGATACGCACCCGATTCACTGCGGCCTAGCGCTGGCGCCCAAGGGAAAACCCGCGCCAAAACCACGCGGTCAGTTCCTACAATAAGCGTTGGGTTGTAAACCCGTCCCGCCTTATGGCACCCAGCAGGTGCCTTGGGCGGTTGTTTCACATTCAACGGAGTACTGCAATGGATCGTCGTTCGATTATCAAAAACGCCGGGATCGCCGGTGTCTTGGCCGCTGGTATGGCGCCCGCTGTCCATGCGCAAGCCACCTTGCGCTGGCGTTGTGCCTCAAGCTTCCCGAAGGCGCTTGATACCTTGTTTGGTGTTTGTGAGGTGTTTGCTAAAAAAGTCGGCGAGCTCAGCGGTGGAAAATTCACCATTAGCACCCACGCTGGCGGCGAATTGATGCCTCCGTTTGGCGTGCTCGATGGTGTATCCAACGGCACGATTGAGATGGCAAACACCGCGTCTTACTACTTCTTTGGCAAAGACCCAACCTATGCGCTGGATTGCGCCATTCCTTTTGGCCTGAATAGCCGCCAGATGACGGCCTGGATGTACGAGGGCAACGGACTGAAATTGCTGCGAGAGCATTTCGCCAAAGTGGGTATCGTTAACTTTCCCATGGGCAATACCGGCGTGCAGATGGGCGGCTGGTTCCGTAAGGAAATCGGTTCGGTAGCCGACCTCAAGGGCCTGAAGTTTCGATGCGGCGGTTTTGCCGGCAAAGTGCTGGAGCGCCTGGGCGTGGTGCCACAGAACATTCCTGGTGGAGAAATTTACCAGGCACTCGAAAAAGGCACGATTGATGCGGCCGAGTGGGTTGGCCCCTATGACGACTTGAAGCTCGGCTTCAATAAGGTAGCTCCCAACTACTACTATCCCGGATTTTGGGAGGTGGGACCACAGCTGTCCTTGTACGTGAACCAAAAGGCCTACGAAGGCCTGTCACCGGAGTACAAATCCATCGTGGAATGTGCCGCAGCCTTTGCCCACACGGACATGCAAGCAAAGTACGACTTCCGTAACATGCCGGCCCTCAAAACGCTGCTGGGCCAGGGCGTCAAGCTGCACAAGTTCCCCAAGGATGTGCTGAATGCCTCGTTCAAGGCCGCCATGGACGTGTATTCCGAGCTCAATGACACCAACCCAGCCTGGAAGAAAATTTACACCGACTACGCTGGCTTCCGCAAGGAAAGCAATCTGTGGTTTAGCCTGGCTGAAGCGTCCATGGACGACTTTATGCAAGCACAGAAGCTCTGAACGAGCCTTTAAGGGCTACAAAAAAACCCGCTTCGGCGGGTTTTTTTGTGCTTGGGTCAGTCAAAAAATCGAGATCGCCAAGCCTTGGCCTGCTGGCGCCACCAGAATCAGGGTTTTTTGGTCTGATCGTCTTTCATGGACTCGAGCATGCGCGCCATAGGATCTTCCGCTTCTTCAGCGGTGCCTTCCTTTGCTTTGTCGTCTGCATCCTTGTCTTTAGATTTCTGCTGCGAGTCAGTCTCCATTTGCTGAAGAACCGTGGCGGCATCAATCAGCGGCTCTTTAGTCAGCCCGCTGGAGACCAGTCCCGGGAACGCGATGATTAGGCCGACCATAAAGACCTGAATAATCACAAAGGGCACAGCGCCCCAGTAAATCTGTTCGATCGTAATTTTCTTGATGGGCTTCTTGGTGACTTTGTCCACGTAATCCTCGCTCGGTGCCACGCTGCGCAAGTAAAACAGCGCAAATCCAAAGGGTGGGTGCATAAACGAAGTCTGCATATTGACTGCCAGCAGCACGCCAAACCACACCAGGTCGATACCCAGCTTTTCCGCCACCGGGCCAATGAGTGGGATGATGATGAAGGCCAACTCGAAGAAGTCCAAGAAGAATGCCAGCACGAACACGAGGATGTTGACCGCAATCAGGAAGCCAAGTTGCCCGCCCGGCAGACCTGTGAGCAAATGCTCCACCCATTTGGGCCCGTCTACGCCCTGAAAGGCCAGGCTGAACACGGTGGCGCCAATCAGGATAAAGAGCACAAAGCAAGACAGCTTCATGGTCGAGTCCATGGCCTGGCGGATGAGTTTGAGGTCAATGCGGCCCCGCGCCAAGGCCATGACCAGGGCGCCGACCGCACCCATGGCCCCGCCTTCGGTGGGTGTGGCGATTCCTAGAAAAATGGTGCCCAGCACCAGGAAAATAAGCGCCAGTGGTGGAATCATCACGAAGGTGACGCGCTCGGCCATATTCGACAATAGTCCCATACCGGTAATGCGGTTGAGCACGGCCAGCACAAAAGCAACGCCCACCCCCACGCACAGGGACGTGACGATCAGCTCATCGAGCGGTGTGGCGTCTGGTCGCCACTTGGCAAATGCGATGGCGCATAGGGTCGCCCCAATCACCACCAGCGCCAGTGAACGCAAGCCGGAGGTGCCGTCTGGTTCGCGAATGGTGCGCGCTTCGGGCGGCAAGGCGGGTACCCACTGCGGACGCACAAAGCTGAGCACCACTATGTAACCCACGTACAGACCGGTGAGCACAAAACCAGGGATGAAGGCGCCTTTGTACAGATCACCCACGCTCTTGCCCAACTGGTCTGCCAGCACGATCAGTACCAGCGAGGGTGGAATGATCTGCGCTAGGGTGCCCGAAGCTGCAATGACACCTCCGGCCACGCGTCGGTCGTAGCCGTAGCGCAACATGATAGGCAGCGAAATAAGGCCCATGGAAATGACGGACGCGGCCACCACGCCAGTTGTCGCGGCTAGCATGGCCCCCACGAAAATCACTGCATAGGCCAAGCCCCCACGAATGGGGCCAAACAGCTGGCCGATGGTGTCAAGCAGGTCTTCGGCCATGCCCGAGCGTTCCAGAATCAAGCCCATAAAGGTGAAAAACGGGATCGCCAAGAGCGTGTCGTTTTGCATGATGCCAAACATGCGCAGTGGCAGGCTTTGCAGGAAGGCGGGCTGGATCATGCCTAGTTCTACGGCGACGAAGCCAAAAAACAGGCCGCACGCTGCGAGGGAAAAGGCAACTGCATAGCCGAACATCAAAAAGATGATCAGCGATATGAACATGATGGGCGCCATGTTGGCGGTCAGGAATTCGGTCATTTACGTGCTCCCACTTGGGCCGCTTCCCGCGCGGCAACCTCTTTTTGCAGCAGAAACTCGGCGAGTTCTTCCTCGGGCGTCTTGGAGCCTTGCTTTTTGCTTGGGTCTGGTATCAAACCTTGCAAAAAGGCGATGCGTTTGATGAGTTCAGACACGGCTTGCATGGCCAGCAAAAGCATGCCCGCTGGCAACAGCGCAAATACCGGCCAACGGATCAGGCCGCCGGCGTTCGAGGACACTTCCTGGGTGATGTAGGCGTTGATAACTAGCGGCATGGCCAGCTTAAAGATCATGGCGGTGAATGGCAACAAAAACACACAGATGCCGACGATGTCGATCCAAATCTGGGTGCGCTTAGAAAAACGCCCGGAAATGACGTCGATCTTCACGTGCTCCTGGCGCATCAGGGTGTAGCCGGACGCCAGCAAAAAAACGGCGGCAAACAGGTACCACTGGATCTCGAGAAACCCGTTGGAGCTCATGTTGAAGGCCTTGCGCATGGAGGCGTTTCCCGCGCTGATGAGCACGGCAAACAGGACCAGCCAGGCAACCCATCTTCCAATCCACTCGCTGATGCTGTCAATGCCCTTTGATAGGCCTAGTAATGCGTTCATTGTGTCTCCATCAAGTTAGCAACCACCCGCTAATGCATCCATTGGTATTTAAGAATATAGACGGCGGCGCCGCCCAAATAACCTGCCAATGCCAGCGCGCTAATTTTGCGGACGTACCATAAAAAATCAATGCGTTCTAAGCCCATGGCCGCTACACCAGCGGCCGATCCAATCACTAATATGGACCCGCCCGTTCCCGCGCAATAGGCCATGAATTCCCACAAAAAACTGTCGGTGGGGTATTGCGCCAAGTCGTACATGCCCATGGATGCGGCCACCAAAGGCACGTTGTCCACTACGGCACTAGCCAAGCCAATGATGAGCACGATGGTGTCCGTGCGCCCGACGGTGTTGTCCAACCACTGTGCCAGAGCAGCCAGTATGTGGCTGTGTTCCATCACTGCCACGGCCAGCAATATGCCGATGAAAAACACGATTGAGCCCATATCGATGCGCGTAAGTGCACTGGCCAGGGTGAGGCGTTCCTTGTGATCTTCCTCTTTTTTGCGGTGGATCAGGTCTCCCGCTAACCATAAAACCCCCAGGCCCAGCAAGATACCCAAGAAGGGCGGTAAATGGGTCAGCGACTTAAACACTGGCACCAAGACCAAAATGGCCAAACCCAAGGTCAAAATTAAGCTGCTCTCAAATCGCGTTGTGGTGGCCATGTTTTTTTCGCCCCCTCGGTGGGGTGCCTCGACGCGCTGGCT
>CANHZG010000178.1 GCA_947464995.1 Comamonadaceae bacterium | reverse complement strand
GCCAATTTAAAGCTGGAACTTTTGAGCTTCATATTGCATCATTATTGGGTGAATTGGCAAGGAAAATACGGTCGATATACTGGGGGCCATTGTAGCGGAGGGGCGGGATTTTCATGAGTTTGCGTATTTACAACACCCTGTCTGGGCGGTTGGAGCAGTTCACACCAATCGAGGCTGGCAAGGTGCGCATGTACGTTTGTGGAATGACGGTCTACGATGTTTGCCACCTCGGGCACGCACGCTCCATGTTGGCGTTTGACGTGGTGCAGCGTTGGCTCAAAGCCAGCGGCTGGGCGGTGACTTATGTGCGCAACGTCACCGACATTGACGACAAAATCATTCGCCGTGCACTGGAAAATGGCGAGTCCATCCGCGCCCTGACCGACCGCATGGTCGACTTGCTACACCGCGACGCCGATGCGCTGGGCATTGAGCGGCCTGACCAAGAGCCCCGTGCAACCGATTTTGTGCCTCAGATGCTCTCGCTCATTGCCAAGTTGGAGCAGCAGGGTTTTGCCTACCGCGCCAGCAACCAAGACGTTAATTTTTCGGTGCGAAAGTTTGCCGGTTACGGCAAATTGTCTGGCAAATCGATCGATGAGTTGCGCGCGGGAGAGCGCGTTGCGGTGGATGATGGCAAGGCCGATCCGCTTGATTTCGTGCTTTGGAAATCCGCCAAAGCGTCCGAGCCTGCGGACGCCAAGTGGCCCAGCAACTATGGCGAAGGCCGTCCGGGCTGGCATATTGAGTGCTCGGCCATGGGCTGCGAGTTGCTCGGAGAATCCTTTGACATCCATGGCGGGGGCGCTGATTTGCAGTTTCCCCACCACGAGAACGAAATTGCCCAAAGCGAGGCCGCCTCGGGCAAAGCCCTGGCGCGCTACTGGATGCACAACGGGTTTGTTACCCGCGACCATGAAAAAATGTCCAAGAGCCTGGGCAACTTTTTTACCATCGCCGAAATTTTGGCCCGCTTTGACGCAGAAACCACCCGCTTTTTCATCATCCGCGCCCACTACCGCAGCGCCCTGAATTACAGCGATGCGCACCTGGACGACGCACACACCGCGCTCAAACGCCTCTACACCACCTTGCAAACGGTTCCGCCGCTGCCCCAGATGGACGCGTTGGACTGGTCGTCCCCCTACGCCCAAGGTTTCAAGGCCGCAATGGACCTCGATTTCGGCACGCCCGAGGCCGTTGCCGTCTTGTTTGAGCTGGCCTCGGAGGTCAACCGCACCCAAAGCGGAGAATTGTCGGCCCAACTCAAGTCTTTGGGTGCGGTGCTGGGCCTGCTGCAGTCGCAGCCCGAAGTCTTTTTGCAAGCGGGTGCCGCCGTCAAGGGCGCGGACATTGTCGAGCGCATTGCCCAGCGCCAGGCGGCCAAGGCGGCGCGGGACTTTGCGCTGGCAGATGCCATTCGCCAGGAACTGCTGGGCCAGGGCATTGTCCTCAAAGACACGCCTCAGGGCACCACCTGGGAGGTGGCTGCGCCATGACACCTGCTGCGCCAGCGCCCACCGTGATGCCCGAGTTTTGGGACGACGCATGCAAGCACTTGATGAAAAAAGACCGGGTGATGAAGCGCCTGATTCCCCAATTCAAAGACGCCACCCTGCAGTCGCGCGGCGATGCTTTCGTGACGCTGGCGCGCAGCATCGTCGGTCAGCAAATTTCGGTTAAAGCCGCCCAAACCGTGTGGGACCGGTTTGCTTTGCTGCCTGTGGCCATGACGCCACGTCGGGTACTCAAGCTCAAAGTCGACGACATGCGCGCAGCGGGCCTGAGTGCCCGCAAGGTCGAATACCTGGTGGACCTGGCGCTGCACTTTGACGCCAACCGCTTGCGCCTAGACCTTTGGCCCAACCTGGACGACGAAGCCATCATCGCCGAGCTAACGGCGGTTCGGGGGATCGGGCGTTGGACGGCAGAGATGTTTTTGATTTTTCACCTCATGCGGCCCAATGTGCTGCCACTGGATGACGTGGGCCTGATCAACGGGATCAGTCGCAACTATTTTTCTGGCGAATCGGTTAGTCGCAGCGACGCCCGCGAGGTGGCCGCAGCCTGGGCGCCTTACTGCAGCGTGGCGACTTGGTATATTTGGCGCTCGCTGGACCCGGTTCCCGTGGCGTACTAGAGGCGGCTTCGCAGGGTCAGCGGGCTTGAGGCCCATGCAAAGGAGAGCAACGTGAGCAAAAAAACATTTTTAGACTTCGAGTCGCCCATCGCAGAACTCGAAGGCAAGATCGAAGAACTGCGCTACGTGCAAAACGAGTCTGCGGTCGATATCTCGGCTGAAATTGACCAACTTAGTAAAAAGAGCCAGCAGCTCGTCAAAGACATCTACAGCAGCCTGACGCCCTGGCAAATCACCAAAATTGCGCGCCACGCCGAGCGTCCTTACACGCTGGATTACATCGCAGACGTATTTACCCATTTCGTGGAACTCCACGGCGACCGGCATTTCGCCGATGACCTGAGCATCGTGGGCGGCCTGGCTCGGTTCAATGGGACACCATGCATGGTGCTGGGCCAGCAAAAAGGTCGGGATACCAAAGAGCGCGGGCTGCGCAACTTCGGCATGAGCAAGCCTGAGGGCTACCGCAAAGCCCTGCGCCTGATGAAGCTGGCGGAAAAGTTCAAGCTGCCAGTGTTTACCTTCGTCGATACGCCTGGCGCCTACCCTGGCATTGATGCCGAAGAGCGCGGCCAGTCTGAGGCCATCGGGCGTAATATTTTTGAAATGGCGCAGCTCGAGGTGCCCATCATCACCACCATCATCGGCGAGGGCGGTTCGGGCGGCGCACTGGCCATCTCGGTGGCCGACCAGGTGGTGATGCTCCAGTACGCGATTTACTCGGTTATCAGCCCCGAAGGCTGCGCATCGATTTTGTGGAAAACCTCCGACAAAGCACAGGAAGCTGCCGACGCCTTGGGTATCACGGCCTTGCGCCTCAAGGCACTTGGGCTGGTGGACAAAATCGTCAACGAGCCCGTTGGCGGCGCCCACCGCGACCCCAAGCAGGCCGCCGTGTTTTTGAAGCGCGCGCTGGGCGACGCCTTCCGGCAAATCAGCGACCTCAAGGTCAAAGACCTGCTGGAGCGCCGTTATGAGCGCCTGCAAAGTTACGGCCGGTTCACCGATACCAAAGCCAACGCCAAGTAGCGCGGCGGTGTCCGCATGACCCAGTCGCTCCAAGCGGCAATTCAGGCCTTTGAGCCGCAGCTTCCCTTGGCGGTGGCATTTAGTGGAGGGGCCGACTCCACGGCTTTGCTGGTGGCCTGCGCCGAAAAGTGGCCCTCCAAGGTGCTGGCCGTGCACGTTAACCATGGCCTGCAAGCAGCAGCGCATGCGTTTGAGCAGCATTGCCAGGATGTGTGCCAACGCATCGGCGTGCCTTTGGTGGTGTTGACCGTACATGCCGGCCATGCGCCGGGCCAAAGCCCAGAAGACGCCGCCCGCATCGCCCGCTATGGCGCCCTGTGCCGATTCGCCTTGCCCGCTGATGGTCGGCCGCCTTGTGCGTCGGTAGCCCTAGGCCAGCACGCCGACGACCAAGTGGAAACCCTGTTGCTCGCGCTGGGTCGCGGTGCGGGTTTGGGTGGTTTGAGCGCCATGCCTGCGGCCTGGGTGCGGGACGGCGTGCAGTTTTACCGCCCGTTGCTGGGAGTGAGCGCGGCCGATATCCGTTGCGCACTGGCGGCCAAGGGCCAGAGCTTTATCGAAGACCCAACGAACACCGACGCAGCGTTTTTGCGCAACCGCATCCGCTCGGAATTGATGCCTGCGCTGCGCAATGTGTTCCCCCACTATGCCCGCACACTGCCGCGCAGTGCGGCCCATGCGGCGCAAGCCCAAAGACTGCTGACGGAGATAGCCCAGGACGATCTGCGCCACGTGTGCGGGGGTGACCCGGCATCGCCCCAAATCAAAGCCTTGCAGGAGCTAAGTCCCGCGCGCCAGGCCAATGTGCTGCGTCACTGGCTGCGGCAGCTTCACCAAACCCAAGCCAGCGCCGCACAATTGGAGGCGCTGATGGTGCAAATTGCGGCCTGCACCACGCGCGGCCACCGCATCCGTTTGCGCGTGGGAAGTGGGTTTGTGCAGCGCAACAATGGCGCCTTGGCTTGGTACAATTTGACGGTTTAGCTCTATAAAACCCCTCACGTCATGGCACTCATAGTTCACAAGTACGGTGGAACCTCCATGGGTTCAACCGATCGCATTCGCAACGTCGCCAAGCGCGTCGCCAAATGGGCGCGCGCTGGCCACCAGATGGTGGTGGTTCCCTCGGCTATGAGCGGCGAAACCAACCGCCTGCTGGGTCTGGCCAAAGAGCTCGCTCCCCCTCGCCAAACGGCGTCGTATGAGCGCGAGCTCGATATGCTGGCCTCCACGGGCGAGCAGGCGTCGAGCGCTTTGCTGGCCATTGCGCTGCAGGCCGAGGGCATTGAATCGGTCAGCTACGCTGGCTGGCAAGTGCCCATTCGCACTGACAGTGCCTATACCAAAGCGCGCATTGAATCGATTGAAGACGCACGGGTCCGTGCCGACTTGGATGCCGGCAAAGTGGTGATCGTCACCGGTTTCCAGGGCACGGATGCCCTGGGCAACATCACCACCCTGGGTCGTGGCGGGTCCGACACCTCGGCGGTGGCCGTGGCAGCGGCCATGAAGGCCCAAGAATGCCTAATTTATACCGATGTAGACGGCGTCTACACCACCGATCCGCGCGTGGTGCCCGAGGCGCGGCGCCTGAACACGGTGAGCTTCGAGGAGATGCTGGAAATGGCCTCCATGGGTTCGAAGGTCTTGCAGATCCGATCGGTGGAATTCGCCGGTAAATACCGGGTGCCGCTGCGTGTGTTGAGCAGCTTCACGCCTTGGGACATCGACATTGCCCTGGAAGCCCAGTCGGGAACATTGATTACTTTTGAGGAAGACGAACACATGGAACAAGCTGTCGTTTCAGGCATCGCATTCAACCGCGACGAAGCCAAAATCTCTGTTTTGGGTGTGCCCGACCGCCCGGGTATCGCGTACCAGATATTGGGGTCGATTGCCGACGCCAATATCGACGTGGACGTGATCATCCAAAACCTGAGCAAAGACGGCAAGACGGATTTCAGCTTCACGGTCAACCGCGGTGACTTTGCCAAGGCCGTAGACCTGTTGCGCAGCCAAGTCATGCCCGGCCTGGGCGCCCACGAGGTGGTGGGTGACACCAAGATTTGCAAGGTGTCCATTGTGGGTATTGGTATGCGCAGCCACGTGGGCATTGCCAGCAAGATGTTCCGGGTGCTGGCCGAAGAGGGCATCAACATCCAGATGATCTCCACCTCCGAGATCAAAACATCGGTCGTCATCGACGAAAAATACATGGAGCTGGCGGTGCGCGCGCTACACAAGGCGTTTGACCTGGATCAAACGCCAATCTAAAAAAATCGCGCAATAAACCGTGAGATAATCATTTGACTGGAAACGTGACCGAGTGGACGAAGGTGCTCCCCTGCTAAGGGAGTATGGGGTGTAGAGCCTCATCGAGGGTTCGAATCCCTCCGTTTCCGCCAAGTCAATGCACTTACTTGGTGCGTTGAATTAACTGGAAATGATTGACGTTATATATTTATTGTCACGGAAACATTGATTTTTGATGATATCGTTAGAGCGACCTACCACTTTCGACTTATTTTTTGGAGTCTCACCATGTCCTTAACCACATTTTCCCGTCGTTTTGTCCTCGCTGCTGTCTCGACGGCCGCCTTGGTTTTATC
>CANHZG010000177.1 GCA_947464995.1 Comamonadaceae bacterium | reverse complement strand
TTTCGCCCCGACCACAACATTTGCCAAAGCCTTGCCTTTGGCATTTTTGTTTGTAGTAACGTTAGTTCGTGACTGTCCGTAGCTCAGTTGGATAGAGCAACAGCCTTCTAAGCTGTAGGTCACAGGTTCGATTCCTGTCGGACAGGCCATTGTGTTCATGCCAGCGCCACATGGCGTACAGGGCCGCAGTCGGTGAGCCAGCGTTGCGCAGCGTCTTCCAATGTGCTGACCGTGCCGGTCGTCCACAAATCTACCCAAATTTGGTTTTTTTCGCTTGCCCCAGTCGCTAAATTCGCGGCATTTTCCTGGTCCAGCAGCTTGTGTGTTCGTTGCGCGACGGGTTGCCCTGCATCCAGCAAGGTGACATCGGGGCCTACGCGCTTTTGTAATTCGGTTTTGGCAAACGCATAGTGGGTGCAGCCCAGCACCACGGTGTCAACGGCGCCTGGCGTGCCGCCAAAGCGGCCCAAGTTGGCGGTGTAGCGTGTGCACAGTGCGGCGATTTGTGCGGCATCGTCATGCTCTATGGCGGCGGCGAGGCCATCGCAGGCCTGGAGTACAAAATGCACTTTTGGATTTTGCGCCTGCAGCAACGCCTGGAATTTCTCACTTGCCAGCGTGCCGCGTGTGGCCAGCACACCCACAATCCCTGTAAGACTGCGTGCGGCGGCGGGTTTGAGAGCGGGCTCCACACCCACGATGGGAAGTGCTGGGTACGCGGCGCGCAATGCGACTATTGCCGCCGCAGTGGCGGTGTTGCAGGCGACGACCAGGGCGCGCACGCCCTGGCGGTGCACCAGGTAGTCGCCAATGGCCAAAGAGCGCTGGAGCACATGGGCCACATCGCGTTCTCCATAGGGTGCGTAGCCGGCGTCGCTAAAGTAGACAAAGCGCTCATGCGGCAGCTCCGAGCGCAATGCCTGGAGCACGCTCAAACCGCCAACTCCACTGTCAAAGACGCCGATGGGGTGCATTGGGGCGGTTTTTAGGCCTAGGCCGGTCTGCCTTAGACCGACTTGATGCCGATGTTCTTGAACTCGCCCGTGGCAATTTTCCTTTGCCACTCGGCCGGACCGGTGATGTGGGCGCTGGTGCCGCCCGAGTCCACCGCCACCGTAACCGGCATATCTACCACGTCAAATTCGTAAATCGCCTCCATGCCCAGGTCGGCAAAACCCACGACCTTGGCATGTTTGATGGCTTTGCTGACCAAGTAAGCGGCGCCGCCCACGGCCATGAGGTAAGCGCTTTTATGCTTTTTGATGGCTTCAATTGCCACCGGGCCGCGCTCGGCCTTGCCCACCATAGAAATCAGGCCGGTTTGGGCCAGCATCATTTCGGTGAATCCGTCCATGCGCGTGGCGGTGGTCGGCCCTGCGGGTCCAACCGCTTCGTCGCCTACGGGGTCTACCGGGCCAACGTAGTAAATCACCCGGTTGGTGAAGTCCACCGGCAGGGGCTCGCCCTTGGCCAGCATAGTTTGGATGCGCTTGTGGGCAGCGTCTCGGCCGGTCAGCATCTTGCCGTTGAGCAGCAGGGTTTGGCCAGGCTTCCAGCCGGCGACTTCGGCCTTGGTCAGGGTGTTGAGGTCCACCTTGGTGCTTTTAACGTAGTCGGGCGCCCAGTTAACGGCGGGCCACAGGTCCAGCGAGGGTGGTGTCAGATAGACCGGGCCACTGCCGTCCATCACAAAATGGGCATGGCGGGTGGCGGCGCAATTGGGGATCATGGCCACGGGTTTGCTAGCGGCATGGGTGGGGTACATCTTGATTTTGACGTCGAGCACCGTGGTCAGGCCACCCAGGCCTTGGGCGCCAATGCCCAGGGCGTTGACCTTGTCCATCAGCTCCAGGCGCATGTTTTCTACTGGGGTGAGCGCTGCGCCGCTGCTTGATTTGGCTTGCAGCTCGTACATGTCCAAGTCGTCCATCAGGCTCTCTTTGGCCATGAGCACGGCTTTTTCGGCGGTGCCGCCAATGCCGATGCCCAGCATGCCGGGCGGGCACCAACCCGCACCCATGGTGGGCACGGTTTTGAGCACCCAATCAATCACCGAGTCGCCGGGGTTGAGCATGATCATCTTGCTCTTGTTCTCGGAGCCTCCGCCCTTGGCAGCCACGGTTACTTCAACGGTGTTGCCGGGCACGATTTCGGTAAAGATCACGGCCGGCGTGTTGTCTTTGGTGTTTTTGCGCAAAAACTCGGGGTCGGCCACCACGCTGGCGCGCAAGGTGTTGTCCGGGTGGTTGTAGCCACGGCGCACGCCTTCGTTGATGGCGTCGTCCAGGCTGCCCGTAAAGCCGCCCCATCGTACGTCCATTCCCACCTTGAGGAACACGTTGACGATGCCAGTATCCTGGCAAATTGGCCGGTGCCCGGTGGCGCTCATCTTGCTGTTGGTCAGTATTTGAGCGATGGCGTCTTTTGCTGCAGGGCTTTGCTCGCGCTCGTATGCACGCGCCAGGTGGACAATGTAGTCTGCGGGGTGGTAGTAGCTGATGTATTGCAGGGCTGCGGCAACGGACTCGATCAGGTCTTCTTGGGCAATGGTGGTCATGGGTATGGTGGCCTGGGGCCGGGTCGTTGAAAGTTTTGGTTTTTATGAGATAGAGTTTAACTACCCCATTGGGCGTGAGCCTGACGCAGCGGCACCGGCGCCAGTCAGTGGCGTGTAAGTGCCACCGCCGACGATCGCGCCCAGTTTTTTGCATAACTAGGAGACAACACCTTGAGTTCCCCATCTTCTGCCATCGAATCTGTGCTCGTTGAGAACCGGGTTTTTTACCCCAGCGAGTCCATGGTCAAGTCCGCCCGCGTCTCCGGCATGGACGGCTATAACGCCCTGTGCAAAGCCGCTGAAGACGACTTTGAGGGCTTTTGGGCCCAATTGGCCCGCGACAACGTGTTTTGGAACAAGCCCTTTACCCGCACTTTGGACGAATCCAATGCGCCTTTTTACAAGTGGTTTGACGATGGCGAACTCAACGCCTCGGCCAACTGCTTGGACAAGCACATGGGCACGCCCAATGAAAACAAGACTGCCGTTATTTTTGAAGCGGACGACGGCGCCGTCACCAAAACCACCTACCGCGAACTGCTTTCGCGGGTGAGCCAGTTTGCCAACGCGCTCAAAGCCGACGGTATCCAAAAAGGTGACCGGGTACTGATTTACATGCCCATGACTTTAGAGGGCGTGATCGCCATGCAGGCCTGTGCCCGCATTGGCGCCACCCACAGCGTGGTGTTTGGCGGCTTCTCGGCCAAGGCGCTGCAAGAACGCATCATCGACGCCGGTGCCGTAGCCGTCATCACCTCCAACTTCCAGATGCGCGGGGGCAAAGAACTGCCCCTCAAAGCCATCGTCGACGAAGGCATCGCCATGGGCGGTTGCGAGTCGATCAAAACCGTGTACGTGTACCAACGCACCGCTAGCGCCTGCGCCATGGTGGCCGGGCGTGACAAGACTTTTTCCCAGGCGATTGAAGGCCAAAGCACGGTCTGCGCACCGGTGTCCGTCGGCGCGGAGCATCCGTTGTTCATTCTTTACACCTCCGGCTCGACCGGCAAGCCCAAGGGCGTGCAGCATTCCACCGGCGGCTACATGCTGTGGGCCAAGCTGACCATGGACTGGACTTTTGACCTCAAGCCTGATGACGTGTTCTGGTGCACCGCGGACATTGGCTGGATCACTGGCCACACCTACGTGGCCTATGGCCCCTTAGCCGCCGGCGCCACGCAAATCATTTTTGAGGGCGTTCCCACCTTCCCCAATGCCGGGCGTTTCTGGCAAATGATCGAGCGCCATAAGTGCTCCATTTTCTACACCGCACCCACGGCTATCCGGTCCTTGATCAAGGCTGCCGAAAGCGACGCTGCGGTGCACCCCGACCGCTCGGACCTGAGCAGCCTGCGTATCCTCGGCTCGGTGGGAGAGCCCATTAACCCGGAAGCCTGGATGTGGTACTACAAGAATATCGGCCATGAGAAGTGCCCCATCGTGGACACCTTCTGGCAGACCGAAACCGGCGGCCACATGATGACGCCCCTGCCCGGTGCCACGCCGCTGGTGCCCGGTAGCTGTACTTTGCCGCTGCCCGGCATCATGGCCGCCATCGTGGACGAAGTGGGCCATGACATCCCTAACGGAACCGGCGGCATTTTGGTCGTCAAGCGCCCCTGGCCGTCGATGATCCGCACCATCTGGAACGACCCCGAGCGCTTCAAGAAGAGCTACTTTCCTGAAGAAATGGGCGGCAAGATGTATTTAGCCGGTGACGGCGCGGTGCGCAGCGCGGACCGAGGCTACTTTCGTATCACCGGGCGCATTGACGACGTGCTCAACGTCTCGGGCCACCGCATGGGAACGATGGAGATTGAATCCGCGCTGGTGTCCAAAACCGACTTGGTGGCCGAAGCTGCCGTGGTGGGGCGCCCGGACGACCTAACCGGTGAGGCGATCTGCGCCTTTGTGGTGCTCAAGCGTTCACGCCCGAACGATGAAGAAGCCAAAGTCATTGCCAAGCAACTGCGCGACTGGGTGGCCAAGGAAATTGGCCCCATTGCCAAGCCGAAGGACATCCGGTTTGGCGAAAACTTGCCCAAAACCCGCTCCGGCAAGATCATGCGCCGCCTGCTGCGCTCGCTGGCCAAGGGCGAGGCGGTGACGCAAGATACGTCCACCTTGGAAAACCCGGCCATTCTGGACCAGCTGGGCAAAGCCTATTGAACTGGCGTAGCCTGCGCACATTGCCCGGTTCAGGGCATAAAGAAAGGGATGCGTTTAGCATCCCTTTTTTGTTGGCGGCGCGCTTGGCGAAGCTGCGGCGAACTCGGTAATTAGCTCTCCAGCGCAGCAAACACGTGGGCCGTGATGGCATCTACGTCGCCCAAGCCGCTCACAGAACGGTATTTTGGCGCCTTGCTCGGTTCCTGTTGTTCCCAGTCGGAGTAGTACTGCACCAATGGACGGGTTTGTGCGCTGTAGACGGCCAGGCGGTTTTTGACCGTTGCTTCCTTGTCGTCTTCGCGCTGGATCAGTGGCTCACCGGTGACGTCATCCAGGCCTTCTGACTTGGGCGGGTTGAACTTGACATGGTAAGTGCGGCCCGAGGCCGGGTGCGAACGGCGCCCGCTCATGCGCTCGATGATGCTGTCAAAGGGCACGTCAATTTCAATCACATAGTCCAGCGCCACGCCAGCGGCCTTCATGGCGTCGGCCTGAGGAATGGTGCGGGGGAATCCGTCGAACAAAAAGCCCTTAGCACAGTCGGGCTGGGTAAGGCGCTCCTTGACCAGGTTGATGATCAGCGCGTCGCTTACCAGGCCGCCTGAGTCCATGATGGACTTGGCCTCCAGGCCCAGCGGCGTGCCCGCTTTCACGGCGGCACGCAGCATGTCGCCGGTGGATATTTGTGGGATGCCGTATTTACCGCAAATGAAGGTGGCTTGCGTACCTTTACCAGCACCGGGGGCACCTAGAAGAATCAATTTCATTGCGAACCTCAAAAAGAATGGAAATCTCGTTGGCGTTTACGCACCGTGGGGATGCTGTCTCGTGTAAATCACCTTGTAATCAACTGAGAATAGCACGCAAAAACCTGTACCTGGCTTACATGCAGGGCGTCCGCTGCAGCCTCAGGCCGAGCCGTTCTGCGCGAAGATCTGGCGCACGCGCTCCAGGTCTTGCGGCGTGTCCACGCCTACGGCGGGGGCATGGGCGCTCAGGTACACGGCGATTTTGTGGCCGTGCCACAGGGCGCGCAGTTGTTCAAGGGCTTCGGTGATTTCCAGGGGCGCCTGCGCCAGGCTGGGAAACTGCCGCAAAAATCCGACACGGTATGCGTATATGCCAATGTGGCGCAAGGGTGCTGGTTGGGGCAGGGTGTGCATACCG
>CANHZG010000176.1 GCA_947464995.1 Comamonadaceae bacterium | reverse complement strand
CGCCCTGCGTGAAGAAATGGCGCCGCTCGAAGGCAAAGTACAGCAACTCGAAGCCGTCAAAGCCGCAATGGCCAACGGCACCACCCTGGCCGACCTGGAAGCAGCCTACAAAACACAAAAGAGCCTCTCGGCCGAACGCCAAGTGGGCCTGGGCGCGCTGCGCATGCTGACCAAGGGCGCAGAAGACCCGGCTGCGCTGGAAGCGTTTCGCAAGGCGCTGCAGATGTCCGAGCTCGGCGACCGCAAAAACACCATTTGCGCCGCCCAAATCGGTCTGGCTGCTGCGGGCGAAAAGGTCGCAATCATGGCCGAATGCCTTTCCAAAGGAGCCAAGGCCCAAGGCGACAAGGCTGAAAAATCTGCCCACGACGACAAGGCACCTGAAAAAGACGGACATGGTGACAGCGACGCCAAGGACGACGGCCACGGCAAGCCCGGCGACAAAAAAGCACCGGCAAAGCACGCCGCCCACTGGTCTTATGACGGTGAAATGGGCCCTGCGCACTGGGGCAAGGAATTCCCCACCTGCGCCAAAGGTAAATCACAGTCGCCGCTGGACATTCGTGGACCGTTTGTCAAAGCCCGTGTGGTGGTCACCGCTGACTACAAAGAAGGTCAGCTGAAAATGATCAACAACGGCCACACCATCCAGGTCAACGTGGTGCCAGGCAGCAAATTGCGCATCGACGGTGTCGCCCATGAGCTGCTGCAGTTCCACTTCCACCGCCCCAGCGAAGAAAAAATCGACGGCAAGCCCATGGCCATGGTGGTCCACTTTGTGCATAAAAATGCCGCAGGTAAGCTGGCGGTTTTGGGCGTGCTGCTCAAAGAAGGCAACGAAAACCCGGGCATCAAAACCTTGTGGACCCATATGCCCACCGAAGAGGGCCCGGAAGTCGCCCCTGAAGGCGTGAACTTCAACCCCGGCAACCTGTTGCCGCGCGAATTTGACTACTATAGCTACGAAGGCTCACTGACCACGCCGCCTTGCACCGAAGGCGTTCGCTTCTTTATTTTGAAAACCACGGTCAATGTGGCCAAAGAGCAAGTCAACAGCTTCCCGTTCAAGGTCAATGCACGCCCGGTGCAAGCCCTCAACGGACGTGAAATCCTGGCCAACTGATTGAGCACTCAGCCTGCGCCCCTCTAACCCCAGACCGATGCCATGAAAAAACAATCCTCGCTGAGTGCCATTTTTTTCACTGCATTGATCACCGCCGTAGTCGTAGGCGCTATGGTCTGGGGAGCAGTGGCCGCCGGGTGGCTTCATTTTGGCGTCGCCAAAGTGGAGTCGCGCGACAGCCTGCTTGACACGGCTGCGGGCGCCTTGGGTAAGAAGGGCGGCAATTTCGTCTGCGAGGTCACCGTGTCTACTCCCCAAGGCGCGCTCAACTCCGAACCCAAGGTCTACCATGATGTTTTGGTCGCCGGGCTGGAGCCTGAAGCCAAGGCCGGCTGGTACCAGGGTGAGTACACCATGTCGGAGTCTCGCAAAGGCGCGCTGCGCATGGAGGGCACCAAGGCCTTTGTCAGCCGCCCCGCCATGTTTGAGCGCTTTGGCCAAATGATCACCCAGGAAGAGTTCACGATTGACCTGGCAGACGGCGCCTTTGTGCAAACCCTGACCTTCAAGGACGGCACCCGTCGGCACATGATCAAAGGCGTTTGCGCCAAGTTCACTAAGGCGCCGTTTTAGTCTCTGGGCACCCTGGGCGATAGGCTTTCCCCGGTGAGCGCACACCGGGGTCTGCCTACAATGGCCCATGACTTTCACTGCCAAACTCGGCGCGGCTGAGCGCCTTAACCAGTCTTTACTCTGCGTCGGCCTGGACCCGGACCCCGCCAAATTCCCCCTGCATTGGCGCGGAGACGCGAGCAAGATTTTTGACTTCTGCGCATCAATAGTCGACGCCACCGCCGACCTGGTGATCGCCTTCAAGCCCCAGATCGCTTACTTTGCCGCCCACCGCGCCGAAGACCAGTTGGAGCGACTGATGGCCCATATGCGCCAGACGGCGCCCCAGGTGCCGGTGATTTTGGACGCCAAACGCGGCGACATTGGCAACACCGCCGAGCAATACGCCATAGAAGCCTTTGAGCGCTACGGCGCCGACGCGGTGACGCTGTCGCCCTTCATGGGCTGGGACTCGGTGCAACCGTATTTGAAATACCACGGCAAAGGCGCGTTTTTGCTATGCCGCACGTCCAACCCCGGCGGCGACGACCTGCAAAGCCAGCGCCTGGCCGACTTGCTTGGCCAGCCCACGCTGTTTGAGCACATTGCCGCCCTGGCCAACGGCCCCTGGAACCTCAATGGACAGCTCGGCCTGGTGGTGGGCGCTACTTACCCTGCAGAAATCGACCGGGTGCGGGCGCTAGCGCCTGCCCTTGCGCTGCTGATCCCCGGCGTAGGTGCCCAAGGCGGCGACGCCGCAGCCACCGTGCGTGCGGGCTGGCGCGGCAACGCCCGGCACACGCAAGCCCCCATCATCGTCAACTCCTCACGCGCCGTGATTTATGCCAGCAGCAGCCAGGACTTTGCCCGGGCGGCGCGCGCCGAGGCGCTCAAAACCCGCGAGCTATTGCACGCCTGCCGTGTGCTGGCAGACTGATTTTTCTTAGCCCAACTGGCCCACCATGCAACTCCATTACGCCCCCCGCGCACCCAACCCCAGGCGTGTGCAAATGTTCATGGCCGAAAAAAATATCGGCGGCATCAACTTGGTGCCAGTCAACCTGAACCAAGGCGAGCACTTTGCTACCGCCTTTCGAGCCAAAAGCCCGCTGGCCAAAGTGCCCGCGCTCGAGCTCGACGACGGCCGGGTGCTGACCGAGACGCGCGCCATTTGCACTTACCTTGAAGGCCTTTACCCGGAGAACAACCTGATGGGCGTGGACTTTGAGGAACGCGCCTTCATCGAGATGGCTGACCGCCGCGTCGAATGGACGCTGCTGCTGGGCATCGCCAATGGCGTGCGCCACACCCACCCCGGCCTGGCCCCGCTGGAGTCGCCCCAGTTTGCCGACTTTGGCCAATCGCAAACGCAAAAGGTCAAGGACAACGCCAAAGTCTTCGACCAGCTGTTGCAAACCCAGGCTTGGATGGCCGGGCCGCGCTTCACCATCGCCGACATCACCGCGTTTTGCGCGCTGGAGTTTGGACGTGCCTTGCTGAAATTCACGCCCGCAGACCTCGGCCTGCAGGCCTTGCAGGAATGGCGAGACCGGATGGCGGCCCGACCGAGCGCCAAGGTGGTTTAAGGCGCGCCGTGTTTCTAGCTTCCAAACTGCTGGTCTTTTTGACCCAACCGCTAGCCTGGGCGGCCGCGCTCATGTTCGCCGCCTTGTTGCTGCTGGGTCGCGCCACCGCAGGCGGCAGGCGTTGGGGCCTGCGCGCACTGTGGCTGGCCTTGTTCGTGCTGCTTATCCAAGGCTGGGAGCCGCTGCCCGACGCGCTGTTGCGCCAACTGGAAGACCCCTACTCCCGCACGCCTAGCGCCCAAGAAGTGCAGTCCTACCACGGCGTGGTCGTCCTCGGGGGGGCGCTGGAGCCATCATATGTGTGGGAAGGCCGCAGCCAGATCGCCCTCAACGGCTCGGCCGAACGCATGATCGTGCCCTTGAGCCTGTTGCGCCAAAACCCGGCACTGCAACTGCTGTTTACCGGCGGCGAAGGCGATTTGTTAGGCCGGGGCTTGTCCGAAGCAGCGCGTGCGCAATTAGTGTACGAATCCCTGGACCTGCCGCTTGAGCACCTGCTAGTGGAAGACCGCTCCCGCACCACGTATGAAAACGCCGCTTTAGGTGCCCGTGTGCCGGGCGTTGACCCAAACAAGCGCTGGCTGCTAGTGACATCGGCCTGGCATATGCGACGCGCACTGGCCACCTTTGAAAAAGTGGGCTGGAACGTCACGCCCTACGCGGTGGACTTCAACACGGGCAGCCACACGCCCTGGAGCGCCTATTCCCTGGTGGTCGGCAGCCGCAAATGGGAATTGGTGCTGCACGAGTGGCTGGGCTTGCTGGCCTACCGCTTGGCCGGGCAGGCCTGACTCAAGGCTTCACACCGCCTCGTCGGTCACCCGGTTGCGCACCGCCAGCACCTTGTCGACCCGCCGGCCGTCGAGGTCGATCACTTCAAACGTCCAGTGCTGGCACGCAATACGTTCACCCAACAGGGGCAAGCGGCCCGAGATAGACATCAGCAAACCGGCTAATGTGTTGTAGCGTCCACGCTCTTCACCGGGCAGGGTTTCCATGTCGAGCCGTGACTTGAGCTCGCCCAAAGGCATGACGCCGTCGAGCAGCCAGGACCCGTCTTCTCGCTCGGTAGCCCAGGCATCGGCCTGCGCGCCTACCTGGAGCTCGCCTGTGATGGCCTCCAGCAGGTCGCGCGGCGTAAGCAAGCCTTGTACGACACCATACTCATCCACCACAAACACCAAGCGCCCGGCCTGCAAGCGAAATTGCTCCAGCAGCTCCATGCCGCTGAGCGTTTCTGGCACAAAGGTGGCGGGCGCGGCGTGCAGGCCAATCGACTCGCCCTGGCGCTCGCGCAGGTCGAGCAGTTGCGCCACGCTGATAACACCCACCACATCGTCTAACGAACCCCGGCACACCGGGTACCAGGAGTGCGCGCCTTTGCCTCCGCCGCTGCCGGCCATGGCTAGGCAGTGCGACACGGTATCGCTGCTGTCGAGCCACTGCACATCGGTGCGCGGCGTCATGAGCGAGGTAAGGGGCCGCTCGTCGAGGCGAAACACGTTTTGCACCATCTGGTGCTCGTGCTCCTCGATCAGTCCGGCGTCCACGCCCTCCTCCAGGCTGGCCGAAATCTCTTCCTCAGTGACGGCCCGCGAGGCATGGACGTCGATGCGCAGCAGCCTGAGCGTAGCCGCCGTGGTGCCCGATAACAGCTTGACAAATGGCTTGGCCGCCCGGGCCAGCCACAGCATGGGCCGCGCTACCCAGCAGGCTACCGTCTCGGGATGCAACTGGCCAATGCGCTTGGGCACGAGCTCACCAAAAATAATGGTCGTAAACGTAATAACGGTTACGACCAAGGCAGTGGCGGATAAGGCAGCGGCCCGCTCCGACGCTCCCCAGGCATGCAACCAGGCGGCCACGCCATCGCTGAAAGCGGCCTCCCCCACAATGCCGTTGAGCACGCCAATCGACGTGATCCCGACTTGCACCGTCGACAAAAACTGGTTCGGGTTGCCCAGCAACTCCAGGGCGGCTTGGGCCCCGTGGTTACCGGCCTCGGCCAAGGCCCCCAGACGCGCACGCTTGCTGCCCGCCAGCGCCAGCTCAGACATGGCAAACACGCCGTTGAGCAGTGTCAAGAAGACAATCAACAAAAATTCCATGGATCTGGCGCGAAAATGAACACATGGCACTTTACTTGATTGGCGACGTGCAGGGCTGCGACGCGGCACTGGCGCGTTTGCTCGACGAAATCTCTTTTTCCCCCAGCCGCGACACCCTGTATCTATTGGGCGATCTGGTCAACCGTGGCCCGGACTCGCTGGGCGTGCTGCGTCGGCTCATGGAGCTGGGTGGCGCGGCGCACTGCCTGCTGGGCAACCATGATCTGCATTTATTGGCCATCGCACATGGGGTGCGGGCCCCGGGTCGCGGCGACACGCTGGGCGCCGTGCTGGGCGCGCCTGACCGTGGCGTGCTGCTCCACTGGTTGCGCCAGCAGTCCATGGCACTGCAACTGCAAGTGGCCGGACAGCGCCTGCTGCTGGTACACGCCGGTGTATTGCCCCAATGGACCAGCGCCCAAACGTTGCTGCTGGCTGCAGAAGTAGAGCAGGTGCTGCGAGGTCCCGCATATGGTGACTTTTTGAACGTTCTTTACGGCGATACGCCCGCCCGGTGGGACGCGGCGTTGGCGGGTATGGACCGCTTGCGGATGATCGTCAACGCGCTGACGCGGCTGCG
>CANHZG010000175.1 GCA_947464995.1 Comamonadaceae bacterium | reverse complement strand
ATCTTTGGTTTTTCCATGGTGCTGCTGTGGGACCAATGGCAAATTTACAACGGCCACAAAGCCACCTTTTTCCCGGGCCAGTCGGCCAACGTCGATGCCGCTGCTTCTGTCGCTGGCGCCAAGCCCGCGGCGTCCGACGCCAGCGTACCCGCATCGGCGGCAAGTGGGAGCGCCGCCCTGCCTGCCAGTGGCGCTGCGGTGGCTGATGGTGGTACACCCAGCGCACCAAGTGAACGATTCACAGTCAACACCGACGTGTTGAGCCTGCGTTTTGACACACAAGGCGGCACCTTGGTTGGCTCCGAATTCCTGAAGTACGGCGACACCTTGGACCATGCCAAGCGCTTTGTGCTACTTGACGACAGCAAAGACCGGATTTATCTGGCCCAGTCGGGCGTGGTGTCAGGCCCAGTGCCCGGCGCGTTTCCCACCCACAAGACGCCAATGGCCGTTAGCGGTGCGCGCGAACTCAAAGACGACGCGCAGAGTCTGCAAATTCGGTTTGAGTCGGCCGATGTCGGTGGCATCAAACTGGTCAAGACGTACACCCTCAAGCGCGGCTCATACGCTGTGGGCGTCAGCCATGCGTTGACCAATACAACTGGTGCGGCGATTGCCCCTCAGCTGTATGTGCAACTGGTACGCGACGGCAACAAGCCCCCGGGCGAATCTTCTTTCTATTCCACCTTTACCGGTCCGGCGGTTTACACCGAGGCCAAAAAATACCAAAAGGTCGAATTTGCCGACATCAAGAAAAAGAGTGCTACGTACGAAAAACAGTCGACCACCGGCTACGTGGCCATGGTGCAGCACTATTTCGCCAGCGCCTGGATCCTGCCCGAGGGCATGAACCGCACCATTTCGCTAGACCCAGTTGAACTCGGCGGTGGATTGCCCGATTGCTGCTACCGCGCCGCCATGGTCGCACCGCTCGAAGCCATCGCGCCTGGCACGACGCGCACCATAGAAACCACCTTCTTCGTTGGGCCCCAAGAGGAAAAAATGCTTGAAGCCCTGGCCCCTGGCTTGGAGCTGGTCAAAGACTATGGCTGGCTCACCATCCTGGCCAAGCCCTTGTACTTTTTGCTGGACTACATCCACAGCGTTATCCAGAACTGGGGCTGGGCCATCGTTGGCCTGGTGCTGCTACTGAAAATTGCCTTCTATTGGCTCAACGCCAAGGCCTATTCCAGCATGGCCAAGATGAAAGCGGTCAACCCCAAGATCACCGAAATGCGCGAGCGGCTCAAAGACAATCCGCAGCAAATGCAACAGGAGATGATGCGCATTTACCGCGAGGAAAAAGTCAACCCGATGGGCGGCTGTTTCCCTATCATGATCCAGATCCCGGTGTTTATTGCCCTGTACTGGGTGCTGCTGTCGAGCGTGGAAATGCGCAACGCGCCCTGGATGGGCTGGATCCATGACCTGTCGGCGCCAGACCCCTACTACATCTTGCCTGTCATCATGACGCTAACGACAATGCTGCAAACCGCGCTCAACCCCGCACCGCCCGACCCGATGCAGGCCAAAATGATGTGGTTCATGCCGCTGGCGTTTAGCGTGATGTTCTTCTTTTTCCCCTCAGGGTTGGTGGTCTACTGGATTACGAATAACGTTCTATCGATCGCGCAGCAATGGCTAATTAACACCCGCATGGGCGTGCCGCCGCAGTTCAACCTGCCGTCCTTTAAATAGACACAGCTTGCCGGTTGCCAAGCCAAGGGCCGCGTAAGCGGCCCTTCTTGCGTGTGTTGCCTGTATAACCCGCACACTGCCTTTATAACCATGCTTAGTCGCCACCACGACCCCATCATCGCCATTGCCACCGCTTCGGGGCGCGGCGCCGTGGGTATCGTGCGGGTCAGCGGTACGAATCTGGCGCCACTGGTGCGCACCTGGCTGGGCCGCGATCTTCGCGCGCGCGAAGCAACTTACCTGCCCTTCCCCGATGCCGATGGCACGCCCATCGACCAGGGCCTGGCGCTGTTTTTTCCAGCGCCGCATTCCTTTACTGGCGAAGACGTGCTGGAGCTGCAAGCCCATGGCGGGCCAGTGGTGTTGCAACTTTTGGTGGTGCGCTGCCTGGCGCTGGCTCAAGAAGGCGGCGCGGCCTGTGCCGTACCCCTGTTGCCCCGGCTGCGCCTAGCGCAGCCAGGCGAATTCACCGAGCGGGCATTTTTGAACGACAAGATCGACCTGGCCCAGGCCGAGGCCATTGCCGACCTGATCGACGCCAGCACCGAGGCCGCCGCCCGCAGCGCCACCGCCTCACTTTCGGGCGCGTTTTCCAAACAGGTCAACGCCTTACGCGACGCCTTGGTGCGCCTGCGTATGCTGGTCGAAGCCACGTTGGATTTTCCAGAAGAAGAAATCGACTTTCTGCAAAAGGCCGACGCCCAGGGCCAACTCGAGCGCTTGCAAGCGGCCTTGCAGGCGCTGCAACAGCAAGCCACTCAAGGCGCGCTCTTGCGCGAAGGCATTCAGGTGGTGATTGCTGGCCAACCCAATGCGGGCAAGTCCTCGCTGCTCAACGCCTTGGCCGGGGCGGAGCTTGCCATCGTTACGCCGATCGCTGGCACCACCCGCGACAAGGTGGAAAAAACCATTCAAATCGAAGGCGTTCCGGTGCATGTGGTGGACACCGCGGGCCTGCGCGAGGGCCTTGACGCCGTCGAAAAAATCGGTATTGAGCGAGCTTGGACAGCGATTGAAGGCGCAGACGCCGTGCTTTTTTTACATGATCTGACGCGCTGCGACGGTGCGGACTACGCGGCTACAGACGCGCAAATTGCGGCCCAGTTGGCACAAAAAATCGGTCGGCAAGTGCCCATCATCGACGTGTGGAACAAGGCCGACGCGGTGGCTGAGACACCCAAGCCCGCGCCGGGCATCCGCCTGTCGGCCAAGACCGGCGCCGGGCTGGGCGCGCTGCGCGACGCCTTACTTCAGGCGGCGGGCTGGCAAGCCCCGGCCGGCGGCGTGTTCATGGCCCGCGAGCGCCATGTTCAGGCGCTGCGCTCGGTCGACGCGCGTTTGATGGAAGCGACCTCCCATTTGGCGCAAAACGCCCAAGCGCTGGACCTGCTGGCCGAAGAGCTGCGTCTGGCGCAAAACGCCTTGAATGAGATCACCGGCGCATTCAGCTCAGACGATTTGCTGGGCGTGATTTTTTCTAGTTTTTGTATCGGCAAATAGAAGTTGTCTGCGCGCGCATCGTGTGGGTGTGTGGCGAAGGCACGGGAGCGGCCTGGGGCGTCTATAAAATGCCCCGATGAATGCCACCTTCCCCGCCCTGTCCCCCCATGCCGCCCAGCGTGCAGTGGACTTGGCCCAGGCCACCTTTGATATTGAAGCGGCAGCCATCTTGGGGCTCAAGGAGCGCTTAGGCGACTCGTTTGCCCAGGCGGTGGGGCTAATACTGTCGGTCACCGGGCGGGTTGTGGTCATGGGCATGGGCAAAAGCGGGCACGTGGGGCGCAAAATTGCAGCAACGCTGGCGTCTACCGGCACGCCGGCACTGTTTGTGCACCCGGCCGAGGCCAGCCATGGCGACTTGGGGATGGTCACCGCACAAGACCTGGTGCTGATGATCTCCAATAGCGGCGAGTCCGAAGAGATCAGCGCCATCGTTCCTGTTCTCAAGCGCCTGGGGGCGCCCGTGGTTGCTATCACGGGCAACGCCCACTCCAGCATGGCGCAATATGCCAACGTTTGGCTCAACACCGCCGTGGACAAAGAAGCCTGCCCCTTGAACCTGGCACCCACCGCCAGCACAACGGCCCAACTGGCCATGGGCGACGCCTTAGCCGTTGCGCTGCTGGACGCGCGAGGGTTTAAAGCGGAGGACTTTGCGCGCTCCCACCCCGGTGGGGCCCTTGGTCGCAAACTGTTGACCCGGGTGATCGACGTGATGCGTTCGGGTGACGCCGTGCCTCGCGTGGTGGCGGCAGCGAGCTTTAGCTCGGTGATGCGTGAAATGAGTGCCAAGGGCCTTGGTGCTACCGCAGTGGTGGACGCCGGGGGCAGCGTGCTGGGTATTTTTACCGATGGCGATCTGCGCCGCTGCGTCGAACGCGGCCTGGACTTGCGAGAAAAAACAGCCGGGGATGTCATGCATGCCAACCCCACCACGATAGGTGCAGACGCGTTGGCTGTAGATGCGGCCGAGTTGATGGAGCGCAAGCAAATTACCAGCGTGTTGGTGCTCGACGATGCGGGGCACTTGTGCGGGGCCGTCAACACCAACGACTTGTTGCGTGCGAAGGTGATTTGATGACCGATATTCCAGCGTTCACGCCAGAGCTGCTACACCGCGCCCGGCCCGTGAGGGTGGTTTTTTTCGACGTCGACGGTGTATTGACCGACGGTGGCCTCTTTTTTTCCCAAACCGGCGAGACGATTAAGCGCTTTAGCACTCTGGACGGCCACGGGCTCAAGATGCTGCAAAAGGCAGGCATCACGCCCGCAGTGGTGACCGGGCGCGACTCCGCGCCTTTGCGCACCCGGTTGACCGCCCTGGGCATCACGCACGCCCATTTCGGCACCGAGGACAAGCGTCCTGCGGCGCAAAGCACGCTTGATGCGTTGGGGCTGGACTGGAGCCAGGCCGCAGCCATGGGAGACGACTGGCCCGATCTTCCGATGATGACCCGTGCCGCACTGGCCTGCGCACCCGCAAACGCACATGCCGAGGTGCTGGCCCGTGCGCACTTTGTGAGCCGTCTGCATGGCGGACACGGCGCGGTTCGGGAGGTGTGCGACCTGCTGCTCACCGCCACCGGTAGCTACTTGGATTGCCTGACGGCATACACCGCATGAGGGGTCTGCTGCCCGCGCTGTGGGACCGCTTCCTGTTGTATTTGCCTTTGGCACTGATGGCAGTGTTCGCCCTGACCAGCTACTGGATGGTCCGCAGCACGCCACCGCCACCCCAGGCGTCTCTTGAGCAAGGCCCAACGCATACGCCTGACTACTTTATGGACAATTTTTCGATTCGCAATTTTGACCGCAATGGCCGCCTGCACGCCGACCTGCGCGGCAAAACGGGTCGCCACTATGCCGACACCCTTTCAACAGAAGTGGACGCTATCAGCATCCGATCCGTCGACCTCCAAGGCCGTTTGAGTACTGCCACCGCGTTGCGTGGTCTGGCCAATGAAGATGCCTCTGAGGTGCAACTTATGGGAAACGCCACCATCATTAGGGAAGCGCAAACCAAGGGAGCTCCCGGAGCATCCGAGCGTTTTGAATACCGCGGCGAGTTTCTGCATGTGTTTGCAAAGCCCGAGGTCGTGCGGTCACATTTGCCGGTCGATATCCGCCACGGCGCGCACCAATTTAGCGGCAACGCACTAGAGTACGACAACGTCACGCAAGTTCTGCAACTCACCGGAAAGGTGAGAGCAAGCTCGATCCCCAGGGCCGAGGCGCGCTAATTGAGTGCCATGCTGCCCCTGGTCTTGATCACAGGCGCATCCAGTGGCATCGGACAGGCGCTGGCCAAGCACTACTACGATGCGGGCTACCGCCTGGCATTGGTAGCTAGGCGCGCCCACGCTATCGCCGCTTGGGCCCAGACGGAGTCGCTGGATACCACCCGCTACCAGATTTATCCAGCTGATGTGTCAGTTATCGACAGCATCGTCTCAGCAGGCCAGCAGTGCTTGCAATTACAAGGCCTGCCGGATGTGGTGATTGCCAATGCCGGTATCAGCATCGGGGTCGATTCAGCCCAACGGGAAGACCTTGATGCCATGGCGCAGGTGTTTGCCACCAACAACACTGGTATAGCCGCCACCTTTCACCCGTTTATTGGGCCCATGCGCGCACGCCGCAGCGGCACGCTGGTGGGCATTGCCAGCGTGGCCGGCATTCGCGGACTTCCGGGCCACGGAGCCTACTGCGCGAGCAAGGCCGCCGCCATCAGCTACTGCGAGTCGCTGCGGGGGGAACTTCGCGGCACGGGCGTAAAGGTGGTCACGATTGCTCCGGGCTACGTCGATACGCCGCTGACGCAAAAGAACCGCTACGCCATGCCATTT
>CANHZG010000174.1 GCA_947464995.1 Comamonadaceae bacterium | reverse complement strand
CCTTTTTGCACCAAACGGTGCACATCGTCGGCCTAGGCTTTGACGCCGACAATGAAAACCTGCAAAAGGGCCTGCGCGCCACCCGGGGCGGGCGCAGCCAGCGCGCCAAGGACATGGCCAAGGACCTCGAGCGGGTGGGCATTAAGAACGCTTTTGAAGGCGCGCTGCAGTACGCAGGCAACCCGGATCTGGTCTCGCGCACCCACTTTGCCCGCCATCTGGTGGAAACCGGTGTGTGCAAGGAAACCAATGAAGTGTTTCGCAAATACCTCACTGAAGGCAAGCCCGGCTACGTAGAGCACCGCTGGGCCAGCCTGAAAGACGCCGTGGGTTGGATTACCGGCGCAGGTGGCATGGCCGTGATTGCGCACCCGGCGCGCTACCGTTTCACCGCCAACGAAGAGTTCGCGCTGTTTACCGAATTCAAAGGCCACGGCGGCCGGGGCGTGGAAGTGGTCACCGGCAGCCATTCGGCAGCCGAATACATCACCTATGCAGACGCCGCCAAGGACTACGGCCTGGCGGCCTCGCGCGGCAGCGACTTTCACAGCCCGTTGGAGAGCCACACCGAGCTCGGAACCCTGCCCTATTTGCCGGGCAGCCTGACCCCGGTGTGGGAACTGCTGGCCGCGCGCGTGCTGCACTAGGCCCGCGCCATGGCACAGTATTTTGAAGTCCACCCCGACAACCCGCATCCGCGCCTACTTAAGCAGGCCGTAGCCCTGTTGGCAAAAGGTGGTGTGCTGGCTGTGCCCACCGATTCGAGCTACGCGCTGGTCTGCCACCTGGACGACAAGGCCGCTGCCGACAGCCTGCGCCGCATTCGTGGCGTAGACGACAAGCACCACCTGACCCTGCTGTGCCGCGACCTGAGCGAGCTGGCCACCTACGCCCGGGTAGACAACGCCCAGTTTCGCTTGGTCAAGGGCGCCACACCGGGCCCCTACACCTTTATTTTGGAAGCCAGTAAGGAAGTACCGCGCCGCCTGAGCCACCCGTCGCGCAAAACCATAGGCCTGCGTGTGCCCGAGCACACCACCTTGCAAGACCTGCTCGCCCTGCACGGCGCGCCCTTGCTGGCCACCACTTTGATTCCCCCCGGCGAGACCGAGGCGCTGAACGATGCGCATGACATTCGAGCGCGTTTCGAGCACCAAATCGCCGCCGTGATCGACGCCGGAGCCTGCGCGCTGGAGCCCACCACCGTGGTTGACCTCAGCGGCGGCTCGGTCGAACTGGTGCGCCAGGGCCGTGGCAGTCTGGCCCGCCTAGGGCTTTAGCGCCTGCTCTTTAACGAACCCAGAAACACCCCGCGCCGTGGACATTGCCCAACTGATTCAAACCGTCGCGCTGTACGCGCTGCCGGTGATTTTTTCCATCACCCTGCACGAGGCCGCGCACGGCTACGCGGCGCGCTACTTTGGCGACCCTACGGCCTGGACGCTGGGCCGCGTAACGCTCAACCCGATGAAGCACATCGACCCCATGGGCACCATCGTGCTGCCGCTGGTTTTGTACTTTGCCACCTCGGGCGCGTTTTTGTTTGGTTACGCCAAACCGGTTCCGGTGAACTTTGGCCGCCTGCACAACCCCAAACGCGACATGGTGTGGGTGGCGTTGGCCGGGCCGGGAATCAACTTTTTGCAGGCCTTGGTCTGGGGCGCGGCCCTGTACGTGCTGCACGGCGCCGGTGTCACCGAGCCGTTTCTCATCAAAATGTGCCAAGGCGGCGTGCTGGTCAATGTGGTGATGTGCGTGTTTAACCTGTTCCCCATCCCGCCACTGGACGGCGGGCGCATATTGGTCGGGCTGCTGCCGTTTAGGCAGGCGGTTGCGGTGTCGCGCATTGAGCCCTGGGGGTTTTACATCGTGATGGCGCTGGTGGTGACCAAGGTGATCAACACCTTTTGGATGCTGCCGCTCATGGGCCTGAGTTTTGATGCGATTGACCTGCTGCTGAGCCCGCTGCGCGCCCTGCTGTCTTAGCCTGCGCGCACCCCGCCATTTTTTTGCCCCGTTTGTAAACCGTTTTAACTTTTTTGGCTTGCTTGAACACCATGAGCGCTGTACGTTTTTTGACCGGTATCACCACCTCGGGCACGCCGCACCTGGGCAACTACGTGGGCTCCATCCGCCCGGCCGTGGCGGCTAGCCTGCGCCCTGGCGTGGAGAGCTACTATTTTTTGGCCGACTACCACGCGCTCATCAAGATTGACGAGCCCGCGCGCATCCAGCGCTCCACGCTGGAGATTGCCGCAAGTTGGCTGGCTGCGGGCCTAGACCCCGAGCGTGTGGTGTTTTACCGCCAGTCGGACGTGCCCGAGATTCCCGAGTTGACCTGGTTTTTGACCTGCGTGACCGGCAAAGGCGTGCTCAACCGCGCCCACGCCTACAAGGCCTCGGTGGACAAAAACCTGGCCGCCGACCTGGACCCGGACGCGGAAGTAACGGCCGGCCTGTTCATGTACCCGGTGCTGATGGGCGCGGACATTTTGATGTTCAACGCCCACCACGTGCCGGTGGGGCGCGACCAGATTCAGCACATCGAGATGGCGCGCGACATGGCGCACAGCTTCAACCACCGCTATGGCGAACACTTTGTGCCACCGCTGGCGGCGATTGAAGAGTCGGTCGCCACCCTGCCGGGGCTGGACGGGCGCAAGATGAGCAAGAGCTACGACAACACCATCCCCTTGTTTGCGCCGCGCCCCGAGCTCAAAAAGCTCATTGCCGGTATCAAAACCGACTCGCGCGCCCCAGGCGAGGCAAAAAGCACCGAGGGCTCGGCCCTGTTCCAGATTTACCAGGCCTTTGCCAGCGCCGAAGAGACCGCCGCTTTTGCGCAAGACTTTGCCAACGGCATCGCCTGGGGCGAGGCCAAAGACCGCCTGTTTGAGCGCATTGACCGTGAAATTGCTCCGATGCGCGCGCGTTACGAGTGGCTTATGACTCACCCGCAAGAGGTAGAGGCAATGCTGCACGCAGGTGCGGCCAAGGCGCGCGCCGTGGCCACGCCCTTTATGGCGCGCCTGCGCCAAGCCGTGGGCCTTCGCAGCCTGGGCACCACCAGCGCCAGCGGCCCGGCCAAAGCGGCCAAGGTGGCCGCTGCCAGCTTCAAGCAGTACCGCGAGAAAGACGGCCAGTTTTACTTCAAACTGGTGGACGCCAAAGGCACGCTGTTGCTGCAAAGCCTGGGCTTTGCGTCGCCTAAGGAGGCGGGAGTGGCGATTGCGCAGATCAAGCAAGACGGCCTGGCCGCACTGGACGCGCTGCGCGGGCAACTGGCTGAAGGGCATGCCAACCCCGATGCGCTGCAAGCCGCGCTAGATAGCATGGCGAGCGAACAAGCCTGAGACGAAAGCCAGGGCCTAAATCGCGGCGCTGGCTTGGCTTAACAATGAAAGCCCGCTATTTCATTCAACTGGTGATGTTGTCGGCGCTGTGGGGCGCGTCATTCATCTTGACGCGGGTGGCCGCGCCGCAATTGGGCCCCAATGTGTCGGTGGGGCTGCGCATGCTGCTGGCCACCGTGGTGCTGGCGACCATCATGCGTGTGCTCAAGCACCCCTGGCCCACCAAGCACTGGCGCGAGCTGCTGCTGATTGGTTTTTTGGCCGTGGCAGGGCCGCATGTGCTGTATTCGTGGTCGGCGCTGCACCTGCCGGGTGGCTACGGCGCGCTGCTGTCGGTGACTGCCGTGCTGTTTGGCGCCTTTACATCGGCGTTTTTAAAGGAAGAGACGCTTACGCGCGGCAAACTAGCCGGTTGCGTGCTGGGCCTGCTGGGGGCGGCGTTGGTGGTGAAACTGGGGCCGGTGGAGCCCACGCACACGCTGGTGATCTCGGCCTTGGTTTGCCTGGGCGCTGCCGCCCTGTCGGGCACCGCCACGCCCTTGCTAAAGCGCGCCACATCACGCATGGAGCCGCTGAGCATCACGGCGGGCATGCACGCCGCTGCCGTGCTGATGCTGCTGCCCGGCGCGCTGCACGACCTGCCGCAAGCGCATTTCACCCTGACCGCCGTGGCGGCCGTAGCGGTGCTGGGCGTTGCCACCTCGGGCCTGGCGTATTGGATGTTTATGCGCATCATCCAGCACGTGCCGCCCATGGCGTCCATGACGGCCAACTTCATGAGCACCGGTTTTGGCGTGCTGTGGTCGGTGTTGCTGTTGGATGAGCCCACCAGCTGGGCCATGGCGGCCGGTGGTGGTCTGATCGTGCTGGCCTGTCTGCTGGTGTCCAACCTCAACCCGCTGCGCGCCCTGGGCGCCTTGGGCGCAAAATTACCCCCCACGCCACCCTAGCGCTGCGCCACCCGCATCGCGCACCTATGCAAGCCATCCTCAATATCTCGTCCTACCAGTTCACGCCTTTGCCCGACGCCGCCGAACTGCGCCCCGTACTGCTGGCGCGTGCGCTGGCGCTAGACCTCAAAGGAACGATCTTGCTGGCGACCGAGGGCATCAACCTGTTTTTGGCCGGGCCGGAGAACAAGGTGCGCGAATTTGTGGCGCAGCTGCGCACCGACGCCCGGTTTGCCGCCTTGCAGCCCAAAGAAAGTTGGTCGGACACCACGCCCTTCAAAAAAATGCTGGTCAAGGTGAAAAACGAAATCATCCGCATGAACCACCCCGCCATCCAACCCGCCCAGGGCCGCGCCCCGGCGGTGAGTGCGGCCACCGTGCGCCGCTGGCTAGAAGCCGGTGTGGACGACGCCGGCCGCCCGGTGGTGGCGCTGGACACGCGCAACGACTTTGAGGTGGACGCGGGTACCTTTGTGGGCGCCATCGACTGGCGCATCACCAAGTTCACCGAATTTCCCGACGCGTTTCGCGCCCATAAAGCCGACCTGGAAGGCAAAACCGTGGTGAGCTTTTGCACCGGCGGCATCCGCTGCGAAAAAGCCGCCATCCTGATGCGCGAAGAAGGGCTGGAGCACGTCTACCAGTTAGACGGCGGCATCCTCAAGTACTTTGAAGAAACCGACGGCAAGCACTACGCGGGCGGCTGCTTTGTGTTTGACGAACGCCGGGCGTTGGGGCACGACTTGGCTATTGCGGACTAAGCGCCGGCGCTAGCCCACTCCTGGCCAAGGCTTTGGGCCTGCTCCAGCACCAGTTCCACAGCGGCATCTGCCAGGTCGGGCGGGTATTTGTACTTTCTCAATATGCGCTTGACCATCAACCGCAACTTGGCACGCACACTCTCGCGTTCTGACCAATCCACCGTCAGGTTCTCGCGCAGGTTGGCCGTGAGTTCTTGGGCGATTTTTTTCAGCGTTTCGTCTTGCAACTCCCGCACTGCGGATTCGTTATTAGCCAGGGCGTCGTAAAACTTAACCTCATCGTCGCCCAGCCCCAAGGTTTCGCCCCGGCCTGCGGCTTCGCGGAACTTCTTGGCCATGGCGATCAGCTCTTCCATGACCTGCGCGGTTTCAATACTGCGGTTTTGGTAGCGGCGTATCACGTCCGTCAGCAAGTCGCTGAACTTGCGGTCTTGCACCACGTTGGTGGCGAAACGGCTTTTGATCTCGCCTTGCAAAAGCCGCTCCAGCAGCTCTACGGCCAGATTTTTCTCGGGCAAGTTATTCACCTGCGCCAAAAATGCGTCGTCCAGCAAGCCGATGTTGGGTTTGTCCAGGCCCACGGCGGCAAAAATGTCCACTACCTCGCCCGACACCACTGCTGAGTTGATGATCTGGCGAATCGCCAAGTCGCGCGCTTCGTCGGTCTTGCGCTGGGCGCTGGCCTCGCGTTTGGTCAATATCACCTTGACCGCCTGCATAAAGGCCACCTCATTGCGGTGCGCTTTGGCCTCGTCCAGGGTGCAGCACAGGCTGAACGCCTGGCTCATGGCCAGCGCGTGGTCGGCAAAGCGCTTTTTGCCGTCGCGCTCTTTGTCAGACTTGAGGCCCAGCACATGGTTGGCCGCGCCCGCCAGCGTTTTGTGCCCGCCGGTCAAAAAGTTGGAGTAGTCAAAGCCGTGCAGCATGGCGCCCAGCACATCCAGCTTTTCTAGCAACACGGCCAGCGCTTCGCGCGCGTCCACCGTGGGCTTGCCCCGGCCTTTGCTGGCGGTGTATTCCTTCATGGCGGCTTTCAAGTCTTCGCCAATTCCGATGTAGTCCACCACCAAACCGCCTTGCTTGTCTTTAAAGACCCGGTTCACGCGGGCAATGGCCTGCATCAGGTTGTG
>CANHZG010000173.1 GCA_947464995.1 Comamonadaceae bacterium | reverse complement strand
TATATGCGTTGGAACGCCATGGCCATGGTGGTCAAGGCCAACCGCCACAACCCCGCCGATGGCGGCGACTTGGGCGGACACATTGGTTCGTTTGCGTCCTTGGCCCACATGTTTGGCGCAGGTTTTAACCACTTTTGGCATGCCGAAAGCGAAAACCACGGCGGTGACTTGCTCTACATCCAAGGCCATGTGTCTCCCGGTGTGTATGCGCGCGCTTATTTAGAGGGTCGCCTGAGCGAAGAGCAGTTGCTCCACTTCCGCCAAGAGGTGGACGGCAAGGGCTTGTCCAGCTACCCGCACCCCAAGCTGATGCCCGAGTTTTGGCAGTTTCCCACCGTGTCCATGGGTTTGGGGCCCTTGATGGCGATTTACCAAGCGCGGTTTTTGAAGTACCTGCACGCCCGTGGCATTGCCAATACCGAAAACCGCAAGGTCTGGGTGTTTTGCGGTGACGGCGAGATGGACGAGGTGGAGTCGCTGGGCGCCATTGGCCTGGCCGCACGCGAAGGCCTGGACAACCTGATCTTCGTGATCAATTGCAACCTGCAGCGCCTGGACGGCCCGGTGCGGGGCAATGGCAAGATCGTCCAAGAGCTCGAAGGTGAATTCCGCGGTGCTGGCTGGAACGTCATCAAGCTCTTGTGGGGCAGCAGCTGGGACCCGCTTTTGGCGCGCGACAAGGACGGCGCCCTGCGCAAGCTCATGATGGACACGCTGGACGGCGACTACCAGGCTATGAAAGCCAACGACGGCGCCTATGTGCGCAAGCACTTCTTTGGTAAAGACCCGCGCACACTGGCGATGGTGGCGCACATGAGCGACGAAGAGATTTTCGAGTTGCGCCGCGGTGGCCACGACTCCAAAAAGGTCTACGCGGCCTACCACAGCGCGGTCAACCACAAGGGCCAACCCACGGTGCTGCTGATCAAGACCGTCAAAGGCTTTGGCATGGGCAAGAGCGGCGAAGGCAAAAACAACGTGCACCAGACCAAGAAGCTGACCGACGAAGACATCAAGGCCTTCCGTGACCGTTTCAACATTCCGGTGCCTGACAGCCAGATTGCCGATATTCCCTTTTACAAACCGGCCGACGACACGCCTGAGATGAAGTACCTGCATGAGCGCCGCAAGGCCCTGGGCGGCTACTTGCCTCACCGCCGCACCAAGTCGGACGAGCAGTTCACCGTGCCGTCGCTGGACACCTTCAAGTCGGTGATTGACCCCACGCCTGAGGGGCGCGAGATTTCCACCACGCAAGCCTATGTGCGTTTTTTGACCACGCTCTTACGAGACCAAGCCCTGGGTCCGCGCGTGGTGCCGATTTTGGTGGACGAGGCACGCACCTTTGGCATGGAAGGGCTGTTCCGCCAGATTGGCATCTACAACCCCGCCGGCCAGCAGTACACCCCTGTGGACAAAGACCAGGTGATGTACTACCGCGAGGACAAGCAGGGCCAGATCCTGCAAGAAGGCATTAACGAAGCCGGCGGCATGAGCAGCTGGATTGCGGCGGCCACCAGCTATTCAACAAGCAACCGCATCATGTTGCCGTTTTATGTGTATTACTCGATGTTTGGCTTTCAGCGCATTGGCGACCTGGCTTGGGCGGCGGGTGACATGCAGGCGCGCGGCTTCTTGCTGGGCGGCACCTCGGGCCGCACCACGCTTAACGGCGAGGGCCTGCAGCACGAAGACGGCCACAGCCACATCATGGCGGGCACCATCCCCAACTGCGTGAGCTACGACCCGACCTTTGCGCACGAAGTGGGTGTCATCCTGCACCACGGCTTGAAACGCATGGTGGAGAAGCAAGACAACGTCTTTTATTACCTCACGCTGCTCAACGAAAATTACCCCATGCCGGGTTTGACGGCGGGCACCGAAGAGCAGATCGTCAAGGGCATGTACCTGTGCAAGCCAGGAGGAGCAACAGATAAGGGTGCGAAAAAAAGCCAGCGTGTGCAGTTGCTGGGTTCTGGCACGATCCTGCGCGAATCGATTGCCGCGCAAAACCTGCTGGCCACAGACTGGGATATCCAAGCCGACGTCTGGAGCTGCCCAAGCTTTAACGAACTCACCCGTGACGGCCAGGACGCTGAACGCTTTAATCTGCTTCACCCACTAGACACACCGCGCGTGTCCTTTGTCGGTCAGCAGCTCGCGGCCCACGCGGGGCCGGTGGTTGCGTCCACCGACTATATGAAGGCGTATGCGGAGCAGATTCGCCCCTTTATCCCCAAAGGCCGCACTTACAAGGTGCTAGGTACCGACGGCTTTGGCCGCAGCGACTTCCGAAGCAAACTGCGCGAGCACTTCGAGATCAACCGCCATTACATTGTGGTCGCCGCGCTCAAGGCGCTGAGCGAAGA
This sequence comes from Comamonadaceae bacterium, assembly GCA_947464995.1. Lineage (GTDB taxonomy): Bacteria > Pseudomonadota > Gammaproteobacteria > Burkholderiales > Burkholderiaceae_C > Allorhodoferax. The sequence goes on along the minus strand of CANHZG010000173.1, from coordinate 3,955 downwards.
CGGCCACTTGCCCGCCGCCAAAGTGGCCGAAGCGATTGCCAAGTACGGCATCAAGGCCGATAAGATCAACCCGCTGTACGCGTAAAGCCCAAGGAGACCCAAACATGGCAACGATTGAGATACAGGTCCCGGACATCGGAGACTTTGATGAGGTGACTGTGATTGAACTCATGGTCAAAGCCGGTGACACGGTGCGCGCCGAGCAAAGCTTGATTACCGTGGAGTCGGACAAGGCGTCTATGGAAATCCCGTCCTCGTCAGCTGGTGTGGTCAAGGAAGTCAAGGTCGCTTTGGGCGACAAGGTAAAGCAAGGTTCGCTGGTTTTACTGCTGGAGGTGGCGGGTTCGGCCTCCGCGGCTGTGGCGTCCCCGCCAGTGGCTGCTGCCGTGGCCGCGACGGTAGCCGTGGCGGCGGCTTTTGCCCCAGCCTCCCCGTCGGTGGTGGAGATGCGCATCCCGGATATTGGCGACTTCAAGGACGTCACGGTCATTGAGCTTCTGGTCAAACCTGGCGACGCCGTGGCAGCGGAGCAAAGCCTGATTACCGTCGAGTCGGACAAAGCGTCTATGGAGATTCCGGCACCCGCTGCCGGTGTAGTCCAGTCGCTGGCCGTGAAGCTGGGCGACAAGGTCAATATTGGCGACTTGGTCGGCCTGTTGTTGGGCGCAGCTGCGTCAAGCGCCGCCCCAGTGGCCGCGGCATTAGCCCCAGTAATTGCCGCGCCCGCCGCCGCCGCACCTGCACCTGTGGCAGTCCCGCAGTCCGCGAGCGTCTGCGCCACAGTACCGGCCCACACACCCGGAGCCTCGGTGTTGGCTATGCCGCACGCGTCGCCCTCGGTGCGCAAATTTGCGCGCGAACTCGGCGTGCCGCTCGAAGAAGTCAAAGGGCAGGGGGCCAAAGGCCGTATTACGCAAGAGGACGTGCAAGACTTCACCAAAGCGGTGATGGCGGGCGCAGCCCAAACCAAAGCCCAGGTGACCAACGCGCCTAAGGCGGCGGGCGGCAGTGGTTCAGAACTGGGTCTGATCCCCTGGCCCAAAGTGGACTTTGCCAAGTTCGGCCCGATCGAGCGCAAAGAGATGTCGCGCATCAAGAAGATCAGCGGCGCCAACCTGTTGCGTAACGCCATCATGATTCCGGCCGTCACTAACCATGACGACGCTGACATCACCGATCTCGAAGCATTCCGCGTGTCCACCAACAAGGAAAACGAGAAGAGTGGCGTGAAAGTAACCATGCTGGCCTTCCTCATCAAGGCCTGTGTGGCTGCGCTCAAGAAATACCCCGAGTTCAACAGCAGCCTCGATGGTGACGCCGTCGTCTACAAGAACTACTGGCACATCGGCTTTGCCGCCGACACGCCCAACGGTTTGATGGTGCCGGTGATCAAGGACGCCGACCAAAAGGGCGTTCTGCAAATCAGCCAGGAAATGGGTGAATTGGCCAAAAAAGCGCGCGATGGCAAACTCAGCCCGGCCGAAATGTCCGGCGCCAGCTTCACCATCTCCAGTCTGGGTGGTATTGGTGGGCGGTACTTCACGCCCATCATTAACGCGCCCGAAGTCGCTATTTTGGGCGTGTGCCGCTCCACTATCGAGCCCATTTGGGACGGCAAAGCGTTCCTGCCCCGCCTGATGCTGCCCTTGTCGCTGACCTGGGACCACCGCGTGATTGACGGTGCCGCTGCCGCGCGATTTAACGTCTACCTCGGCCAGATCCTGGGCGACTTCCGCCGCGTACTTTTGTGAGACCCAGGGGCGATTACTTTGCGCAACAAACGTGCTTTGACCCCAACCGATTAAGGTGTATTCATGCCCATTATTGAAATCAAAGTTCCAGACATCGGAGACTTTGCAGAAGTTACCGTTATTGAGTTGATGGTTGCCCCCGGCGACTCCATTAAGCCCGATCAAAGCCTGATCACTGTGGAGTCTGACAAGGCGTCGATGGAAATCCCCGCAAGCCACGGTGGCGTGGCCAAAGAGGTCAAGCTCAAGTTGGGCGACAAGGTCAAAGAAGGCTCGGTCGTGTTGCTGCTTGAAGTTGCGCATGTTGAGGCGTCGCCCGGAACAGCCACGACGGCTCCGGCTGCGGCCCTGGCGGTTGCTGGCCTAGCACCCACACCATCGTCCTTCAGCGAGAGCTTTCAAGGGGTGGCCGACATCGAATGCGACCTTCTGGTCTTGGGCGCTGGCCCCGGCGGCTACTCGGCAGCGTTTCGTGCAGCCGATTTGGGCCTTAAGGTTGTCATCGTCGAGCGCTACGCCACCCTGGGCGGCGTGTGTTTGAACGTGGGTTGCATCCCGTCCAAAGCCCTGCTGCACGTGGCCGCCGTTATGGACGAAGTGGCGCACCTGGGCGACCTGGGCGTGGACTTCGGTAAGCCGGTGGTCAACATCGACAAGCTGCGTGGCCACAAGGAAAAAGTCATCGGCAAATTGACCGGCGGCCTGGCGGCCATGGCCAAGATGCGCAAGGTCACGACCGTGCGCGGCTACGGCGCTTTTGTGGGCGCCAACCACGTCGAAGTGCAAGAAACCACCGGCGACGGCCAAGAGAAAACTGGCACCAAGAAAGTCGTCGCGTTCAAGAAGTGCATCATCGCCGCAGGCAGCCAAGCCGTGCGGCTGCCCTTTATGCCGAACGATCCGCGCGTGGTGGACAGCACCGGTGCGTTGGAACTTAAAGAAGTTCCCAAGCGCATGCTGATTCTGGGCGGCGGCATCATCGGGCTGGAAATGGGCACCGTTTACAGCACGCTGGGCGCGCGCCTGGACGTGGTGGAAATGATGGATGGCCTGATGCAGGGCGCCGACCGCGACCTGGTGAAGATATGGCAAAAGATGAACGCGCCACGCTTTGACAACATCATGCTCAAAACCAAAACGGTGGGCGCACGCGCCTTGACCGAAGGTATTGAAGTGACGTTTGAGAGCGCCGAACCCGGCGGCAAGGTGCCCGAGCCCCAGGTCTATGACCTGGTCCTGCAAGCCGTAGGCCGCACGCCTAACGGCAAAAAAATCGCTGCTGAGAAAGCCGGCGTGGCCGTCACAGACCGTGGCTTCATCAACGTCGACATCCAGATGCGCACCAACGTGCCGCACATTTTTGCCATCGGCGACATCGTGGGCCAGCCCATGCTGGCGCACAAAGCGGTGCACGAAGCGCACGTGGCTGCCGAAGTGATTGCCGGTGAGCTGCAAGGCAACAAAGAGCTGGCCGCAGCCGCGTTCAACGCAAGGGTCATCCCCAGCGTGGCCTACACCGACCCCGAAGTGGCCTGGGTCGGGCTGACCGAAGACCAGGCCAAAGCGCAAGGCATCAAGGTCAAGAAGGGCTTATTCCCGTGGGCGGCCTCAGGCCGCGCCATTGCGAACGGCCGGGATGAAGGCGTCACCAAACTGCTGTTTGACGACAGCCCCGAAGCCCACGGCCACGGCAAGATTCTGGGCGGCGGCATGGTCGGCACGCATGCGGGCGACATGATTGGCGAGGTTGCACTGGCTATTGAGATGGGCGCCGACGCCGTGGACATCGGCAAGACGATCCATCCGCACCCCACGCTGGGCGAGAGTATCGGGATGGCAGCGGAGGTGGCGCATGGGTCTTGCACGGATTTACCGCCAGTTCGTAAGTAGACCGGCCTGGTAATTCACCATGCAGGTCTAGAACTCTAAGCGGGCCGAATCCCTGCTGTCTGGCGACCGCATTCGCCCAGCCAAGTGCGCGCCGGTGCCCCCCGAGTGTCCGTCGTACTACTTGTAGGAGTTGGTGGTACCCCGGATTTATGACGTGTTGCGGCTGCTGTGTTGGAGTGCGGCGTGCAGATGCACACCACGTTTTCATTAGGCATACGCAGACATCGGGCGAATACTGGACCAGAACAGAGTGAGGTTTGAGCCACCGCACATATCCCTCGCGGATGAACTGCCGTTAAGGTATGACATTTTTA
>CANHZG010000172.1 GCA_947464995.1 Comamonadaceae bacterium | reverse complement strand
CGCCCAAAGAAATACCCAAGGTGCAGGCGCCCCCTCCGCCCTATGTGCCGCCACCAGATGCGCCACCGCCAGTGGCCAGCGCCGCGCCGGTGATAGCCGCCACCCCCACACCGCCGACTACGCCCGCAGTGATCGCGCCGCCACCGCCCACAGCCCCTTCGGCGCCGGTGGCCACGGTGGCCGCTGCGGCTGCGCCGGTGGCAGCGGGCCCCAAACAAGCCGCCATTGGTCTGGTTTGCCCGACCCAGGTGGCCCCGGAGATGCCCAGGCGCGCCGTGCAAGACGGCACCGAAGGCGTCGTCAAGGCGCAGATTCTGGTCAAGAACGGCGTGGTTCAAGAGGTCACCATCTTGTCCGGACCCAAGGTCTTTCATGCGGCAGTCAAAGCCGCCATCCTGCGCTACAAATGCGTGGCTGATGGGCCCGAGGTGATCGCTACCCAGGATTTCAACTTCAAGCTGGAGTGAGCAGCGCCGCCCTGCCGCCGACCGACCGGCTTAATTGGACTCGCTGCGTTTACCCAGCTGCTGGCGCAGCAAATTCACCTGCTGGGAAATGGCGTCCACATCAACCACGTCCGATGCGTGAACCACATAGCATTCCAAGTCGGCCAGAGCTTGCACGTTTTGGCCCAGGAGCGCGTGGGCCAGGCCCCGGTCGCGGTATTCAGACCAGGCATCGGGCATCAAGACCACCAGCCGCTCCTGCACCGCCAGCCACAGATCACCGTGTTTTTGGCTTTTGTAAATCTCTTTGAGGTTGCGCAGCATGCGCACTAGCACGTCCCGGCTCGGGGCGGCTTGTAGGTACAAGCCCAGCGGAATTTCAAAATCTGCGCCTACATCACCCGCGAGGCGGTAGGGTTCGAGCATTTCGACCAAATCTTCGCGGCTAAAAGACTGGCCAGTCATCGGGTCCATTACCGCTTGGCCCACCGGCAGGCTAATTTTGATTAAAAAGTGGCCCGGGAAATTAACCCCCTTCGCCTCCAGCCCCATGCCCTGCGCCAATTCAAGCCACAGCACAGCCAAGGAGATAGGAATGCCGCGACGGGTTTCCACCAGCCGGTGGATAAAGCTGTTGTCGCTGGCGTAGTAGTCGTTGACATTGCCGGCAAAGCCCAGGTCTTTGTAGAAGAACTGGTTCAAGGCCAAGAGTTTGGCCAGCGGTGCGGCATCGGCGGCGACGCGCTGGCGCAAACGGGCTTGCCACTCGTCCACCTGCGACAGCACAGATTGCACATCCAGCCCAGGTTCGCGCAGATGGCCCAGCGCCACGGCAGCTTCCAGCAAGGGAAACTGCGCGTCGCTGTCTACTAGGGAGCCAAAATAGTCCAGCGGGTTGGGAATATCAAAGGAGACGTTCATAGCTCACACTGTAGCAAACGCAAAGACCCCCATGCCACCCGTGCAAGAGCGTAGGGCAACCCACCGGAGCGCCTAACTGCGCCGCAAAAACTGGCGCAGATTCAAGCCCATGGCCAGCACAGCGCCGCCATACAGCAGCGCGGCGCCTGCCAGCGCCAGGGCCACCAAGCCGATACGCTGACCATAAGCACCCGCCACGTCGAGCCAATGCCAGGCCTGCGCGGCCCAGCCCAAATACGCGGCCAACACGGCGGCGCCCACCAGCACCTGCAGCAAAAACCCGCCCCAGCCCGGACCGGGGCGATAGCTGCCACGCTGCAGCAGCCCACGCAAGAGCCACAGCGCGTTGACCAACGCGCCCAGGCCGATGGAAAGGGACAGCGCCGCGTGCCTGAAAACCGGCACCAGTGCCAGGTTCAGCAGCTGGGTGAGAACCAAAACTGCGATGGCAATGCGCACCGGGGTCTTGATATCCTGGCTGGCGTAATAGCCCGGCGCCAGCACCTTGATCGCCACAATACCCACCAAACCCACGCCCCAGCCCTGCAAAGCCCAGGCAGTTTGGACCACATCCCCTGCGGTAAATGCCTTGTAGTGAAACAGCACCGCCACCAAAGGCTGGGCAAACACCAGCAAAGCCACCGCGCAGGGCACGGCAAGAAGCACCACGATGCGCAATCCCCAGTCCAGCGAGTCGGAATAATCCTGCGTGTTGCCCGAGGCCCGTGCCGACGCCAGCCGGGGCATCAGCACCACCCCCAGCGCAACGCCCAGCATGGCGGTGGGAAACTCCATCAGCCGGTCGGCGTAACTCAGCCAACTCACGCTGCCCGTAGCCAGGTGCGACGCGATTTGGGTGTTGATGAGCAAAGATATTTGAGCCACGCTCACGCCCAGCAGCGCCGGGCCCATCAGGCGCGCGATGTTTTTGCTGGCCGGGTCGGCCCAAGCGGCGCGGATAGCGCCCCAGCCAAAACCCAGGCGCGGCAGCAAGCCCAGGCTGCGCAGCGCGGGCACCTGCACCAGCAATTGCAAAACGCCGCCCAACATCACTCCCACCGCCATCGAAAAAATGGGCTCTAAACCACGCTGCGCGAACCAAGGCCCCAAGCCCCAGGCGCACGCAATAGTCGCGATATTGAGCAAAACGGGGGTGGCCGCAGAAACAGCGAAGCGGCGGTAGGTGTTCAAAATGCCGGACGACAGCGCCACCATGGACATAAAGCCGATGTAGGGAAACATAAAGCGCGTCATCACCACCGCAGCGTCGTAGCCGCGCGGGTCTTTTTGCATGCCGCTGGCCATGGCCCAGACCAGGAGCGGCGCCGAGGCCACTCCGACCACACAAACCAGCACCAGCACCCAGGCCAACAAAGTAGCCACCTGGTCGATTACGTGTTTGGTCGCCGCGTCCCCATGTTGCGCCTTGCTAGCGGCCAGCACCGGAACAAAGGCCTGGCTGAAAGCGCCTTCGGCAAACAGGCGTCGAAACAAGTTGGGGATGCGAAAAGCGACATTAAATGCATCGGTCATGGCGCTGGCGCCAAACAGGGCCGCCAGGAGCGACTCACGCACCAAGCCCGTTACGCGCGAGGCCAGCGTCCAAAGGGACACGGTGGAGACGGATTTGAGGAGGCTCACGCAGCAGAGTTTAGCGCCACGCTAGGCACCGCTATAATGGTGGGCTTTGCTGGCAACATCCACAGACACAAGGAAACTCAATCATGGCATCTGGAAAACCCAAGAAAAAGAACCCGCGCCTGGCGTCGGGCCGTAAACGCGTCCGCCAGGACGTCAAAATCAACGCGGCGAACACCTCGCTGCGTTCCAAGTACCGCACTGCGGTGAAAAACGTCGAAAAAGCAGTGTTGGCCGGTGACAAAACCAAAGCCAGCGAACTGTTTGGCAAGATGCAGGCCGTGGTGGACACCATTGCCGACAAAGGCATCTTCCACAAAAACAAAGCAGCACGCGACAAGAGCCGTTTGGCCACCAAGGTGAAAACCTTGGCACTCGCAGCCTAACTAGTTAGGCAACTCGCACGAATCCTGCATGCAGGATTCGCCGTTTGAAACGGGTGCGCTACCAGCAAAGCAAAAAGCCGTCGAAAGACGGCTTTTTTGCGTCCGGGGCCTACCCCGCGTGCGGGCGGCGGCCCAGGCTAACGCGGCCGATACATGCGAAACAGCTGCTCTGGCCCCACCGTGAAGTAATCCGCCGGGCCGCCACCGCGCAGCACATGGCCAGCCGCTGCAGTGTCATATATGCCGTCTTTAAGCAAGGCCAGGTCAATATGCACCGCAACCACCTCGCCCAGCACCATCCAGGTATCCACCTGCTCGCCATCTGCGCCTTGGAGTTGCAAAATTTGCGTGCGCTTGCACTCGAAAGTGACCGGGCTCTCGGCCACGCGGGGCGGAACAACAACCGTAGACGCCAGGGGCGTGAGGCCCGCCAAATCAAACTCGCTCACCTGCGGCGCCACGGCAGCGCAGCTTTGGTTCATGGCCTCTGCCAGGGCGCGGGTGCTCAGGTTCCAGACGAATTCACCCGTCTCCTCAATGTTGCGCAGCGTGTCTTTGTAGCCAATGCTGGCAAAACCGATGATGGGCGGCACGTAGTTGAAGGCGTTGAAAAAGCTGTAGGGCGCCAGGTTGTTCACGCCACTGGCGCTGCGGGTGGATATCCAGCCAATCGGGCGGGGGCCGACGATGGCGTTAAACGGGTCGTGCGGCAGGCCGTGGCCAAGGCGCGGCTGGTAGGAGTAAGTGCTGTCGGTCATGGCGCCATGCTAGCGCGCCGGAGGGCGCAGCGGCTTTACCGCGCTGCCTGCGCAGGCAGCTTGGGCAGGCCTTCGCTGGTCTGGAGGTCGTTGTCGCGGGCAAAGTTGAGGCAAAAGTCCCAGGCCATCACGTCGTATTCGCGCAGATCGGGGTGAACGATGACGCATTTCACATCCCCTACCGATGAGGGCACGCACCAGGGCGAATAGGCCAGGTGGCTGCCCGGCTGCGTTCCACCGGGGCGAAACTGGGCCATTACCCCGGCCAAGCGCTCGGTCCAGTCGCTGGGTCGAAACGCCTTGCCCTGGCGTGTAAGGCCAAGAATATAGATTTCTGAGGAGGAGGTGGATGCCATCGGGGGGGGTGATCTGGGCGCCGCTGCACCCGGTTCGCGACCGGTTATGCTGCGCCGCACCATCATTTTACCTGCTCGCTGAAACGCCCAGCGTCGCCCGTTTCGCTGCGGGCACCCAAGCCCCTAAAATCCGCAATTGCGGCCCAACTTGCGTTGGGCTGATTTATTTTGAGCCTGCTTTTCGGAGTTTCCCCATGAACACGCCAGCGTCCCCCGCCGCCGCATCGCCCCACGTGATGCCCACTTACGGCCGTCTGCCGATCGCGCTGTCCCACGGCCAGGGCTGCCGGGTTTGGGACACCGAGGGCAAGGAATACCTGGACGCGCTGGGCGGCATCGCCGTCAACACGCTGGGCCACAACCATCCGGAATTGGTGGCCGCCTTGCAGCACCAGGTGACGCAGCTCATCCACACCTCCAACTACTACCACATACCCCTGCAAGAGGCGCTGGCAGCCAAGCTGGTGGAACTCTCTGGCATGACGAATGTGTTTTTCTGCTCCACCGGCCTGGAGGCCAATGAAGCCGCGCTCAAATTGGCCCGCAAGTTTGGGCACGACAAGGGTATCGAGCGGCCCGAGATTGTGGTGTTTGACAAGGCCTTCCATGGCCGCAGCATTGCCACGCTCAGCGCCACCGGCAACCCCAAGGTTCAAGCCGGGTTCGGGCCTCTGGTGGAGGGCTTTATCCGCGTACCCCTGAACGATATGGCAGCGCTCAAGACCGCCACGCAGGGGAACGCCAATGTGGTGGCGGTGTTTGTGGAAGCCATCCAGGGCGAAGGCGGTGTCAACCCGCTTCATATGGACTACCTGCGCGATCTGCGCGCGCTGTGCGATCAGCACGACTGGCTGCTAATGATTGACGAAGTGCAATGCGGCATGGGGCGCACCGGCAAGTGGTTTGCGCACCAGTGGGCGGGCATAGTGCCCGACGTGATGCCGCTGGCCAAGGGCCTGGGCTCGGGCGTGCCGGTTGGGGCCGTGGTGGCTGGCCCCCGGGCCGCGCATATTTTTGCGGTGGGCAACCACGGCAGCACCTTTGGCGGCAACCCGCTGGCCATGCGCGCCGGGGTGGAGACCATCCGCGTGATGGAGCGTGACGGCTTACTGGCCAAGGCAGCCACCGTGGGCGAGCACCTGAAAACCGGGCTGACCGCAGCACTGAGCGCTGAACTGGCGAGCGGATCGGTCAAAGAAATACGGGGATTGGGCCTGATGCTGGGTATTGAGCTGGCCAAACCCTGCGGGGCGCTAACGCAGAAGTGCGCCGACCATGGCCTTTTGATCAGCGTGACCGCCGATTCGGTGGTGCGTCTGGTGCCCTCGCTGATTTTGACGACCCAAGAGGCTGACGAGATCGTGGCGATTTTGTGCCCGCTGATTCGCGCGTTTCTGGCGGCCTGATGCTGCCATTGATTGAAAACCACCCCATGAAACACTACCTGCAATTCAATGACTTGAGCGCCGACGAATGCGCCTATGTGTTCGCGCGCGCCGCGCTGATCAAGAAAAAATTCAAGGCCTACGAAAAACACCACACCCTGGCCGACCGCACCCTGGCCATGATTTTTGAGAAAGCCTCCACCCGCACGCGAGTGAGCTTTGAGGCCGGTATGTACCAATTGGGCGGTAGCGTGGTGCATCTGACTACGGGCGACAGCCAGCTCGGGCGCGCGGAGCCGATCGAAGACAGCGCCAAGGTCATCAGCCGCATGACCGACATCGTGATGATTCGCACTTTTGAGCAAACCAAGATCGAGCGCTTTGCCACACATTCGCGGGTGCCGGTGATCAACGGCCTGACCAACGAGTTTCACCCCTGCCAAATCTTGGCTGACTT
>CANHZG010000171.1 GCA_947464995.1 Comamonadaceae bacterium | reverse complement strand
TCAGATGCCGCCGCCGTGGTGCCGGTCACCTGGGCCACGAAGTCGCTGGCTGTGGAGGTGTTCATCAAGCGCGCACCCATGCTGTCTGCGCCGCTAGAAAAAGTGAGCGTGGTGCCCGCCGCCGAGGCGGCCTGCACGCTGGCCAGCAGCGTAGTACGCTGCGCAGCGCTCAGGCCTGCAAGGTACTGGCGCACCAGCTCGGCGCCAGTCCAGGCGTTCATCTGGGCCTGGGTTTGGGCGTGCACCGTAAGGCTTTGGTCCTGGCTGGCGCGCACGAACTGCGCCACAGCAAAGGTGCTGGCCATCACCGCCAGGCCCACCAGCATCGCCATCAGCACGGTGGTCGCCCCTTGCTGACGGCGGGTTCTGAACCCCTTTGGCCGGTGCGCTGTCATGGTGCCTTGAAATTGAACAGACATTGCTGCTCGGTCAGCGGTGCGCCGCTGCGGTTGGTGCTCGCCAGCGTCCACACTACATGGCCGCTACTGGCGGTCAAGCCAAAGGGTTTGCACGCGGTGCTAGCAACGCTAAAGCCAATGGCGGTCTGGTTGTAAGCGGCGGCGGCCTGGTTGGCCGGGCGGTCAGCCCAGCGGGTGGCGGTCCAGGCCAGGCTGCTCCAGCCGCTGACGCTGCCCGCGCTGCAGGCCACCGGGCCCAGGTAATACAAGCCGCCAGTGCCGCTGGTGGACGCGTCAAACAGCAAACCCGCGCATTGCGCGGTGCCGGTGGTGTTCATGGCCCACAGCACTGCGTTGCCACTGGAGCCCGTGGCCACAGCGCTCCCACTGAGCGCCGTGCCGCCCAAGGCGGCACCCGAAAGCACGACCAGCTGCGTGCCCAGGCTGGCCGAAGCAATGCCATAGCCCGCGTCCTGCACCGCAAGGCTCGCGCGCATCAGGGCGGCGGTAAGCTGCCCGTCGGCCGCAGCGTCTTGCCCGGCCTGGCCACCGTAGCGGGTGCTGACCTTGAACATCGACAGCATAGCCAGCGCCACCACCGTAGACAGCAGCATGCCCACCATCAGGCTGATCAGGGACTCGCCACGTTGGCGGCTCGCTGTGGCGCAGGGCATCGTGGCTGTGTGGGCCTGCTAGGGGCTAAAGGAGACGACGCCGCTGCCACCAAAGAGCGCGCTGGCGGTCGAACCGGTGTCGGTGGTGGCCAAGGTGGCCGGGACTTGCAGGCTGGTTGCCACGCCCTGCCCAGCCCCACTGATGGTGGGCGTGACGGTGCTGCAAGCCAGCGCGTAGGGCACGGTTTGGGTGCTGGCCACCCCAGTGGCTCCCGCGCTGTTTACATTGTTCAGGCGCAGCGCAAAGCTTCCTGACCCGCTGGCGCACCAAGCTGCCAGGTCTGCGGGCACGGCCAGCATGCCGCGCATAGTCAAAACCGCCATGGCTTGCGTGCTGTGGTAACGCTGCGTGGACAGCGCGCGCGCCGCGCTGTAGGCCATGCCCAAACCCAGCGCCGCGCTGAGCACCAGGCCCACCAGGGCTTCGAGCAGCATGCTGCCCCCTTGGCGTCGGCCAGGGCGCACGACAGCACAGCGCTTAGGCCGTCGCATGGCGCGCTCAGAGCAGCGAGCCTGTCGCGTCATTGGCGGACCCTCCACGGGCCAGGGTGTAACTCAGCACTGCGCCCGTGGTCGGCAGGCCCCGGTTGTTCAGGCCCACGGAGGTTGCGCTGCTGGCCGTCACGCTGGCGCCGCCCAGCGTCAGCGCCACCGAGGACGGAAAGTTCGCCGACCACAGCACAGTGGAGCCGCTGCTGGCACAGTTCGCGCTGCTGGGGTCGCCCTTGCAGACGTAGACCGTGCGCAGGCTGGTGCCGGTTTCCAGCTTGAGGCCTGCCGCAACCTGGTTGCTCTGCATTGCGTCCGGGTTGCGCAACGCCAGCGCCTTGGCCAGGCCGTAGCCCGACAGCAGCTTGCTTTGCGCGTCTTTGATTTGCCTGCTGTAGGTCCAACCAGCCAAGAACGGCGTACACGCCATCAGCAGGAACGCCATGATGGACAGAGTGACCATCAACTCAACCAAAGTAAATGCCTGCTGTTGGCGCCGTAGCTGCATGGGCTGGGGCCTTACCAGGAGGTGATGCCACACGCGCTGTCCGATGGCGCGCTGCGCACGTTGGCATTCGTCAGGGTCAAGATACAGCTGCTGCTCATGGCGCCGGTGCCCACCGCCGTTACGGTGAAAGTCGAGCTGGTGCTGGTGACCTTGTAGGTGAAGTAACTGCCTTGCGAAGGCGTCCAGGATGTGAAGTTGGTGTCCCCACCGGCGATGGTGGTCTGCGTGGCGTAGACCGGGTAGGTCAGGGTTTTTTGGAAGGTGTTCTCCAGCGCCAAGGCCATACCCACCAGGTCCGCTGTAGCGGCTTGGGCCTGGCTCTGGGTCACGTAGCGCTGGTAGGCCGGCATCGCGATACTCGCCAAGATGCCTAGTATGGCCACCACCACCAGCAACTCCACCAATGAAAACCCGCGCCCCTGCGCGCTGTGGCGCTGGCGAACCACCTTCAACAACAAAAAACGATTGGGCATAAACCGATTTTAATGCTAAATTCGTTTTTTGTTATTTAATTAATAAATATTACTCAAAGAAGGTATTTTCGCTAAATTTGCTATTTGGGTACGGTGCGTGCGTGCGCCGCCTTAGGTGCAGGGCTACCCGTGGCACACAAACGACACAGGTCCTGCGCCAGGCGGTGCAGCGCCTGCCAGCCGTTGGCGGGCCAGTCGGGTTGTTTCAGGCCTTTGACAATGCCGTCCACCCGCTGCGCCGACTGCAGCAAATCGTTCAGCGTCGCGGCGCTCAGACGCGGCAGGACGCGCTCAAACTGGCGCTCCTTCGCACCCCAAATGCGGTTTTCGCGCAAGGCCATCGGCAGCGGGCGGCCCTGGCCCATCGCGTCTTTCACGCGCTTGAGAGCGCGAATGTCCTCGGCCAGCGTGTAATGCACCAGCACCTCGGCCTCACCCTCGGCTTGCAGGCCGTCGAGCATGCGCTGCACGCGCAAGGCCTGGCCAGCCAGCACAGCCTCAGACAGCTTGAACACGTCATAGCGCGCCACGTTCAGCACCGCGCTTTCCACCTGCTCTAGCGTTAACACCCCGGCGTTCTCGGCATTGGGCGGGAACAGCAAGCCCAGTTTCTGGATTTCTTGGTGGGCGGCGAGCAAGTTACCCTCCACCCGGTCGGCAAAAAATTGCAGCGCGTGCTGACCCTCCTCACCTACGGCCACGCGCTGCCCTTGCGCGGCCAGTCGCTGCGCAATCCACTGCGGCAGCGCAGTGCGCTCCACCGGCTCCACCTGCAAAGTGACGCCGTTGTTGTCCAAGGCCATGAACCAGGCGCTTGACTTGGTGGGTTTGTCCAGGCGCGGCAACAGCACGATAGTCAGTGTGCTGTCGTTGCCCTGCGCTTGTTCGGCCAGGTGTTGCAGCGCCACGCTGCCCTCTTTGCCGGGCTTGCCGCTGGGGATGCGGATTTCGATGATTTGCTTGTCGGCAAACAGGCTCAGGCTGCCTGCGGCGGCCAGCACCTCGCTCCAGTCAAAGTGGGCGCCGGCTACGGTGTGGGCGCTGCGCTCGCCAAAGCCCTGCGCGCGGGCGTGGGCGCGCAGGGTGTCCAAGGTTTCGAGCTGGAGCAGCGGCTCGTCGCCGTGCAGGGTGTACAGGCTCTTGAGGCCACGTTCCAGGTGTCGGCCCAGTTGCAAAGGGGCAATTTGCATGGGCGCGTGCTGATTAGGGTGTGAGCGACTTGACGGCGGCCAGGCGGCGCACCAGTTGCTGCACGATGTCGGTCTGCATGTCGCGGTACAGCAGCAGCTCTTCAGCCTCTTTGGCCAGCACCGCCGTTTCGTTAAAACTGATGTCGCGCTGCAAGGCGATCTCGGTGGGCGCAATCAGCTCCGTACCAGCCGGGGTGCGCAGACGAAACTTCACCCGCAGGCGCAACTGAAACTCACGCACCTGGCCCGAGGCGTTCACACCGACCACAATTTTTTCGCGCACCTCGTGCAAGATGTCCACCACCGCGTCCGGTGGCAAGCCGCCCGTGGGCGGCACCAGCGGGCGCACGCGGGCGCCCAGGTAGCGGTTCAGTTCAGCGGCCACGCCCGCGCCGCGTTCTGGTGTGACGGCCACGGTGTCGAACGCATAGTTTTGGCTGCTACGCAGCGCAAAGCCGCAACCCTGCAATACCAGCACCAGGCCCGCCAGCAGCAAGCCCCAGCGGACCCTGCCCAAAACGGCAGTGCGGGAGGGTAAACCCGAGCGGGGTAAATGGTGTTGCATGGGGTTGCGCCGCTTCAAGCTACAAAACCACGTTGACCAAACGCCCAGGCACCACGATCACCTTCTTGGGCACCGCGCCAGCCGCAAAGGCCAGTAGCGTGGGGCTGGCCAGCGCCAGCGCCTCAATCGCTTCCTTGGAAGCACCCGAAGGCACCACGACCGCGCCACGCAGCTTGCCGTTGATTTGCAATACCAGCTCAATTTCGTCTTGCACCAGGGCCGAAGGGTCCACCTGCGGCCAGGGCGCATCAAGCAAATCGCCGTGCGCCAAGTCGTAACCCAGCTCCACCCACAAGGCGTGCGCCAGGTGCGGCGTCGCAGGGTACAGGCAGCGCAACAGAATGCTAAAGCCCTCCAAGAGCACCGCCAAGTCCTGTGCGCCACCTTGGGTTTTGAAGTCATCGAGCGCGTTGATCATCTTCATCGCGCCCGAGACTACCGTGTTGTATTGCATGCGCTGGTAGTCGTAGTCCACCTGCTTGAGCACGGTGTGTACATCAAAGCGCAGCGCCTTGGCTTCTTTGGACAAGGTCAAGGCGGACACGCTACCGGCGCTGGCCAGCGCGGCGCGCGCACCCGCCAAATCCAGGCCCGAGAGCTTGTAGCCAAAGTTCCAAACCCGGCGCAAAAAGCGGTAGCTGCCTTCCACGCCCGCGTCGTTCCACTCCAGCGTGGCCTCGGGCGGGGCGGTGAACATGGTGTACAGGCGCGCGGTGTCGGCGCCGTATTTTTCGATCAGGTCTTGCGGGTCCACGCCGTTGTTTTTGGACTTGGACATAGTGCCCACGCCCTCGTAGTCAATCGCCGTGCCCACGGGCAAGTCGCCCACGGCCTTAATCAGGCGCGCGCCAATGACCTTGCCCGCCTCGTCCGAGACATGCTCCACGTCCTGGGGCCAAAAATACTCCTTGGCGCCCTTGTCGGTGCGCCGGGAATAGATGTGGTTGAGCACCATGCCTTGCGTGAGCAGCTTGGTAAACGGCTCGTCAATCGTGACCAGCCCCAGGTCGCGCATCACCTTGGTCCAAAAGCGGGCGTACAGCAGGTGCAGGATGGCGTGCTCAATACCGCCGATGTACTGGTCCATGCCGCTGCCGCCACTTGTACGGGCTTGGTCGCGCATCCAATACGCCGTGCCCTCACCCACCATTTGTTGCGCGTTGGCCGGGTCGCAGTAGCGCATGAAATACCAGCTCGAATCGACAAACGTGTCCATGGTGTCGGTCTCGCGCCGCGCGGGCACGCCGCACACCGGGCAGGTCACACCGGCGTGAAAGCCTTCGTGCTTGTGCAGCGGGTTGCCTGAGCCGTCGGGGATGCAATCCATGGGCAGCACCACCGGCAGGTCTTTTTCGGGCACCGGCACCGCGCCGTGTTCGGGGCAGTGGATGATGGGAATCGGCGTGCCCCAGTAGCGCTGGCGGCTCACGCCCCAGTCGCGCAGGCGCCAGGTGGTTTTTTTCTCGCCCAGGCCTTTGGCGGTCAGGTCAGCGGCTACGGCATCCACACAGGCTTTGAAGGCCAGCCCGTCGTACTTTCCTGAGTTCACGGCAACGCCCGCGCCTTTTTCGGCGTACCAGTCATGCCAGACGGTGGCGTCAAATGCACCCGCCTTGCCCACCGCTACCACCTGGGTGATGGGCAAGGCGTACTTGAGCGCAAACGCAAAGTCCCGCTCGTCATGCGCAGGCACACCCATTACGGCGCCGTCGCCATAGCCCATCAGCACGTAGTTACCCACCCAAACAGCAACCGGAGCGCCGGTCAGCGGGTGGCTGACAAACAGGCCCGTAGCCATACCCTCTTTTTCTTTGACCGCCAATTCAGCCTCAGTGGTGCCGCCTTTTTGGCATTCTTCAATAAAGGACGCTAGCGCCGGGTTGCTGGCCGCTGCATGCGCGGCCAGCGGGTGTTCGGGCGCCACGGCGCAAAAAGTCACGCCCATGATGGTGTCCACGCGGGTGGTAAACACGTACATGCGGCCGTCGCCAATCAGCGCGCCACTGGCGTCTTTGATGTCATGGGGAAAAGCAAAGCGCACGCCCTCGCTCTTGCCTATCCAGTTCTCCTGCATCAGCTTGACGCGCTCGGGCCAGCCCGGCAGTCCGTCCTGCACGCAGTCGAGCAGTTCGCTGGCGTA
>CANHZG010000170.1 GCA_947464995.1 Comamonadaceae bacterium | reverse complement strand
TGTCATTCTAGGTGCGAGGTACCTACTTGGCGCTCACGCGGTACCAAGCAGCTAACATTGAACCGCACCCCATACCTGGGGGTGGAGACCACTTGCGGGTACGCCATACGAGTTCCAAGTGCACCCCCTATATAGATGGCACCGCGTTCAAAGCGCTCATTGATGGCGTCCATCACCTACATCAACTGCTTCAGCCACTGTAAGAAAATACGCTTTAACCGATGCGCTATAGGTTAAGTAAATTCAACTTGCAGCCATGAGAGAGGAGACGCGAATTCCGCTTTCCATTTCTCGCCTGGAGATACCGGCCATGCATCGGTCCAGGTGCCAGTTGTAATCACGTCCCCGGGCAGCAAACCGGGTGCACCAGGACAGGCTCTGAGTTCCCTCAGGAAGTGTTGCAAGGCCAGCATAGGGCCATCAAGAACATTTACGCCGCTCCCGGTTTCCAGGACCTGTCCGCCCTTCACCAAATTGACTCTTGCGTTAGCCAAAAGGCTGTGGAGTTCAGTGGCGCAGGAGGCAATTGCCCGAACTTTCACTTGCTTGCCGACCACCAAACGCGCATGTAGTCCGCCGTCGGCAACGGTATCTGGAGCCTTAAATTTCCAGTCCGGCAGGTGAGACTGGACAATTTCGAATCCAGGAGCCACCCACTCCAGTGAATCAAACAGATCCTCCAGCGATGCATTGGCGGGTGGCGTTTTCCCCATGCCAAACACGACCTCGGGTTCGATACGCGGCTGGCAAACTCCCTTCAGCGCAAAGGCATCCTCCCCGTCACAAAAGCTGAGGGTTGAGTCATAGACTGTCCCCCAGATGGGACCAAAGACGCCATATCGCTCCCAGATGTTCCGGTTTGTGAAACCAATTTTGAAGCCCCGTGGCGCTTCTCCGCGACCGATGCGCAGGCCTCGCACTGCGAGGGTGAGCTGGTACGCCGCTTCCATCCCAAAACACTCATCGTCGCTGGGCGCAGTGGGCCAGAGTTGGCCTGAATCGTAATGGCGAAGAATTGCAGTGGGGTCCATGAGATCTCCTAACTGTGTTGGGTACTATTCATGCACATTAAACCGTTAATCAGATTCCGCCATATTCAAATTGGGCATTCTGGAAAACCGTGACCCATGATTCTGGATGATCGTGACCGAGGTGGGGTTTGCACAGCGAGATGGGGAGCAGTCTGACCGCAGCCATTCCCACTCGTCCGGAGATGTTCAGTGCAGCACGTCGTAAGCCAGCGCCTCAGCCACCTTAATTCCGTCTACGCCTGCTGACAAAATGCCCCCTGCGTAACTGGCGCCTTCGCCGGCCGGGTACAGGCCGCGCAAGTTGGTGCTTTGCAGGTCTTCGCCCCGGGGCATTTTGAGCGGGCTCGATGTGCGGGTTTCCACGCCGGTGAGCACCGCGTCGGCCATGTCATAGCCTTTGATCTTGCGGCCAAACACCGGAATCGCCTCGCGGATTGCCGTAATCGCATAAGTAGGCAGGCTGCTGGCCAGGTCCACCAGGTGCACCCCGGGCTTGTAAGACGGCACCACAGTTCCCAAAGCGTTGGACGCGCGCGCCGCCAAAAAGTCACCCACCAGCTGCCCCGGTGCGTCGTAGTTGGCGCCACCGTGCACATAGGCGGCGGATTCGAGCGCGCGCTGAAACGCGATGCCGGCCATCGGGTGCGCGCGGCTGGCGCTGGGCGCCTCGCCGGCCAGCAGCGCGCGCGCCTCGGCGGCGTAGCGTGCGCCGTCCACCGGGCCAAAGCCGGCCACGAAGCTGGCCTCGTCGTGCGGGTAGTCGGCCGGGTCAATGCCCACCACTATCCCCGCATTGGCATTGCGCTCGTTGCGCGAATACTGGCTCATGCCGTTGGTCACCACGCGTCCGGGCTCAGAGGTGGCTGCCACCACCGTGCCGCCGGGGCACATGCAAAAGCTGTAGACGCTGCGCCCGTTGGCGGCGTGGTGCACCAGTTTGTAGTCGGCCGCGCCCAAGAGCGGGTGCCCGGCGTGGCGGCCCCAGCGGGCGCGGTCAATGACGCCCTGCGGGTGCTCAATGCGAAAGCCCACGGAGAAAGGTTTGGCTTGCATCGCTACGCCGCGCGACCACAGCATGGCAAAGGTGTCGCGCGCGCTGTGGCCCAGCGCCATGACCACGTGGTCGGCGGCCAGTTCTTGTAGGGCACCACTGGCCAGGTCGAGCACCTGCAGGCCGCAAATGCGGCGCGCCTCCCCGTCCGTGGTGGCGACTTCGGAAGTGCGGATATCGACCACCCGCTGGCCAAAGCGCACTTCGCCGCCCAGGGCAATGATGCGCGCGCGCAGGTTTTCCACTACCTTGACGAGTTTGAAAGTGCCAATGTGCGGATGCGCCTCGACCAATATTTCAGGCGGTGCGCCTGCCTCCACCAGCTCTTGCATCACTTTTCGCCCCAGGTGGCGGGGGTCTTTGATTTGGCTCCAGAGCTTGCCGTCTGAGAAGGTGCCCGCGCCGCCTTCGCCGAACTGCACATTACTCTCGGGGTGCAGCGTGTGTTTGCGCCACAGGTCCCAGGTGTCCTTGGTGCGTTGGCGCACCGCTGGGCCGCGTTCGAGCACGATAGGCTTGAAACCCATTTGCGCCAGTAACAGCGCGGCAAACATGCCGCATGGCCCAAAGCCCACCACCACAGGACGCAGCGACAGGCTTGCCGGGGCCTGGCGCACAGGGTGGTAGGCCATGTCGGGCGTGACGCCAATGTGCGGGTGAGCGGCAAACTGCGCCAGCAAGCGCGCCTCATGCGCCGCGTCCAGCGCCACGTCAACAATAAACACCGCCAGAATGTTGGCCTTGCGCGCATCGAAACTGCGCTTGAACACCTGCAGTTCTGCAATGTCTGCTTGGGTCACGCCAAGGGTCTGCGCGGCCATGCGTTTGAGCGTTTCTAGCGGGTGGATGACTGGATGGCGGTCGGCCTCGGTTTCGCTGGGGGCGTCTGCGGCGCGCCGGGCCAGCACGGGCAGGGCGGTCAGTGGCAGTTTAAGTTCGGTCAGACGGATCATGGCTGTGCGGCTGTGGCTTGTAGTTATCAAGCGAGACCGGGATCATACGGCGCGCAAGGTGCGGGCGTGGGCGCCTAGGGGGCTGCGGCTAAAATGGCGCAGTCCGACGCGGCACCGCACCCGTGCAGTGCAGGCCTATGCGTCAGGCTCGCAAGGGCCCCTGCGGGCCCCACGGTCCCATTTTTTGCCTGTCCATTACCGATGACACCATGATTCACATTACGCTCCCCAATGGTTCCCTGCGCGAGTTTCCCGGTCCGGTGACCGTGGCCGAGGTTGCAGCGTCCATTGGCGCCGGTCTGGCAAAAGCTGCCTTGGCAGGCAAGATTGACGGCGTTGTGGTTGACACCAGTCACACCATCCAGGCCAATAGCGCTCTGTCCATCATCACGGCCAAAGACGCCGATGGCCTGGAGCTGATTCGCCATTCCACTGCGCACTTGCTGGCCTATGCGGTCAAGGCCTTATTCCCAGACGCACAGGTCACCATCGGTCCGGTGATCGAGCATGGATTTTTCTACGATTTTTCCTACAAACGCCCGTTCACGCCCGACGACTTGGCGCTAATTGAGAAAAAAATGACCGAGCTCGCTGCCAAAGACGAGCCAGTCACACGTCGCGTTTTGCCGCGCGACGCAGCGGTGGCCCATTTCAAAAGCCTGGGCGAGCATTACAAGGCAGAGATTATTGAAAGCATTCCAGCGGACCAGGATGTGTCCCTGTACCGCGAGGGTGATTTTGAAGACCTGTGCCGTGGCCCCCACGTGCCCACCACGGGCAAGCTCAAATTCTTCAAGCTGATGAAGTTGGCCGGCGCCTATTGGCGCGGGGACCACAAGAATGAAATGCTGCAACGTATCTACGGCACCGCCTGGGCCACGAAGGACGAGTTGCAGCAGCATTTGACCATGCTCGAAGAAGCCGAAAAACGAGATCACCGCAAGCTCGGGCGGGAACTCGACCTATTCCATATTGACGACCACGCCCCAGGATTGGTTTTTTGGCACCCCAAAGGCTGGACGCTCTGGCAGTGCGTGGAGCAGTACATGCGCCGCGTCTACCAGGACAACGGCTACCTAGAGGTCAAAGGCCCCCAAATCATTGACAAAGGCTTGTGGGAAAAGACCGGCCACTGGGACAAATACCGCGAAAACATGTTCGTCACCGAGTCGGAAAAGCGGGAATACGCCTTGAAGCCCATGAACTGCCCCGGCCATATTCTGATCTTCAAGCAGGGCATCAAGAGCTACCGGGATCTGCCATTGCGCTACGGAGAGTTTGGCCAGTGCCACCGCAACGAACCCTCAGGTGGCCTGCACGGCATCATGCGCGTGCGCGGTTTTACGCAGGATGACGGCCATATTTTCTGCACGGAAGACCAAATCCTGCCGGAATGCGTGAACTACACCGCCTTGTTGCAAAAGGTTTACGCCGACTTCGGCTTTAAGAACATCATTTACAAGGTGGCGACCCGTCCCGCGCAGCGCATTGGCAGCGATGCAATTTGGGACAAAGCGGAGGCGGCGCTTATTGAGAGCCTTCAGGCCTCTGCCTGCGAATTCGAGCTATCGCCGGGTGATGGCGCTTTCTATGGCCCCAAGATTGAATACACCTTAAAGGATGCGATCGGCCGACAATGGCAATGCGGAACCATGCAAGTCGATTTCTCCATGCCTGAGCGTCTGGACGCCGAATACGTGGGTGAGGATGGGGCCCGCCACCGCCCAGTCATGCTGCACCGTGCCATCGTTGGCAGCCTGGAGCGTTTTATCGGAATATTGATCGAAGAAAGCGCTGGTGCGCTGCCGACTTGGCTGGCGCCTGTGCAAATTGCGGTACTCAATATCACCGATGCGCAGGGTGAATATGCCAAAAATGTTGCTAAAACGCTGAAAAATCAAGGGCTTAGGGTTGACTTAGACCTCCGCAACGAAAAAATCACGTATAAAATACGCGAGCATTCGATGCAGAAGCTGCCTTTTCTCTTGGTTGTAGGTGACAAAGAGATGGCAGCGGGGTCCGTCGCAGTGCGCGCCCGGGGTGGGAATGACCTCGGTGTGATGTCTCTTGATGCATTCGTGCAACTCATTTCATCCGACATCACTGATAAATCCATTGTCTGAGGGGTTTCCTAAGATAAACCGGTATTTTTGCGCGCGGCGCGGTTATAGCCTTTTTTTGGGCAAATATTGTGAAGGATTGAGCCATCGCTACTGAATTTCGTGACCGTCGCCAACGCGAAGAGCGTAAGCACCGCCTGAACCGGGAAATCATGGCCCCGGAAGTCCGCCTCTCTGGCATAGAAAACGAGCCCTTGGGGGTCGTCAATATCAATGATGCCTTGCGCATGGCCGGCGAGTTGGATGTGGACTTGGTTGAAATTGCCGCCACCGCCATACCCCCGGTATGCCGATTGATGGACTACGGTAAGTTCAAGTACCAGGAGCAGAAAAAAGCGGCGGAAGCTAAGTCCAAGCAAAAGGTCATTGAGGTCAAGGAAGTTAAATTCCGGCCCGGTACGGACGATGGTGACTACAACATCAAAGTGCGCAACATCAAGCGCTTTTTGGAGGATGGTGACAAGTGCAAGATTACGCTGCGGTTCCGCGGTCGTGAAATCACCCACCAGGAAATTGGCTTGGCCTTGTTGCAGCGCATGCGCGAGGAGTTGGCGGACTTGATTGTGGTGGAGCAGTTTCCCAAATTAGAAGGGCGCCAAATGGTCATGATGATCGCGCCAGGTAAGAAAAAGCCAGGTGGAGCGGCCAAGCCGGTTCAGGAGTTGGCTGCATAGAAAGAAATGGTTGGTGCCAGTTTGGTCACTGGCAACGACTTTAAAAGTGGCTCGGGGCCAACAAGGCTGGAAATTCTTTCCAGACGCCTCACGAGCACAATATAGAAGGAGCATCAACATGCCCAAAATGAAGACCAAGAGCGCGGCGAAAAAACGCTTTCGCGTTCGTCCCGGTGGCACCGTGAAACGCGGCCAAGCCTTCAAGCGTCACATCCTGACCAAGAAGACCACTAAAAATAAACGCCACCTGCGCGGCTCCACTGCAGTTCATGAGACCAATATGGGTCACATGGCACAGATGCTGCCTGGCATGGGTATTTGATTTAAAGACGGACAAGGAGTACCTCTATGCCTCGCGTTAAACGTGGCGTCACCGCCCGCGCTCGTCACAAGAAAGTTCTCGCCCTGGCCAAGGGTTTTCGCGGTCGCCGCGGCAATGTCTTTCGCGTCGCCAAACAGGCGGTGATGAAGGCAGGCCAATACGCCTACCGTGATCGCCGTACCAAGAAGCGTGTGTTCCGTCAGTTGTGGATTGCGCGTATCAACGCAGCAAGCCGCTCTTTCGGCATGACTTACAGCCAGTTTGCCAACGGCCTGAAAAAAGCCGGC
>CANHZG010000169.1 GCA_947464995.1 Comamonadaceae bacterium | reverse complement strand
TAGGGTCAATCCCAGACCTAGCAGGGTCCACACGGTGTCGCGCAGTAAGCAGCCAAGCCACCGGTCATGCCGAGAGTGCATCAACACTACCTAAATTGCGTCTACCAAAAGGAAAAGCTGGGGTTAAAGCTGGGGCTAATTGAGGGGAATGGAGGGTGTTTCAAGGGGAATGCCCTCAATGAAGAGTGCCCCTGTAGCCCCCTGAATTCCCTTCAAAAGTAGCTTCGAGTCCAATTGCGCCTACCAAAAACTGTAATTAAATGAAGCACTTAGCGGAAACGCTCGGTGCTGGTTTTCATCTGTAACGATTGGCCGGTTTCAATGCCAGACCAGCGGTCACTATAAATCCCGTGGTCTCGTTCAAACGGCTAAGAAGTTACGCAGAAGCGCCAGCACCTGCGCCGACTGCGTGGGGCGCACCAACCGGTCCAGTTCCTGGCCATCGCGCAGCAAGACCAGGGTGGGCCATAACCTGACCCGAAAAGAGAGCCCCAGCGGGCGGCCCGCGCCGTCTTCAATACGCAGGTGGTTTAGGCTGGGAAAGTCTTTCAGCGCCTGTGCAATACCGGGTTCTGCGCGCTGACAGTGGCCGCACCCGTCCACGCCAAACTGTAAGAGCAGATCACCGGGCCGCGCGTCCAGCTCACTTCGGGTGAGTGAACAGGCTCGGTACAGACTAGACATGGTCGTAGGTCACAGGCTGAGGTTAGGGTCGTTGGGCCAATGCAAGCGATTCAGGCGTCAAGTTGTGACTGCCGACGGATGGAATAGTGTGGCAGCCGCCAGCTCACCAACACGCTGATGCCTGCAATCAGTGCACACAGCAAAAACGCAGCGTGCGTGCCGCTGACCAGTCCTTGGCGCGCCGCCTCTAGCAGGGGCTCTGGGTCCTGGCCCAAGCCTCGGGCGAGGGCCAGCATGGCGTCCTGGTCTTGCTGGCGGATCAAGAGTTGCGGCGACGACAAAAGCGCAACCAACTGGGCGTCGCCAATCTGGTATCGCGCCACAGCGGCAGCTATCTGACGTTCATAAAAGCTGTTGACTAGCACGCTGGCAACGCCGACGCCCACCATGCTGCCAATCATGCGGGTGGACTGCGCCAGTGCAGACGCCACTCCCATGTGGCTGCGCCCAGCCACGGCCATGATTTGCAGCGACAGGTTAGGCAGCTGAAAACCGAGGCTGCTGCCGCAAAGGGCAAATACGGCCATGAGCAGTGCGTTTGGCGTGGTCGCATCGACTTGCGTCAGAGCTAGGCAGCTCAACATGGTGCCCATCTGGCCCCAGGCGATCAGGCGCTCGGCGCGCTGTAGGCGCGGTAGAAGACGCGAGTTGACGATGCTGCCAACGGTGATGAACACCAACAGCGGCGTCATCACTACCCCGGCCTGGTGCGGCGACTGACCAAAGCTGCCCTGGAGCAGCAAGGGTGTGTAAAAAATCAACATGAACATAGTCAGACCCGTCAGCATGCCCAGCAGCATGAGCTTTCTCGCACCCTGGTTGTCCAGAATTTCCGGCGGAACGATAGGCGCTGCCGTGTGGTACTGGTGGCGGAAAAACCCATAGGTCAGCACGCTGGTCCCCACCCACAGACCCAGCGCCCGGAAGTTGGCAAAGCCATGCAGCTGGCTGTATTCGGCAGCGCCCAGCAGTCCACCCATCGCCAGTAAGAGCAAGAGCGCGCCCATCCAGTCAATGCTGCGTCCACCCGCTACCATCCCTTCGTGGTGCACGATGTGCGGAAAGTACACCCACACCATCAGCAAGGCGGCCAGCGCCACAGGCAGGTTGATGTAAAAAACATAACGCCAGCCCACGTTCTCGGTGAGCCAGCCGCCCATCCAGGGGCCCACCGCGAGCGCTATACCGTAACCCGCCGACAGTAGAACCTGCCAGCGCACGCGCTGCACCTCATCGGGAAACAAATCGGGCACGCAAGCAGACGCCACCCCCAACAACATGCCTCAGGCCAAACCCTGGCATGCACGCGCCAGCACCAGCTGCACCATGGTTTGCGATGCGCCGCAGGCAATGGAGGCCAGGGCAAACAAAAGAACGGACGCAAGTACAAAGGGCTTGCGCCCGTACAAGTCGCCCAGGCGCCCGGTGATCGGAATCATCACCGCGTTACCCACCAAAAAGGCCGAAGCCGACCACTGGTACAGCGCGTAGCCACTCAGGTCGGCCACTATGCTCGGCATGGCCGTTCCGACCACCGAGGTGTTCAGGGCAATTAGCATGAAGGCCAAGGAAATCCCCACCATGGCGGCTAAAGAGGCAAAAAAACTGCGGTCAGACTGCTCCATGAGCGACGTTTGTGGATTCCTGGGGAAAAAATATGCGGGCGCGCAGCGCAAAACCGCAGAGTGAAGCGTAGCCTTGCGTTGGGGCCGTAGGCACCCATTTTCCGCTAAGGATCGGGCTCTTGGCTAGTTTTTCTAATGGGCAATGCCAGCACTCACCGGTGGAATAGTCGGATACGGGCACGAATGATGCTTGACTTACCAGTTCCCGTAATGGGTCACGAGACCGTACCAAAGTGAACCCGCCTCGCGCGCCATCGTGGTTTGGCCGGAATTGGCGGTGGTGTTGGCAGCTAAATGAACCATTACTAATTTTTGGACCGGGTCTACGAATATCGACTGGCCATAGACCCCTAAGAGGGCAAAGCGGCGCTGCGATCCGGGGAAGGTCCATACTTGGTAGCCATAACCGTAATAGGCAGTCGCGGTTTTGGGGGCAAAAGCCGGTGGGTGACGCCTCCAATCGGTGGCCTCCAACAAAAATTCTTTCGGGATAATTTCGCCCAGTTCTGGTCGATCTGGGCGCTGGCCATCGTTTGCAAGAAGTATCCCCAAGCGGGCATAGTCTTGTGCGGTAGCGTTAAAGTTGCCGCTGGCCCACTCTAAGCCATCAGACCCAGCGCGCCAGAGTCCGGACGTTTGCGCCCCCATAGCTTGCCAAAGTCGAGGTTCCAGATAAGCGCTGAGGGTTTCTCCCGTAGCCCCGCGCATTACCAAAGCCAGCATATCTGTTTCAGCGCTGGCATAGTTAAAAAGTTCGCCTTGGGGGTGACGTCGCGCGGTGATCACCTTGGCCCCACCCGCTGCTCCACCGCGATAGGCTGCTGCCCCATAGCGTGCCAAGTCGTCGACGCCGTTATATAGCTCTTCAAACTTTGCGCCAGAGGACATGCGCAGCAAATTTCGGATCGTCGTCTCGCCGTATATAGACCCGGATAGGGCTGACGCATAGATGTCGGCACGGTCGTCCAAGGATTTAATTTTTCCTTCCCGCAAGGCAATGCCGATTCCCATGGCGGTAATGGTCTTTGCCATCGAGTTCGACAAAAAGCGGTGCTCCGCCGTGCGCCCATATTGGTACCGTTCAACCTGAATCGCTCCATCTTTAATAATTAGAAGCGCCATCGCAGGTTGACGTTTCAGGTAATCATCGACGCTCAGGCCAGTCTGTCTATTTATCGTCCACCGGTAAGCTGGTTCTTGACTCGCGCGCGGCAATGGCAGCGCCTGGTCAGCGGGTTGCATCACGTTTGCAACGCCCCCAAATATGCCTGGAATCTCGGCCTGGTGGGTAAAGGAGCCCACTCTGACGCAGGGGTCCATGAACCATGTCCGGGCTGTCCCCACCGGGTACCCCTGCGCTTTACAAAGCGCTGCCTCCTCGGGTTCCGCATGCGTGAATCCATAGCCCCAAAGTACGAACGCGATAAGAAAAATGCGCAGTTGCAACTTATTCAAAATTGAGTCCGTCGCTCGGGGAGGGTTAGCAGGCCTGGGCTAACCTTAGTATTTCATCCCTGTTGGTCTTAGAGAAAACGAGTTCCGCTGCGACAGTCCAATGGTGCCAGGCCCAATTGGAATGCTCTTGTGGGTTGAGCCGCACCTCCATCGCACTTGGCACGCAAAGGCAAAAGCCGCGCTCCTCATTGCTGGTGGTTCCTGGAGGGTAGCGATGCAAATATCGACCGTAAATTTCAAAATGGTTGGTAGTCCCAGTGGGCACTAAGTGGTGCCCGCTCTCGAGCGCATCTATTCCCGTTTCTTCCCTTACCTCGCGAATAGCGGCCTCTTCAAAGCCCTCGAATTCGGTTTCCAGGCTACCCGTAACCGATTGCCAGCCCACACCGTCTGCCCGCTCGATCAGCAAAATCTCAAGCTGCGGTGTATGGATGACAACCAACACCGAGCGCGGAATCTTGAATTTCACTTTCTGGACGGCGGTAGATCGGTGCAGGTGCCATGCAGCGCTTCTGCGGCCAGTCCGATCGTTTCACCAAGCGTAGGGTGGGGGTGAATGGTCTTAGCAATTTGGTCTGCAGTCGCACCCATTTCTATTGCCAGGGCAATTTCGCCAATCATGTCACCCGCATGGGTTCCAACGATGCCACCACCAAGAATTTTCCCTTCACCCAGAGCCTGTGGACTATCGTCAAAAAGCAGCTTCGTGAAGCCTTCATCGCGCCCGTTGGCGATGGCGCGGCCCGATGCCATCCAGGGGAAAAGGCCTTTCTTCACCTTGATTCCTTGGGCTAGGGCGCTTTCCTCTGTCAGCCCAACCCAGGCGATTTCAGGATCGGTGTAGGCAACGCTTGGAATAACCCGGTCATTGAAGCTGCGTGAGGCCAGTTTTGGCAGGTTTAGCATTTCTCCTGCCAGCACTTCAGCGGCAACATGCGCTTCATGGCTGGCCTTGTGTGCAAGCATGGGTTGACCCACGATATCGCCAATGGCAAAAATATGCGGCACGTTGGTGCGCATTTGCTGGTCGACGGTGATAAAGCCGCGTTCGCTAACTTCGATCTCGGCATTTTCGGCAGAAATTTGGTTTCCGTTGGGCTTGCGGCCTACGGCTTGGAGCACCAAGTCGTATACCTGCGGCGGCGGTGCGCCTTCTCCTTCAAATTGAACCTCTATACCTTCAGGCAACACCTTGGCTGCAACCGTCTTGGTGTTGAGCATGATGTTGTCAAAGCGCTTCCTATTTATTTTTTGCCACACCTTGACCAAGTCACGGTCAGCGCCCTGCATCAATCCACCGGTCATTTCTACGACATCCAAGCGGGCACCCAGCGTGCTGTAAACGGTGCCCATCTCCAAACCGATGATTCCGCCGCCCACAATCAACATGCGCTTGGGTACTTTGGCCAATTGCAAGGCCCCCGTGCTGTCGACGATGCGTGGATCACCTGGGAAGTAGGGTAGGTGTACCGGTTGGCTTCCTGCTGCAATGATGCAATAGGTAAAGCCAATGCACTTGGTGCTGCCCGTCTTCTGTCCAGCCGCGCCGGAGGTTTCCTCCACCGCCAAGTGGTGGGTTCCAACAAAAGCGCCATGCCCTCGAACCACAGTCACTTTGCGCATTTTGGCCATGGCAGCCAGTCCGCCGTTGAGCTTGGTGATAACTTTGTCTTTGTGAGCCCGCAGCAGATCGATATTGACCTCTGGCTTACCAAAGTTAATTCCAAGTGCTTCCAGGTGTTGCACCTCGTCCATTACCGACGCAACATGAAGCAGTGCTTTAGACGGGATGCACCCGACATTCAGACATACCCCGCCAAGTTGTGCATAGCGTTCGACAAGCACAACCTTGAGTCCGAGATCTGCCGCGCGAAACGCAGCCGAATAGCCGCCCGGGCCAGCGCCGATTACCAGCAGGTCGCATTGGATGTCGGTATTTCCAGAAAAACTTACGCCTGTCATCATTGATCAGGTGCTGAGTTTTCTACCGACCTTTGCCTCGACCGACGCGGTCTTGGACTTGAGGCGGCCTTTGGGCCCAGCGCGATAATCCACTTTGAGGGCGACAGATATGCGGTTGAAATCTTTCTCCAAGAGATGAAAGCAAGCATTGACGACACCCATGACCTCGTCCCATTCACCTTCCAAAATGGTTCCCATGGGCGTTAACTGGTAGTCGACCCCGCTGCGGTCTATCAAATCAATGATCTTTGCGACGTGTGCGCTAACGCTTTCACCGGTGCCGACCGGCGCCATTGCGAATTCAATTAAAACCATAAGAAATCTCCTTTTGTTTAGAAAACTGTTCTGCCAGAGCGCTTAGTGCTTGGACTTCAACGTCGCCGCCGAAGCAGCTTTCCTGCGCCACGCAGGTAATGGCGTTGGCGTTGTAGCGCACGTCAGAGCCAATGGACGCCTCAAATTCATTGGCCGAATAAGCCAAGCTCACCGTGTCCACATCCACCAAAATTACCGCGTGCGCCAAGACAACTTGCCGCGTCTGAATGCGTTTCCATGCTTGGGCGGTGCCAACTAGCTTTCGGCCATGCACCGCAAGGTTAAACCGTCCGTCGCAAAACGAGCCGTTGACCAACCCAGGTTCAGCAAATATTCCTAACTCCTTGAGTCCATCTGCCAACCTCGAACAGAAGCGGCGATAAATGCTGCCGATTTCCAGCTTGCTCGAATCATCAACCGGC
>CANHZG010000168.1 GCA_947464995.1 Comamonadaceae bacterium | reverse complement strand
TGATGCGGTTCATCTTGTTGATGGTCTCGATCATGTGCACCGGGATGCGGATGGTGCGTGCCTGGTCGGCAATCGAGCGGGTAATGGCCTGGCGAATCCACCAGGTGGCGTAGGTGGAGAACTTGTAGCCCCGGCGGTATTCGAACTTGTCGACCGCCTTCATGAGGCCGATATTGCCCTCCTGAATCAGGTCCAGGAACTGCAAGCCACGGTTGGTGTACTTCTTGGCAATCGAGATCACTAAGCGCAAATTGGCCTCGATCATCTCTTTTTTGGCGGCGCGGCTGGACGCCTCGCCCTGGTTCATGCGCTTGTTGATGTCCTTGAGCAGCTCTAGCGGAACCACGACCTTGGTTTGCAGGTCGATGAGCTTTTGCTGAAGGTCTTGTACTGGCGGAATATTGCGCGCCATCACCGTGCTCCAGGGCTTGCCTGCGGCGGCCTGCTTCTCAATCCACTTCAGGTTGAGCAATTGACTGGCAATGCGATTGCCGTTTTTGTCGCGGCCACTGAAGTCGGCGATGAAGTTTTCCTGGCTGTAACCGCACTTGTCCACAATGATGCGGCGCAGCTCACGTTCCTTTTTGCGTATGTCGTCCACTTGGCCGCGCACCATGTCGCACAGCTTCTCGATCGCCTTGGCAGTAAAGCGGATGGTCATCAGCTCTTCGCTAAGCAGTTTTTGCGTTTTCGAGTAGGCAGGGGTGCCGTGGCCTTCTTTGTCGTAGATGGTGTGCATCTTCTCGAACAGTTCGCGCAAGTGGTCAAAGCGCACCATGGCCTCGCGCTTAAGCTCTTCGAGTTTCTTGGTCAGCGCCTTGGAGCCGCCTTTGCCATCGTCGTCATCGTCGGCATCGAATTCGTCAAAGTCTTCTTCGGCGACATAGTCGTCGGCTTCGTTGGGGTTGGAGAAGCCGTCCACGATGGTGGTAATCACCACCTTGCCTTCGCGGATTTCTTCGCCCAACTCCAGAATCTTGGCGATCGTGGCGGGAGAGCCGGAAATGGCTTCCATCATCGCCATCAGACCGCCTTCAATGCGTTTGGCAATCTCGATCTCGCCTTCTCGGGTCAGCAGTTCGACCGTTCCCATCTCGCGCATGTACATGCGTACCGGGTCGGTGGTGCGGCCAAATTCGCTGTCGACGGTACTCAAGGCGGCTTCCGCTTCTTCCTCGGCCTCGGCTTCGGTGGCGGCGGTAGCCACGTTGTTGTTGAGCAGCAGAGTTTCAGCGTCTGGCGTTTGCTCGTAGACCGCCACACCCATGTCATTGAGCATGGAGATGACTACTTCCATGGTTTCGGCGTCGACCAGTTTGCCCGGCAAGTGGTCCGAGATCTCGCCGTGCGTCAGGTAGCCACGGGTGCGTCCAAGCTTGATCAGCGCCACAAAGGCGAGGCGGCGTTTGGTTTTTTCTTCCTCAGAGAGGATGGTTTCTTCCAGCCCGAACTCTTTCATCAAGGCGCGCTCTTTGGCCTTGCTGATCTTCATGCGCAGGGGTTTGACTTTTTCACCAGCAACCGATGCGACCGGTTCTGCCTCGAGTTCGGCCTCGATGTCGGACAGGTCGGCATCGTCACCGCCTAGGGGCAGTGGCGTGGCCTTAGCCGCCTTGGCTTTAGGACTGGCCTTGGCCTTTTCCTTGGGTGCGACAGCCGGTTTGACTGCCACCTTGGCTACTGGTTTGGCCACTGGTTTAGCTACTGGTTTTGCAACCACCGCCGGGGTTTTGTTCTTGGTTTTTGTTGTTGCAGTGGCCGCAGGTGCGGCGGCGGATTTGCTGGTCTTAGCAGCTGGGGCGTTGACCGGTTTTGTTGCAGGCTTTACCGCTGCAACTTTGGTTTTTGCAGCAGGGACGGGCTTCGCGGGGATTGGGGACAAAGTTTTTGCTTTCGAGGGATGTTTTGCGGCAGCGACGGGCTTGGCCGCT
This sequence comes from Comamonadaceae bacterium, assembly GCA_947464995.1. GTDB lineage: Bacteria > Pseudomonadota > Gammaproteobacteria > Burkholderiales > Burkholderiaceae_C > Allorhodoferax. The sequence goes on along the minus strand of CANHZG010000168.1, from coordinate 4,609 downwards.
ACCTTGGGTTTGGCCACTGATTTGGGTTTGGTGGGGGGCGCAGCAGGAGCTGCTTTCTGGGGTTTTGCAGCCGATTTCGCGCCAGGTTTCGTTTTGGATGGAGCGGGTTTGGTGGATTTCGGTGACGGCATCTTGCAACCTCAGAACAAAAAAAGTGTAAGGCTGACACGCCCCGGTTTTACAAAATGCAAAACAACGGCGGGGCACAGCAGGGTGGCGGGCTTTGGGTATTCACAGGCAAGATGGTGGGCGAACATTTGGCTTGCAGTCCTTGCGGTGGGTTGGCCGGTGTGATCGGTGTCACTGCTTGGCCGGATGCCCGGAGGTGCTGCTGTCGCTCTTGCCGAAAAAAACGGATTATACCTTTTCCGACATTTTTCTAATTAAGGTTTCGAGTTGCGCGGCCAGCGGTGCGCGCCGGTCCTTCATGGCGCGGTAGCGCTGGCCCACGTCGGCGTCCGGCGGTGATTCGGCAATTTGCTTCATTTCCGCGTCGATGCGGTCGATGGCCAGTCGCAGCAAAACATCCTGCAGTTCCAAAACCGCCTCCTCGTTATGCCCTGGCGTGGCGGCCTCGTCCGACATCAGGCGAAGCGCCAGGTCCTCAAAGGCTTGGCCTGCCGCCTCAGGCCGCAAAGCGTTCCAAGTCAGCGGCCCATGTTCGTGCAACTGCGTTTCCAGCCAGACGAACAGGGCGCCGTGCGGCTCTGGCAGCGTGCACAGCATGCTGTGGTCTTCACTGGAAAGTGCTTCCCAAAGGTGGCTTTGCCCTAGCAAGATCCGGGTGGCGTGGTCGGCGCGACTGGCCGGGCGGGCGCGCCCCCCGATCCGCGGGCGGCTCGTCACCGGCCGGGGGCCATAGGCCGTGCCGCGCTGAAATGGCGCTACACCGAAGCCAGGCGCCGCCGCGCTGTCGTAACCGGCGCCCCGGTACGGTGGGCGGCGGGCAGCATCTTTGCTGCCTGAGCGCGCTGGCGGCATCCACAACTCACCGAGTTCGCGGTTGGTGAGCTGCACCAGATCGGCAATCTCAGCCAATAGTTGGAGTTTCAAAGCGCCTTCGGGCAGTTGCATCCACAAAGGCTTGGCGTTGCTCGACAGGTGCGCGCGGCCTTCGGCCGTGTGCAGGTCGCAGCCCTCGCTGGCGGATTCGACTAAAAACCGGCTCAGCGGAGTTGCCTGGGCCACGTAATCGGCAAAGGCGTCGGCACCGTTGGCGCGGATAAAACTGTCCGGGTCGTGTTCGGAGGGCAAAAACAAGAACTTGATGCTGCGCACGTCGGTGGCAAAGGCCAACGCTCCGTCCAAGGCCTTGCGCGCCGCGCGCCGCCCGGCGCTGTCGCCGTCAAAGCTAAACACTACCGCGTCGGTAAAGCGAAACAGCTTTTGCACATGGTCATTGGTGCAAGCGGTGCCCAAGGTGGCCACGGCGTTGGGAAAGCCCAGCTGCGCCAGCGCTACCACGTCCATATAGCCTTCGGTCACCAGCACATAACCCTTGTCGCGCAAATGCGCGCGCGCCTCAAACAGGCCATACAACTCGCGGCCTTTGCTAAACACCGGGGTTTCGGGAGAATTGAGGTATTTGGGCTTTTCGTCGCCCAGCACCCGCCCGCCAAAGCCTATGCATTCGCCCTTGATATTGCGAATGGGAAACATGATGCGGTCGCGAAAGCGGTCGTAGCGCTTTTCTTCGCTGCCCTCCTCGACGTTGCTGATTACTAGGCCGCTTTCCACCAGCAGCGGGTCGTCGTAGCTGGGGAACACGCTGGCCAGGCTGCGCCAGCCCTCGGGGGCGTAGCCCAGGCCAAATTGTTTGGCAATTTCGCCGGAGAGGCCCCGGCCCTTGAGGTAGGTTACGGCGCCGGGCGCGTCTTTGAGGTTGCGGCGGTAGGCTTCACCGGCTTTTTCCAGCACGCTGCTCAGGGTGTGTTGCTTTTCGCGCTGCTCTTGTGCTCGGGCGCGGTCTTGGGGGGAGGCTTCGTCTTCGGGCACTTGCATCCCGTACTGTTGCGACAGGTCGTGCACCGCTTCCACAAAGCTCATTCCGGCGTGGTCCATCAAAAAGCTGATGGCGTTGCCGTTCTTGCCGCAGCCAAAGCAGTGGTAGAACTGTTTGGTGGGGCTGACCGAAAACGAGGGCGATTTCTCGCCGTGAAACGGGCACAAGCCCATGAAATTGGCGCCGCCTTTTTTGAGCTGCACGTAGCGCCCGACGATGTCTACCACGTCGGCGCGCGCAATCAGCTCTTGGATAAAGGTTTGCGGTATCGCCATTCGTTCATTGTAGAAGTGGGCCCTTCTGGGGGCGCTGCGCCGGCCTTAGTCGCCCAGCACCACACCTTCGCGCCGGGGGTCGGCGCCGCCAAACCAGCCATTGGGTGTGCGCGCAATGGCTTGCAGGCCACTGGGCAGCGGCACTTGCACCACCAAGTGGCCGCGCGCCTTGAGCGCACTGGCAGTGGATGCGTCAAAACGGCCTTTTTCCAGCACCAGCACCTCCTCCATGGCGCCAAAGTTGGGCAGGTCAATCGCCGTTTGGGCGTTCAGACCCCAGTGCAGCAGGGCGTAAAGGGTTTTGGCGGTGAAGTGGATGATGAAGGCGCCGCCGGGGCGGCCTAGGGTGGCGAGCAACTGGCCGCTGTCGGCGTCAAACACCAGCGTTGGCGACATGGACGAACGCGGGCGTTTACCCGGCTCCACCCTGTTAGCCACGGGTTTGCCGTCGGCGCCTGTGGGCGCAAAGCTGAAGTCGGTGAGCTGGTTGTTGAGCAAAAAGCCGCCTTCCAAGCCGACACCCCGGTTGACCATGAGGCGTGCGCCCCAGGCGTCTTCTATTGTGGTTGTCATGGCCAGCGCGTTGCCCCAGCCGTCGACTACCGAAATATGCGAGGTGCCGTGCTCGGTCTGCGCCGCCATGGGCGCGTAGCTGCTGCGAACCGCGCCGGGTTGGCCGGGGAGTGCGCGGGGCATGCGCGGGCCGCTGGGGGCAATAAGCGCAGCGCGCTGGGCGAGATAGGTATCGTCGAGCAGGCTGGCCCAGCCGCCATTAGGCGCGCTGACGAACTGCGGGTCGCCGACAAACTGGGCGCGGTCGGCAAACGCCAGGCGTGCGGATTCGGTATAGAGGTGCAGCCAGGGGGCGCCGGGTTGTTCGACTTCTAGCGCCAAAGTGCCCGCCGGGGTATGCGCCAGGGTGCCTAAGATTTGGCCCATCGCCAGCATGCCGGAGCTGGGCGGCGGCATGCCGCACAGGCGGTAGTTGCGCGGCGGTGTCTGCGCGACCCGGTAGGCCATGCACAAGGGCACGCGTTCGATCGGCTGGTACGCGGCCAGGTCGGTGGTGGTTAAGCCGCCGGGGTTGCTGGCGTGGCCCTGCACCTTCGAAGCAATTGCCTGCGCCACTGCGCCCTTCGTCAGAGTGTTCGGGCCTTCTGCGGCGATGCGCTGCAGCACGGCGGCCAGCTCGGGGTTGCGCAAGATGTGGCCTGCCGGCCAGGGCTGGCCACTGGCATCGTAAAAATACCGGGCCGCCACTGGGTCGGTCTTCAGATCGGTCTCTGCCGCTAGCAGCGTGGCCATGCGCGGGCTGATCGCAAAGCCGTCTGTGGCTAGCGCGATGGCTGGGGCGAACAACTGCGCCCAGGGCAGCTTGCCGTGCTGGCGGTGGGCCAGCGCCAGCATGGGGAGCACGCCTGGCGCGCCCACCGATCGCCCGCCGACCGTGGCTTGGCGCATGGCCATGGGTTGGCCATCGGCCTTCAGAAACAGCGCGGGCGTCGCGGCTGCGGGCGCGGTTTCGCGGCCATCAAAAGCTTGGGTGGTTTTGCCGTCAAAGTGCAGTAAAAACGCGCCGCCGCCAATGCCGCTGCTTTGTGGCTCCACCAAGGTGAGCACCATTTGCACCGCAACGGCCGCGTCCACCGCGCTGCCACCGGCGCGCAGCATGGCATCGCCCGCTTCGGTGGCCAACGGGTTGGCGGCGGCTACAGCAAAACTGCGGGTGGCCCAGCCCGGCTTGGGGTGGAAGGCGCTGGCGCCTTCGGGTTGGGCGGGGGCGTTGGGCGCGTTTTGCGCCAGGCTGGTGGCAACCGCGCTAGCCAGCGCCAGCGTGAGAGCCAGGGGGCGGAGCAGCAGGCGCACTATTTTTGCCGCGGCGCGCGCCCCAGCAGGTAGAACTCGGGGTTGGGCATCATGCCGGTGGCGTTGGCCACGCGATTGGACAGGCCAAAAAACGCGGTAATGCCCGCAATGTCCCAAATGTCCTCGTCGTCAAAGCCGTGGGCGTGCAGGGCCTCAAAGTCGGCATCAATCACGGTGTGGCTCTCCAGGCAGACCTTCATCGCAAAGTCCAGCATGGCGCGCTGGCGCGGGCTGATGTCCGCCTTGCGGTAGTTGATGGCCACCTGGTCGGCCACCAGCGGTTTTTTCTCGTAAATGCGCAGAATAGCGCCGTGCGCCACCACGCAATACAGGCAGTGGTTGGCCGCGCTGGTGGTGGTGATGATCATTTCGCGCTCCCCCTTGGTCAGGCTCGACTCCTCGCGCAGCATCAGCGCATCGTGGTACGCAAAAAACGCCCGCCACTCGGCCGGACGGCGCGCCAGCG
>CANHZG010000167.1 GCA_947464995.1 Comamonadaceae bacterium | reverse complement strand
GCCGTTATAAATTTGCCATTGGTCCCACAGCAGCACCATGGAAAAGCCAAAGATCACCCACAAAATGGTGCGGCGAATATCGTTCATGAAGTTTTCTTTTCGGAAGAGGGAGAAGTCAGGCGGCTAAAGGGCCGGGGTTTTTCGGGCGGGACCGGGTCGTGGCCCCCGGCGCACCAGGGTTGGCAGCGAGCGAGTCGGGATAACACCAGGTAACTGCCAGTGGCTGCACCATGGTTTTCCAAAGCCTCCAAAGCATACACAGAGCAGGTGGGTTCAAAACGGCAAGCCGTGCCCAGCCAAGGACTGAGTAAGAGGCGATAAGCCCGGACGATGGCCAGCAACAGGGCTTGCATCATGGTCAGGCGTGCGCTCGGGGTGTGTTGGCGCGCGCAAAAAGGTCCAGCAACTCAGCGCGCACGGCCGCTTTGAGCGCCTCCGAAGTGGCGCTGACGAACTCCTTGCGATCAAACGTGGCGCGCAGGCGGACCACATGTGCGCGAGGCGCCAAAGATGGGCTGAACTGCGAACTCACGGCGTAAATCTGTCGTTTGATGGTGTTGCGGGTCACTGCGCGTTTTGCCCAGCGTTTGGGCACCATGGCACCCAAAGCAGGCTGCGAGACGCAAAATTCCGCTAGGGCGCGCCCTAGCGGTGGCGCCCCATCCCTAGCCGGGGCCAGCGCCTCAAAGGGGCAGCTATGAAGCGCGAAATGCGCGGTTCGCGCTGCAACGCCTCCAGCCAACGCTGCCTGAAATTGGGGCCTGGTTTGCAGCCGCTGCACGTTCAGGCCGAGGCCTTGACAGGGCTGTTTAGACCGCCAGGCGCTTGCGACCCTTGGCACGGCGCGCGTTGATCACCGCACGGCCACCACGGGTTTTCATGCGAACCAAAAATCCGTGGGTCCGGGCGCGGCGAATTTTCGAGGGTTGGTAAGTACGTTTCATTTGGAATTCCTGTCTATGCGGTGCTGACGCGGGCGCCTAAATTTGAGCACGCCCCGCCGGTAAGTTCCCCGTCACCTTACAGGGAAGCCTTCCATTATCGCAAATTTTTTGTCATCCGGCAATAACGGGGCGCCCAAGTGGGCTGCGCGGCGGTTTGGGCGAGGCCCGGTAGCCGCGCTGGCTCCTTGAATTTTTGTTTTGAGGGTGCCGTAGAAACGGTTAACATGCCCTTCGCACCGCCTCTAAAAAATTGTGGATAAGTGTTTGATAATATGTAATTCGGCACCCAGTTTCCAGATGCTATCCACAGACAAAATACCTGCCATGTCCTCCTCCATTTTTCCGCTGTTAGATGATGTCTCTGCGCAAGATCCGGGTGCCGGTCTATGGCAATCCTGCATGGAGCAACTGGCAATGGACCTGCCGGAGCAGCAATTCAACACCTGGATCAAGCCTTTGAGCGCCCAGGTTTCAAGCGATATGAGCAAGGTGGTAGTGTTTGTGGCCAACCGGTTTAAGTTGGATTGGATTCGGGCGCAATACAGCCAGCCTATTGCCAAGCATTTAGAAAAACTCTGTGGCCAGCCCGTGCAGCTTGAGCTGGCTATTGCGCCGCGCGAGGCGCCGGTTCGCGCGGCAAGCGAACCGGCCATCGCGCAACCCCCGGTCCGCGCAATGGCTGCGGGTGATCTGCTTGCCCCCGAGCCCCCCAAACACCGGCTCAACAGCATGTTGACCTTTGACACCTTAGTCGAGGGTACCGCCAACCGCATGGCGCGTGCAGCCGCGATGCACGTCGCCACGGTTCCGGGCCACCTGTACAACCCCCTGTTCATTTATGGGGGCGTTGGCTTGGGGAAAACCCATTTGATGCACGCTGCGGGCAACCGCCTGCTGGCCGACAAGCCTGGCGCTAAAGTGCTGTACATCCATGCCGAACAATTCGTCTCAGACGTGGTGAAAGCTTACCAGCGCAAGACCTTTGACGAGTTCAAGGACAAGTACCACTCGTTGGACTTGTTGCTGATTGACGACGTGCAATTTATTGCCAACAAGGAGCGCACGCAGGAGGAGTTCTTCAACGCGTTTGAGGCGCTACTGGCGAAAAAGTCGCACATCGTCATGACCAGCGACACCTACCCCAAAGGCCTGACCGACATCCATGAGAGGCTGGTTTCGCGCTTTGACTCGGGTCTAACGGTTGCCATTGAGCCGCCCGAATTGGAGATGCGGGTTGCCATTTTGATCAACAAAGCCCGCGTCGAGGGCGCTGAGATGCCCGAAGAGGTGGCGTTTTTCATCGCGAAAAATGTGCGTTCTAACGTCCGTGAACTCGAAGGTGCCTTACGCAAGTGCCTGGCGTACTCACGCTTTAACCAAAAGGAAATTTCGATTCCTTTGGCGCGTGAGGCGCTGCGCGATCTGCTGTCGATTCAGAACCGGCAAATTTCTGTGGAAAACATTCAAAAAACGGTCGCTGACTACTACAAAATCAAAGTCGCAGACATGTATTCCAAAAAGCGCCCGGCCAGCATCGCCCGGCCACGCCAAATTGCGATGTATTTGGCCAAAGAATTAACGCAAAAGAGTCTTCCAGAAATCGGGGAACTGTTTGGCGGGCGCGACCATACGACGGTTTTGCACGCCGTGCGCAAGATTGGTGGCGAGCGCCAGCAGGTAACCGAGCTCAACCAACAGCTGCACGTTTTGGAGCAAACCCTCAAGGGCTAGTAGAAAAAGGGGTTGTTGCCGCAGGTAAATAGGAATAAAACGGCGAAAATGGCGATCCCGCGCGGCCTGGGTCGGTAAAGTCAAAAAGTTTGAAAACGGAGATAAAAATGATCGTATTGAAAGCAACACAAGACCAGCTGTTGTCCGTATTGCAATCGGTCGCTGGCATTGTGGAGCGCCGCCATACCTTACCCATTTTGGCCAATGTGCTGGTGCGTAAATCTGGTGACGCCGTGCAGTTCACCACCAGCGACCTGGAAATCCAAATCCGCACCAGCGCCGCGCTAGGGGGCGACGACGGTGATTTCAGCACTACCGTTGGCGCGCGCAAGCTGATCGACATTTTGCGCACCATGCCCGCTGACCAGACCGTGTCGCTGGAATCGAGCCAAAACAAAATCATCCTTAAAGGTGGCAAAAGCAAGTTCACCTTGCAAACCCTGGTGGCCGAAGACTTTCCGCTGGTGCAAGAGTCGGCCACTTTTGGTCCCGTGTTTAGCGTGCCGCAAAAAACCCTGAAAAGCCTGCTCGGACAGGTGTCGTTTGCCATGGCGGTGCACGACATTCGCTACTACCTCAATGGCATTTTGTTCGTCGCCGAGGGTAAGCAACTCAGCCTGGTGGCCACCGACGGCCACCGCCTGGCGTTTGCATCAAGCACGCTGGACGTGGAAGTGCCCAAGCAAGAGGTGATCCTGCCGCGCAAAACCGTAATCGAATTGCAGCGCCTTTTATCCGATGCCGAAGGTGCCATCGAGATGCAATTTGCCAGCAACCAGGCGCGCTTTACCTTTGGCGGCATGGAGTTTGTGACCAAGCTGGTCGAAGGCAAGTTCCCCGACTACAACCGCGTTATCCCGAAAAACCACAAAAACAAGATCACCTTGGGGCGCGACACTTTGCTCAAAACCTTGCAGCGCACGGCGATTTTGACTAGTGACAAGTTCAAAGGCGTGCGCCTGAACATTGACCCTGGCACCCTGCGACTGGCGTCGAACAACGCGGAGCAAGAGGAGGCGGTAGACGAGTTGGACATCGACTACGGTGGCGACAGCATAGAAATTGGTTTCAATGTCACCTACCTGATCGACGCCCTCTCCAATATGGGGCAGGAGATGGTTTCTCTGGAGCTGACTGACGGCAACAGCTCTGCCTTGCTGACGATTCCCGACAACGCGACCTTCAAGTACGTGGTGATGCCCATGCGAATTTAAGGCCCGCCGCTGTGGCCTTGCCTTGGATCAAACCCCCGGAACTCCGGGGGTTTGATCCTTCCAGAACCCCGAAAAATAAGCGAAATACACGCCATGACAGAAGAAAACCCGCACGCAGTTCCCCCAGGTAACAAGGAAGAAGACGTGCATACCGGCGAAGGCGGCTTAGACAGTTCCAACTTTCAGCCCACCATCGACGCCCACCAGGCCGGTGCGTCCGAGGCCTATGGCGAAGGCTCGATCCAAATCTTGGAGGGTCTGGAGGCCGTGCGCAAGCGCCCGGGTATGTACATCGGCGACACGTCTGACGGCACTGGCCTGCACCACCTGGTGTTTGAAGTGGTGGACAACTCGATCGACGAGTCGCTGGCAGGCCATTGCGACGACATTTTGGTCACTATCCATACCGACAACTCGGTCAGCGTGGTGGACAACGGACGCGGCATCCCCACCGGCATCAAGATGGACGACAAGCATGAGCCCAAGCGCTCGGCGGCCGAAATTGCCTTGACCGAGCTGCACGCGGGTGGCAAATTCAACCAAAACAGCTACAAGGTCTCGGGCGGCCTGCATGGCGTGGGCGTGTCCTGTGTGAACGCGCTGTCCAAAATGCTGCGCCTGACGATTCGGCGCGACGGCAAAGTGCATGTGATGGAATTCAGCCGCGGCTTTGTGCAAAACCGATTGTTGGAAACCCAAGGTGGCGTGGAAGTCTCGCCCATGAAGGTCATGGGCGACACCGAAAAGCGCGGCACTGAAGTGCACTTTTTGCCCGACACAGACATCTTCAAAGAGAACAACGACTTCCATTACGAGATTTTGAGCAAACGCCTGCGCGAACTCAGCTTTTTGAACAACGGCGTGCGCATTCGCCTCAAAGACGAGCGAAGTGGCAAGGAAGACGACTTCTCGGGCGCTGGTGGCGTCAAAGGATTTGTGAACTTCATCAACAAGGGCAAGACGGTGTTGAACCCCAACATTTTCCACGCCATGGGCGACCGCCAAAGCGACCAAAACACCAACATCGGCGTTGAAGTGGCTATGCAGTGGAACAGCGGCTACAACGAGCAAGTGCTGTGCTTTACCAACAACATCCCCCAGCGCGACGGCGGTACCCACCTGACCGGTCTGCGCGCAGCCATGACCCGCGTCATCAACAAATACATTGACGAGTCCGAGCTGGCGAAAAAAGCCAAGGTGGAAGTGACAGGCGATGACATGCGCGAAGGCCTGACCTGCGTGCTCTCGGTCAAAGTGCCCGAGCCCAAGTTCAGCAGCCAGACCAAGGACAAGCTGGTGAGCAGCGAAGTGCGCGGCCCGGTGGAAGACATTGTGAGCAAGCTGCTAGCCGACTACCTGCAAGAGCGCCCGGCCGACGCCAAGATCATCGTCGGCAAGATCATTGAGGCCGCCCGTGCCCGCGAAGCCGCCCGTAAGGCGCGCGATATGACGCGCCGCAAAGGCGTGTTGGACGGCATGGGCCTGCCCGGCAAACTGGCCGATTGCCAGGAAAAAGACCCTGCTATGTGCGAGATTTACATTGTCGAGGGCGACTCGGCCGGTGGCAGCGCCAAGCAAGGGCGCGACCGCAAGTTCCAGGCCATTCTGCCCCTGCGCGGCAAGATTTTGAACGTCGAAAAAGCGCGCTACGAAAAGCTCTTGACCAGCAACGAAATTTTGACTCTGATCACCGCCTTGGGCACCGGCATCGGCAAGGCCGGGGGCACCACCGGCAACGACGACTTCAACGTCGCCAAGCTGCGTTACCACCGCATCATTATCATGACCGACGCCGACGTGGACGGTGCGCACATCCGCACGCTGCTGCTCACCTTCTTTTACCGCCAGATGCCCGAACTGGTGGAGCGCGGCCACATCTACATTGCGCAGCCGCCGCTCTACAAGGTCAAGGCCGGCAAAGAAGAGCTGTATTTGCAAGGCGCGGGCGACCTGGACAACTTCTTGTTGCGCATTGCGCTGGTCAACGCCTCGGTGTTTACCGGTGGCCCAAATGGCACCACCATCTCAGGCGACACCCTGACCGAGCTGGCGCGCAAGCACCAGGTTGCGCAGGCCGTGATCGCGCGGTTGAAGAACTTTATGGACGCCGAAGCTCTGCGTTCGGTGGCCGACGGCGTGGCGCTCAAGCTCGACACCGTGAATGATGCCGAAGTGTCCGCCGCCGCACTGCAAGCCATGTTGCCCGACGCGGAAGTGGCAGGCGAGTTTGACGTGCGCACCGACAAACCGATTCTGCGCATCAGCCGCCGCCACCACGGCAACGTGAAAAGCAGTGTGCTGACACAGGACTTTGTACATGGCGCCGACTACGCCGCGCTGGCCGAGGCCGCCAACACCTTCAAGGGCCTGTTGTCCGAAGGCGCGCGCGTGATGCGCGGCGAGGGCGAACGCCAAAAGGAAGAAAAAGTCAGCGACTTCCGCCAGGCCATGGCATGGCTAATTACCCAGGCCGAAAACGCCACCGCGCGCCAGCGCTACAAAGGCCTGGGCGAAATGAACCCCGCCCAACTTTGGGAAACTACCATGGACCCGACGGTGCGCCGCCTGCTTAAAGTGCAGATCGACGACGCCATTGAGGCCGACCGCGTGTTCACCATGTTGATGGGCGACGACGTGGAGCCGCGGCGTGAGTTCATTGAGACCAATGCGCTGCGGGCGGGG
>CANHZG010000166.1 GCA_947464995.1 Comamonadaceae bacterium | reverse complement strand
GTGCGGGCAATGACCAAGGTGGGCACGCCGTACACGTCGGCGGCCATGCGGGCTGCGATGAGTTTTTGGCAAGCCTCGGTGGTTGGCACCAAAACTTTGCCACCCATGTGGCCGCATTTTTTCACCGACGCCAACTGGTCTTCAAAGTGCACGCCACCGGCACCAGCGCGGATCATCGCTTTCATCAATTCATAGGCGTTCAACACGCCACCGAAACCCGCTTCCGCATCGGCCACGATGGGGGCGTGGTAATCGATATAGCCCTTGTCGCCGGGGCCTACGCCTTTGGACCACTGGATTTCATCGGCACGGGTAAATGAGTTGTTGATGCGCTCAACCACCTTGGGCACCGAATCCACCGGGTACAGGGACTGGTCCGGGTACATGGCCGAGTACTCGTTGTTGTCGGCAGCCACTTGCCAACCCGACAGGTAAATGGCCTTGACGCCGGCTTTGACTTGCTGCATGGCCTGGCCACCGGTCAACGCACCCAGGCAGTTGACATAGGGCTCGTTGTTGACCAGTTCCCACAGCTTTTCCGCACCCCGGCGCGCCAGGGTGTGTTCGACCTGGAACGATCCACGCAAACGAACCACGTCGGCAGCCGAATAGCCACGCTTGATGCCCTTCCAACGGGGGTTGGTCGCCCAGTCTTTTTCCAGTATGGCGATCTGCTGCTCGCGGCTTAATTGTTCATTCAGGGATTGGGGCATAAAACACTCCTAAGTTGGTAAAACGGGGGCACCGCTTTGCGTAGCAATTCCGGGGCCGCTAGGCGTATTTTAGGTCTTATATAAGACACATGAGAAATCTTATGTCTTATATAAGACTAAAAATTTTCTGTTAAATATCAATTACTTACCTCAATAATTTCATCGAAAGAAAGCATATTTCCACATTGCGAAATATTCTAGATGCCAAAAAAACGTATATTTTCATAATGCGGAACTGGATCACGCATCACAAAAGGGCGTGAGACAAACAAACATCAGAAAGCGTTCGCGTAGCGGACCAGTTCCCAGTCGCTCACTTGCTGGCTATATGCCTCCCACTGCACACGGTGCAGTGCGATGAACTGCTGGCAAAACGGCGTACCCAAGGCCTCGGTGAGATCCGTCGCTGATTCCAAGGCATCCAATGCATCCCCTAAGTTCTTGGGTAACCTGGCTGGCATGGGTAATCCGCTGGCGTGGCGCAGGTAAAGGTCTTCGTCGCAGGGTTTCGGTGCCGCACGCCGTTTGTCAACGCCATCCAAGCCGGCCAGCAGGGTGGCGGCGATGGCTGCGTACACGTTGCAAGACGGGTCGGGCAACCGCCATTCGATGCGCCCTGCCACCGTGCGTACCAGGCAGGTGCGGTTGTTGTCGCCATAGGCTTTCCAAACCGGCGACCAGGTAGTGCCCGACGCGCTTTGGCTCACCGCCAGGCGTTTGTAACTGTTGACGGTTGGGGCGCAAACCGCGCTGAGTGCATCTGCGTGGTGTAACAAGCCAGCCGCAAACTGGTGGCCCATAGGGCTCATGCCCAAATCACCTTGCCCATCGGCAAACACGGCGCTGCCAGCAGAGTCGGTGATACTGAGATGGAAATGCAGACCGCTTCCTGGCGCATGGGCAAACGGTTTAGGCATGCAACTGAACACCTTGCCGTGCTTTTGCGCCACGGCGTGGGCCACCATCTTGAACAGCATGAATCGGTCAGCCGCAGCCAAGGCATCATCAAACCGGTAATTGATTTCATACTGGCCACACGCATCTTCGTGGTCCATTTGCTGCAGCCCAAAGCCCAGGGAAACAAGCGTGCTGCGCATCTCTTCCAAAAAGTCGGCATTGCGGTAGATGGACTGAAAATCGTAGGACGGCTTAGCCAAACGGTCTTGTACGTCGGCCAGTTGCCAACGCCCCCTCTCGCCCTCGTGGAGCAAAAAGAACTCTGGCTCGATACCCACCCACAAGGTCCAACCCCGGGCTGTCAGCCTTGCAAGCGCGGTTTTGAGCAATTGTCGTGAGCAGGTTTCCAAGGGCTGGCCCCCGGCAAAACCGTCACACACGGCGCGTGCGACGCCCGGCATAAAGGGCAAGGGTTGTAAGGACTCCAGTTGCACGCGCCCGTAGTATTCACTGCGCGGGCCGAACCGGGGCAAGCCGGTACCCCAAATGCTGGGACCGGCGAACCCGGCACCTTGCTCCACCCATTCCTGCAAGCCCTCCACGGGCACCAGCTTGCCTTTGGCCACCCCATGCAAGTCGCAAAACTGGGTCAATAGCGAATGAATACCCTGGGACTTCAGGGCCGCAATGGTGTCTAAATACGGTGTCATCGAAAGCGCAAACAGCTAGCTCAGGCCAGCACGCTGTCCAAAATAAGCATCGCTTCGGCGAACACGCTGTCTTCGATGGTCAAGGGGAACAAAAACCGGATGGCATTGCCGTACACCCCGCAGGTCAGCAGCAGCAAACCTTTTTTGAGCGCGGCTTGCTGCACTTGCTTGGCCCGCTCGGCGTGCGGCGCCCCGGTGCTGGGGTGCACAAAGTCACATGCCACCATGGCGCCCAAGGCCCGAATATCGCCCATGGCGGGGTTTTTTGCCTTGGCGGCTTGCAGGTGCGTGACCAAGCGCGCACCCAGCACCTGCGCGCGTTCACACAAACGTTCCTCTGCCATCACGTCCAGTACCGCGTGTGCAGCGGCCACAGCCAGCGGGTTGCCGGCATAGGTTCCGCCCAAACCTCCAGGGTTGGGCGCGTCCATGATGTCTGCGCGACCCACAACGGCGGACAAGGTCGCTCCACCGGCCAGACTCTTGGCCAGCGTCACGATGTCCGGGGATACGCCGTGGTGCTCCATGGCAAACATCTTGCCGGTGCGGGCAAAACCGGTTTGCACTTCATCGGCGATGAGAACGATTCCGTGCTCATCGCACAGCGCGCGCAGCCATTGCACGGCAGCGGTCTGGATCGGGTTAAAGCCACCCTCCCCCTGCACCGGCTCGAAAATAATCGCTGCCACCCGCTTGGGATCAATATCGCACTTGAAAAGCTGCTCCATCGCGTGCTGCGTATCGGCCAGGTCGGCGCAGTGGCAGGGAAATGGCACGTGGTAAATCTCGGGTGCGAAGGGTCCGAAACCAGCCTTGTAGGGCTGGACCTTACCGGTCAGCGCCACCGCAAACAGGCTGCGGCCATGGAACGCGCCGCCAAAAGCGATGACTCCGCTGCGCTGGGTGTGAAAGCGGGCGATCTTGACGGCGTTTTCAACCGCCTCGGCACCGGTGGAGAAGAAAGCCGTCTTTTTCGGCCCGTCAATCGGAACCATGGCATTCAGGCGCTCAGCCAGCGAAACGTATTCGGTGTAGGGAACCACCTGGAAGCAGCTGTGCGTGAAGCGCTCCAACTGCTGGGCAATGGCCGCCTGCACCTTGGGATGCACGTGGCCCGTGTTAAGGACCGCAATACCCGCCGCAAAGTCGATGAAGCGACGCCCCTCAATGTCCCAAAACTCGGCATTCTTGGCATGGTCAATGAAAAAATCACCCATCACGCCAACGCCGCGCGGCGTAGCCGCCAAGCGCCGCGCGTGCCACTGCGCATTAGTCCCTGTGTCCAGGGCGATGGCATCACTCTCGGCTTTTACATTTGCATTCATGATGAATTACTCGGTAAAGAATAGGTGTCAGGGTCTGCACACCGCGCGCCCTGGTCGTTGAATTGTGCTGTACCGCAGGATGCAATAACAAAATCTAGTGCGCGTGGGCCAAACCGCTGACCAGAGTCACCAAACCGATACCTGCCAGCAGCCAGGCTATTTGGGCCGTCGTCTGGGGGGCAGACAGTTGCTTTTGCAATTGGGGAATCAGGTCGGCCAAGGCCACATAAATAAAGCTGCTAGAAGCGACCACCAAGAAATAAGGCAAATAGTCCTGCAATTGGTCCACCAGCCAAAACCCGAGTAAACCACCTAATGCCGTAACCGCACCCGCCATGGAGACCTTCAGCAAGGCCGCATTGCGGTGCGTGGTATTGGCGCGCAGCACCATCAGGTCACCCATGTGGTGCGGCACCTCGTGCGCCAACACCGCTAGGGAGGCGATCACTCCGAGCCGGATATCGGCGATAAATGCCGACGCAATCAACACCCCGTCGCCAAAACAATGAACGCTGTCTCCCGCCAGCACAGCCCAGCCTCCGCTGGCGTGGCTATGCGGATTGGCCGTTGAACCAGCCTGTGGTGCATGGTGGTGGCCTTCGTGGTGTGGATGTGCCTGTGGGTCCTGGTCCAAGGAGCTGTGCTCCCCATGCTCGTGACCGTGGTGCCACAGCTCGGCTTTGTCCAGCAAAAAGAAAAAAACCAAGCCGATAAGCAAAGTCAAAAACAGATCGTGTGCGCTGCTCTGGCTCTCGAACGCTTCGGGCAACAGGTGCATAAAAGCAGTCGCTAGCAAGGCCCCGGCCGCCAGGCTGAGCATGTGCTGCGTGTAGCGCGCCAGCAGGCCAAAACTCAATCCCGCCGCCACCCACACGCTACCCACACCAGCAAACAGGGTGCCCAGCAAAATAGCCAAAAGAGTCATCGTCAAACCCCGTTGGCCAGGAACCACTGGGTCAGACGCCGCCAGCCGTCCTGGGCCGCTTCCTTGCGGTAGCTGGGCCGGTAGTCGGCATGAAAGGCATGCGGCGTGTCGGGATAGACCAGGAACTGCGATGCCTTGGCTGCTGCCGGACCCGCTGCCAGGGCTGTTTTCATGGTTTCGACCGAATCCAGGGGGATGCCGGTGTCAGCGCCGCCATACAAACCCAGCACGGGGGCATTCAGCTTGGCTGCAACCTCCACCGGATGCACCGGCGTGAGTGGCGTGCTTTGGCCCACCAGGCGACCGTACCAGGCCACCCCGACTTTCACCTTGGACTGATGGGCGGCATAAAGCCAGGTGATCCGCCCACCCCAGCAAAATCCGGTGATCGCCAAGCGATCGGTGTCTCCCCCGTTACGTGCGGCCCAGGCTACGGTGGCATCGAGATCGGACATTACCTGCGCATCGGGCACTTTGTACACCACTTGCGCCATTAACTGACCCATGTCGGCATAGCTTGAAGCATCGCCCTGACGCGCCATCAAGTCGGGTGCTATCGCCAGATATCCCAGATGTGCCAGACGCCGAGTGACGTCTGCGATGTGCTCATGCACGCCAAATATCTCTGGCACCACCAGCACTACCGGCGCATTCTTGGCACCCGTGGGCGCCGACCGATAGGCGGGCATGGCGTAGCCATTGACGTCGATGGTGATGCGTCCGGCCAACAGGCCTTCACTAGGTGTGGTGACCAGGGTCTGCGCGGTGACCGGAAGCACGGACGCGGCAAAACCGACACCCACGGCTGCTTTGAGCGCGGTGCGGCGGCTGGGGTGGGCGTCACTGGCGCGTGCATTGAGAAGGGATTGGGCGTCTTGCATGGTGTCGTGGTTCATTCAATTTCCTACTGTGTGGCATGGGTCGCCTGCGTCTGCTTTTCGGGCAGCGCTAGGCGGGTAAATGGAGGCCTTTGCACACTGAAAGCCCCGACAGGGATTGTGCCGCAGGCCTTTGCACACGCAGCGACAGGCCTTATTGGCCAAGCCGCGCCCGCTCAATGTGCCTGGTCCCAGTTAGGGCCCACGCCCATTTCGGCCAGCAGCGGCACCTTCAGGGCGGCCACGTCGGCCATCAGGCGCGGAACTTCGACCTTCAGCCAATCCACTTCGGCCAGCGGCACCTCAAAAACCAGTTCGTCATGCACTTGCATGATCATCTTGCTGGCGCGGTGCTCGGCGTCCAGCACCTGCTGCACCTTGACCATGCTGAGTTTGATCAGGTCCGCCGCGGTGCCCTGCATGGGCGCGTTGATGGCGGCACGCTCGGCCCCAGCGCGGCGCTGGCCGTTGGGGGAATTGATCTCGGGCAAATACAGGCGCCTACCGAACACGGTTTCCACGTAGCCGCGCGCTTTGGCTTGGGCGCGGGTGTCGTCCATATAGCGCTTGACCCCGGCAAAGCGGGCAAAGTAGCGCTCGATGTAGTTTTTGGCTGCCGTGTTGTCAATGCCCAGATTGCGCGCCAGGCCATAGGCGCTCATGCCGTAAATCAGGCCAAAGTTGATCACCTTGGCGTAGCGCCGCTGCTCGCTGCTGACCTGGTCCACCGCCAAACCAAACACTTCCGCCGCCGTGGCCCGGTGCACGTCCAGGCCGTGGTGAAAGGCGTTTAGTAGTGCCGCGTCGCCGCTGATGTGGGCCATGATGCGCAGTTCAATCTGGCTGTAATCGGCGCTGGCAATTACGCTGCCCGCAGGCGCCACAAAGGCCTCGCGCACACGCCGCCCCTCGGGCGTGCGGATGGGAATATTCTGCAAATTGGGGTCGTTGCTCGACAGCCGCCCGGTCACCGCCACCGCCTGCGCGTAGTGGGTGTGCACCCGCCCGGTGCGCGGGTGGGCAAGCTGGGCCAGCTTGTCGGTATAAGTGCCTTTGAGTTTGGCCCAGCCCCGGTGTTCCAAGATTTTGGCGGGCAGCGGAAAGTCCTCTGCCAGCTTTTCGAGCACCTCTTCGTCGGTGCTGGGCGCGCCGGT
>CANHZG010000165.1 GCA_947464995.1 Comamonadaceae bacterium | reverse complement strand
TGGTCGAAACCGCCCCTGAGATTTGCGACGCCGTCAACGACACGCTTAGCCACTTTGCGTTGGCGCCGGTCGCGCAGCAACAGGTCAACGACTGGATTGGCCATGGCACCCATACCTTGCTGGTGCAAGCCCTGGCGTTTAGCCAAGGCCAGACCGACGCAGAGGTGCGTGCGTCCGATGCCCTGCCCGGTATCGCCGCGGTGTTCAAAACGCATTACGCCCAGCGCTGTGGCACCCGCAGCCAGCCTTACGCCGATGTGGTGCACACCCTGGAGCGCCTACGCCAGCGCGGCGCGCACCTGGCCGTGGTCACCAACAAAGAAAGCGTCTACACGAAGACCGTGCTTGACGCCCATGCGCTCACGTCCTACTTTGGAGCCATCATCTGTGGCGACACCTTTGCGACCAAAAAGCCATCTCCGGAGGGTGTGCTTTCCTGCTTGACGAAGTTTGGCGTGACGGCAGCAGAAGCGCTGTTTGTGGGGGACTCCAGCATTGACGTGGCCACCGCGCGCAATGCTGGTGTACCCGTGTGGGCGGTGCCCTATGGCTACAACATGGGCCAGCAGATTGGGACTTGCGCACCCGACCGGGTGATTGCGACGATTGGGGCTATCGCCTAGCGCGGGCGAGGCGCTAGTCCCTGTGCCGGTCGCTTATTCCGCCTTTTCAGACAACGCCTGGGCAATACGCTTACGCCCCACCTTGGGCTTGGGGCATGCGCCTTTTGGCATGTCAAACCAACTGCGCACATCATTCTCCAGCGCCAGGCCGTGCATGAAGTTGTAAATCGCCTTTTTGAGGCCGCGGCCTAGCAGGTCGTGGTCCACGCCGCTGGGGTCGTGAAAGCCGATGTCGTTCTTGGCAAAGCTCACGACGGGCAAAGTGTCCAAAATAATGCCGTAAGCCTTCGGGTCTTTGCCTACGGGTGAATGCACGGTGCAGGTGAAACGGTGGAAGAACCCGCTTTGGATACAACCAGCCTCAAACAATTGGCGCACGTATTCAAGCGCGTCCACCGTGTCCTGCACGGTTTGGCTGGGAAAGCCATACATCAGGTAAGCGTGGACCAAGATACCGGCGTCTGAAAACCCCTTGGTCACCCGTGCCACCTGGGCCACGGACACGCCTTTTTTCATCAAATCCAGCAGCCGGTCGGACGCCACTTCGAGCCCGCCGGACATGGCGATGCAGCCGCTTTGCGCTAGCAGCTCGGCCAGCTCGGGCGTAAAGGTTTTCTCAAAGCGGATATTGCCCCACCAGGAAATTTGTAATTTACGGCGCAAGATCTCCTGCGCCAGCGCCTTGAGCGCCTTTGGCGGGGCGGCTTCGTCCACGAAGTGAAACCCGGTTTGCCCGGTCTCGGCCACGATGGCCTCCATGCGGTCCACCAGCGTAGCCGCCGAGGCGGTCTCGTAACGCGAGATGTAGTCCAGGCTGACGTCGCAAAAACTGCATTTTTTCCAGTAACAGCCCTGGGCCACGGTCAGCTTGTTCCAGCGCCCGTCGCTCCACAGGCGGTGCATGGGGTTGAGCATGTCGAGCAAGGACAGGTATTTGTCCAGCGCCAGACCGTCCCAGGTGGGCGTGCCCACCTGCTCGAACGGCACGTCGGGCTCGGCCCAGTTCATGTACTTCACCTGAGCGCTGGCCGCATCCCGCACAAAGGTGCGCACCAGGCGGCTCAACGATCGTTTGCCGCGCAGGTGCTCCAGCAGTGCTAGCAGTGGGCGCTCGCCGGCGTCCAAGGTGACGAAATCCACATAGTCGAACAAGCGAGGCTCCGTTATCTCGCGCAGCTCGGTGTTGACATAGCCGCCCCCAAGGGCAATTTGAACCTGCGGAAAGTGCGCCTTGATGGTTTGTGCGATGCGCAGTGCCGCATACACCGCACCGGGAAAGGGCACCGACAAGAGCACCAGCTGCGGTTGGTGCTGCGCCATCGCGTTCAAGGTCAGGTCGCGCAGCACATCGTCAATCAAATTGGGCGCGGCTGCCAGTGCTACGGCCAGGGGCTCGAAGCTGGCCTGGCTGCCCGCCAGGCTTTCGGCGTAGCGCACAAATTCAAAGCGCTTGTCTACGGCGTCGCGCAGCACATCAGCCAAGTCGTTCAGGTACAAGGTGGCCAGGTGGCGGGCGCGGTCTTGTTGGCCGAGCGCGCCAAATGCCCAGGCCAGCGGATCGGAGGCTTCGGCGTCGCCATAAACGTCCAGCGCAGCAAACCGTGGACCTTCAGGCAAAAAGCCGCGCCCTGCGATGCGGTGACTTAGCGTCGAGTCCCGACCTTGCAAAAAGGCAATGGTCGGAGCGATGGTGGACTGGTACTCGTCAAAGTGGTCAAGAAAACAGTCCACGCTCGCGCTACGCTGCGCTTCGGGCTGTGCCAAGGCCTGCGCCTGGACACGCCCCAAGCCTTGCGGGGTGAACAACGCCAGCACCAAGGCCAGCGCCAGATCGGCCTGAACCGCGTCCTCGCCCTTGACACGCAAAAAACCGGTGAGGTAGGCGGTGGACGGGTAGGGCGTGTTGAGCTGCGTCATCGGGGGGATGAGGCTCAACACCCGCAGAGGTGCAGGCGATGGGCGCTCCATCACAGGCCCCTTGCCTCAGCGCCCTGGCGCGGCTTAGTTGGCAAAACCGGTGTAGGCAAGTTCGTCCATCAGTGTGTCCATTTCCGAAGGCTGGCTCATGGTGATTTTGAAGAACCATCCGCCGTCCAGAGGGTCGCGGTTAGCCAGGCTGGGGTCGGAGCGCAGCACCTCATTGACCTCGGTGACGCTGCCGCCCACTGGAATGTAGACGTCGGCAGCGGTTTTGACCGACTCCACGAGGCCGGCTTTTTCGCCAGCCGCAAAGACCGCACCAATAGCAGGTAGCTCGACAAAAACCACGTCTCCCAAAGCCTCTTGGGCGTGCACAGTAATGCCTACCGTGGCGACGCTGGCGTCGGCGTCGTCGCAAGCAATCCAAACATGCGCTTCGGTGTACCTTTTCATGGCGCTTACATGCCCGCGTAGTTGGGGCCGCCACCGCCTTCCGGTGTGACCCAGACGATGTTTTGCGTAGGGTCCTTGATGTCGCAGGTTTTGCAATGCACGCAGTTTTGGGCATTGATTTGCAGGCGGTCGGTGTTGTCGTCGTTCTTCACGTATTCGTACACCCCGGCTGGGCAGTAGCGCGCCTCGGGCCCCGCGTATTTGGCCAAGTTGATGTTGACCGGCACTGAGGCATCCTTGAGCGTCAGGTGCGCGGGTTGTTGCTCTTCGTGGTTGGTGTTGCTGATGAATACGCTGCTCAGTCGGTCAAAGGTCAGCTTGCCGTCTGGCTTGGGGTAGTCAATTGGTTTGCATTGGGCGGCTGGCTTTAGGTATTCATGGTCCGCCTTGTCTCTGCGCAGCGTCCAAGGCATACGGCCGCGCAGCACAAATTGCTCAAAGCCGTTCATCACTGTGGCCACCGTCAAGCCATACTTGAACCAGTTTTTGAAGTTGCGGTCTTTGTTGAGTTCGGTGTGTAACCAACTTTTCTCAAAAGCCTCAGGGTAGGCGCTCAGTTCGTCGTGCTGGCGGCCTGCCACTACGGCTTCGAACGCCGCTTCACCCGCCAGCATGCCGGTCTTGATGGCGGCGTGGCTGCCTTTGATGCGGCCTACGTTCAGATAGCCGGCGTTACAGCCCACCAAGGCGCCGCCGGGGAACACTGTTTTGGGCAGAGAGTTCAGGCCGCTGGCATTGATGGCGCGCGCGCCATACGACAAGCGCTTGGCGTTCACTTCGCCCTTGTCGTTCTCAAAGTAATAGCGCACATTGGGATGGGTTTTCCAGCGTTGCAGCTCTTCAAACGGGCTCAGGTAAGGGTTGGTGTAGCCCAGGCCGGTCACAAAACCGAGCGCCACCTTATTACCTTCCAGGTGGTACAAAAATGCGCCACCGTAGGTATCGGATGCCATGGGCCAGCCGGCGGTGTGCATCACAAAACCGGGCTGGTGGCGGCTCGGGTCAATTTCCCACAGTTCTTTGATGCCAATGCCAAAGCTCTGCGGATCACGCCCGGCGTCCAATTGGTACTTGGCAATCAGTTGCTTGCCTAGGTGACCTCGCGCACCCTCGGCAAAAACGGTGTATTTACCCAGCAGCTCCATGCCGATCTGAAAGCTGTCCATGGGCTCGCCATCTTTGCCAATGCCCATATTGCCGGTGGCCACACCTTTGACCGCGCCGGCGTCGGTGTACAAGATCTCGGCGCCGGTAAAGCCTGGAAAAATCTCCACGCCCAGAGCCTCAGCCTGTTCGGCCAGCCATTTGGTCACACCGCCTAGGCTGACGATGTAGTTACCGTGGTTGTCGGCAAACGGCGGCAACACCATATTGGGCACCCGAAAACCCGATTTTTCGCCTAAAAAAACATAGGCGTCGTCGGTCACGGGCTGGTTGAGCGGCGCACCACGGGCTTTCCAATCGGGAATCAGTTCGGTCAGCGCCCGGGGGTCCATGATGGCGCCAGACAGGATGTGTGCGCCTGGTTCTGAGCCTTTTTCCAGCACCACCACCGAAACTTCTTTGCCGGTTTCAGCCGCACGTTGTTTGATGCGAATGGCCGTCGCCAGGCCGCCCGGGCCACCGCCGACGACGACTACGTCGTAGTCCATGGATTCACGGGGGCCAAACTGGGCCAATATTTCTGAATGGTTCATGGGAATCTCGCTGGATAATGATCCGAAGGTGCGCACACAGATGAAATGGCCGCGCAGTCTGCGCTGAACGGCCGATTGCAAAGCATCGAATTTTATTCCTTGGCGCACGCCGTCAATTGAGCTATTTGTATTTAACCCAGGAGTTTTGATTTATGGCTTACAACATTGACTTGTCGGGCCGCGTAGCCTTCATTACGGGCGCCAGCGGTGGTCTAGGCGCCCAGTTTGCCAAAACACTTGCCCAAGCCGGTGCGACCGTGGTGTTGGCCAGCCGGCGGGTGGACAAGCTCAAAGAGCTGCGGGCCGAAATAACCGGGCAGGGCGGTGACGCCCATACCATGGAGCTCGATGTGACCGACCACGCGTCCATCAAGGCGGCAGTGGCCCATGCGGAAACCGAGGTCGGTCCGATTGATATTTTGGTCAACAACTCGGGCGTCAGCAACACCCAGCGCTTGCAGGACGTTACGCCCCAAGACTATGACTTCATCTTTGACACCAACGTCAAGGGCGCATTCTTCGTAGCCCAGGAAGTGGGTAAGCGCATGCTCGCTCGGGCCAAAGGAACGGCACCTGGTGGCTTTACAGGGGGGCGTATTGTCAATATTGCGTCCGTGGCGGGTCTGCGCGTTTTGCCACAAATCGGCGTGTACTGCATGAGCAAATCGGCCGTTATTCAGATGACTAAGGCCATGGCCGTGGAGTGGGGCAAATTTGGCATCAATGTCAATGCCATCTGCCCCGGCTACATCGATACCGAAATCAACCACCACCACTGGGAAACCGATGGCGGTAAAAAACTGGTGCAAATGCTGCCGCGCAAGCGGGTAGGCCATCCGCAAGACCTTGATGCCTTGCTGGTGATGCTGTGTTCAGACCAAAGCCACTTCATCAATGGCGCAGTCATATCGGCCGATGACGGCTTCGGTGTGTGAGGGTTTAGCGTGGCGCCAAGCGAATGGCCCCGTCCAGGCGAATCACCTCGCCATTAAGCATGTCGTTCTCAAAAATGTGCTGCGCCAGCTTGGCATAGTCCTGCGGCGTGCCCAGGCGCGAAGGGAAGGGCACGCTGGCAGCCAGCGAATCTTGCACCTCTTGGGGCATACCAAACATCATGGGTGTGCCAAAAATGCCAGGGGCAATCGTCATGTTGCGGATGCCGTTGCGCGCCAGGTCTCGGGCAATCGGCAAGGTCATGCCCACAATACCGCCCTTGGACGCGCTGTAGGCGGCCTGACCAATCTGACCGTCGTACGCTGCGACCGATGCGGTGGAAATCATCACGCCGCGCTCGCCGGTGGCCTCGGGTTCGTTTTTACACATGGCGTCAGCGGCCAGACGAATCATGTTGAAGCTGCCCACCAGGTTCACGGTAATGCATTTGGTAAAAACACCCAGGTTGTGCGCACCATGTTTGCCGACCGTTTTTTCTGCCGGGGCGATGCCCGCGCAGTTAACCAAGCCCATGAGTTTGCCCAGGGAAACTGCCTTGGCGACAACGGCTTGACCATCGGCTTCGTTGCTGACATCGCACTTGACAAAGGAGCCGCCGATTTCACGGGCAATGGCCTCGCCTTTTTCAGTTTGCATGTCGGCAATAACCACGGTACCACCCAGTGCGCTGAGCATCCGCGCCGTGCCCTCGCCTAATCCCGATGCGCCACCGGTGACGATGAATACTTTTCCTGCAATGTCCATGAAATGCTCCGAAGTGATGAAAATAGGGTATGGCCATGGCACCTCGAGAAGGGCGGGCCTTGAGGACCAATTATGTCGCACCGCTGTTGGACTGGCCTGTCATCGGGTGACCATCTTCAAGGGCCAGTGCGCTTGAATCTGGCCAGACAGTGATTGGTGCTCGACCGTGCTGCTATAATTTGAGGCTGAACTTCAGGCGCATAGCTCAGCTGGTTAGAGCACCACCT
>CANHZG010000164.1 GCA_947464995.1 Comamonadaceae bacterium | reverse complement strand
GTAGCCATGGGCGCAGTGCAACTCCAGCCAGTCCACGCCAATAGCCGCTGCCTCTCGGGTGCTGGCGACAAAGTCTGCCGTCACACGGTCCATGTCGGTACGCGTCATGGCGCGTGCAGCTTGGCCCAGGCCGCTCAGGTATTGCTGCTGCGAGGCCGAGATCAACGGCCAGTTGCCTGCCTCCAAGGCTTGGTCAATGCCATCCCAGGCCAGTCGGGTGGAGCCTTTGGCTCCGGCATGGCCCAGTTGCATAGCGAACTTGGCGTCGCTGTGTTGGTGCACCCAGTCCACGATGCGCGCCCAGGCCGCAGTGTGTTCGGGCGCGTACAGGCCTGGGCAGCCAGGGGTGATGCGCGCATCGGCGCTCACACAGGTCATTTCGGCAAACACCAGGGCCGCGCCCCCCATGGCGCGTGCACCCAAGTGCACCAGGTGATAGTCGCCGGCTACGCCATCCACCGCCGAATACTGCGCCATGGGCGATACGACCACGCGATTCTTTAGCGTCAGGCCGCGAACGGTGTAGGGCGTGAACATCGGTGGTGGCGGCGCGCGCCCAGGCGTTGTGACCACCCCGGCACTCTGCGCGAACCAGCGCTCAAAGTCGCCCAACCACCGGGCGTCGCGCAAGCGCAGGTTCTCGTGGCTAATGCGCTGGCTGCGGGTGAGCATGGAATACATGAACTGCGGCCCCGGCAACTGATCGCAGTAGCGCTGACCGCACACTTCAAACCAGACCATGGCGTTCCAGGCTGCGTTTTGCAGGCGCAACACGTCCACCATGCGCAGCCCCTGGTAGCTTTCCAGCACCGCCGGTATGTCTGCCGGCGAGTCGCCCAGAACGCCAAATTGGCGCGTGAGTTCAATGGCGTCTTCAATCGCCAGTTTGGTGCCCGAGCCAATGGCGAAATGCGCCGTGTGCACCGCGTCACCCATCAGCACCACATGGCTATGGCCGTTAAAGTGCGACCAATTGCGGCACTTGACCTGCTGAAAATTGAGCCAGGCCGAACCCCGCAAATGGCGCGCGTTGGTCATTAGCGCGGCGCCTTGCAGGTTCGCAGCAAAGAGTTGCTCACAAAAGGCAATCGACTGCGCTGCGTCGGCCTGATCCAGACCATGCGCAAGCCAAACATCCTCGGGGCACTCGACAATCACGGTGCTGGTGTCGGCGTCAAATTGGTAGATGTGGGCCTGGAACCAGCCATGTTCTGTTTGCTCAAACAAAAAAGTGAAGGCGTCGTAGCGCTTATGCGTACCCAGCCAGATGTAGCGATTGGGGCGCACCACGATCTCAGGCTGAAACACCTCTTCATAGCGCGCACGGATCCCTGAGTTGATGCCGTCACTGGCCACCACCAAGTCGGCATCGGCGTAGTCAGTGTCCGTGCGGGCATGCGTCTCGAACACCAGCTTCACATGCAGTGCTTCGCAGCGGCGCTGCAAGATGTTGAGCAACTTTTTGCGCCCGATGCCTACAAAACCGTGGCCGCCACTGCGCAAAACCTCGCCCTTGAACTCCAAGGCAATATCGTCCCAGTGGTTAAACGCCTGCGCTATCTCGGCGGCTGTCTCTGGGTCCCAGATACGCATCGTGTCCATAGTGGCGTCTGAGAACACCACGCCCCAGCCAAAAGTGTCATAGGGCTTGTTTTGCTCGACCACGGTGATCTGGTGGGCCGGGTTTTTCAGTTTCATCAAGAGACCGAAATACAGGCCCGCCGGGCCGCCACCAATGCACACAATATTCATACACACTCCAAGGGCCATCGCAGCGCCCGATTACTTTAAATCTAAAGCACTCTAGCAAGGCGGATCAGCTGTGTCAACGCCACACAGGATCAGGAAAGCACCGATTGACAAAGAGTAGTTTATGCCTAAACTATTTCTATATGAACTACATGATTGCCGCCACGGCATTGTGGGGAACGTGACTTTTGATTTGGATTGATTACCCCGAAAGCCCACACGCCATGGACAAAGAAGCGCGCTTGCACGGCACCACAATGGCGGAGCATCCACAAGCCCTGCGCCTGTGGTTGCGCATGCTGACCTGCACCCAGCTCGTTGAAACCCAGGTGCGCTCGGGCCTGCGTGAAAGCTTTGCCACGACCTTGCCGCGCTTTGATTTGCTGGCCCAGCTTGAGCGCGTGCCCGAGGGCATGAAAATGAAAGACCTATCGCGCCGCATGATGGTGACTGGTGGCAACGTCACTGGTATTACCGACCAGCTGGTAACTGAGGGCTTGGTGCAGCGCGTGGCCGTGCCTGACGACCGGCGGGCCTTTCGCATCCAACTCACCGCCAAGGGGCGCAAGCAGTTTGGCGCGATGGCCCGCGCCCACGAAGACTGGATCGTGAAGGCATTCGGGTCCTTGAGCGAAAAAGAAGTCAGCACTTTGTACCGCCTGCTGGGCAAGGTCAAAGAACACAGCCACAGGACCCAAACCCCATCCACCGACACACCATGAAACACTTTATCGGCGCCGGCAACCCCATGCGCAGCCAGTTCACCGCAACCCAGACCTACGAGGCCCGGAGTTTTGCCTGGGGTTACCACGAAGGGGTGGGCACCATCACGCTGAACCGGCCTGAGCGTAAAAACCCGCTGACCTTTGACTCGTATTGCGAACTGCGCAATCTGTTTGAGGCTCTGAAATACTCCACCGATGTCAAGGTGCTGGTGCTCAACGGCGCGGGGGGAAACTTTTGTTCCGGCGGTGATGTACTTGAGATCATCGGCCCACTCACGCGCATGAGCATGCCCGAGATGCTGGAATTTACCCGGATGACGGGCGACCTAGTCAAAACCATGCGCTACTGCCCCCAGCCCATCATCGGTGCCATCGACGGCATTTGCGCCGGGGCCGGGGCCATGATGGCGCTGGCCTGCGACCTGCGCCTGGGCACGCCCGCCAGCAAGACTGCGTTTTTGTTCACCCGGGTCGGGCTGGCCGGGGCAGACATGGGCGCCTGCGCGTTGCTGCCGCGCGTGATCGGACAGGGCCGTGCCTCCGAGCTGCTGTTTACCGGGCGCGCCATGGGCGGCGCCGAGGGTCTGACCTGGGGGTTTTTCAACGCGTTGCACGACAGCGCAAACTTGCTGGAGCACGCCCACGTGCTGGCTGCCACGCTGGCGCAGGGCCCCACCTTTGCCCAAGGAATGACCAAAACCATGCTGCAACAAGAGTGGGCTATGACCATCGAGCAAGCGGTCGAGGCCGAAGCGCAGGCGCAGGCGATTTGCATGCAAACCGGCGATTTCAGGCGTGCCTACGAGGCGTTTGCCGCTAAGCAAAAACCGGTGTTCGAGGGAAACTGACACATGGCCACGCTCGCCCCCACCGCGCATCTGCAGTTGCCGTTTTTTGATGCGGCTCACCAGCAACTCGCTGCTGATCTGTCAGTCTGGGCGGCGAAGCAACAGGTTGACGAGCAAGACGACCGCCAGGCCTGCCGGGAATGGGTGCGCCGCCTGGGCCAGGCCGGTTGGCTGCGGCATTGTGTGCCCGCCGCGTTTGGTGGTGCACGGGCGCAGCTGGATTCACGCACGCTAGTGATCCTGCGCGAGACACTGGCCTTTTATTCACCTCTGGCCGACTTTGCGTTTGCCATGCAAGGTCTGGGCAGCGGCGCCATCACCCTAGCCGGTACGGCGGCGCAAAAAAGCCGCTATCTCCCGGCAGTGGCAGGGGGCGAGCTGATCGCCGCCTTCGCGCTGAGCGAGGAGCAGGCCGGCTCGGACGCTGGGGCCATGTCCACCAGCGCCACCTTGGGCCCCAGCGGCACAGTCACCCTGCACGGCAGCAAGACCTGGATCAGCAATGGCGGTATGGCGGACTACTACTGCGTTTTTGCTAAAACCGACGCCCAAGCGGGCACGCGCGGCATCACCGCCTTCATAGTCGATGCAGCCACGCCCGGGCTGGACGCGTCTGAGCACATCGCTGTCATGGCGCCGCATCCGCTGGCCACGCTGCACTTTGACCAGTGCCAACTTCCGGCCGACGCCCAGTTGGGCGAATTGCACGGTGGCTTCAAGCTGGCCATGCGTACGCTGGACATCTTTCGCGCCTCGGTGGCGGCGGCGGCCCTGGGAATGGCGCGCCGCGCACTGGCACTGGCGGTGGACTACGCGCAGGCGCGCCCGATGTTTGGCCAGCGCCTGGCCGACTTCCAGCTCACCCAAGCTAAGCTCGGCGAGATGGTGGCACTGGTTGACGCTGGCGCCATGCTCACCTACCGCGCCGCCTGGCTGCGCGACTGTGTCGGCACCGAAGGCGCGCAGCAGGCGCGAGACTACACCGCAGCGGCCGCCATGGCCAAAATGGTGGCCACCGAAAACGCGCAACGTGTAATCGATATGGCGCTGCAAATGCACGGCGGCATGGGCGTGCGCGTGGGCAGCAAGATCGAGAGCTTATACCGTGACATTCGCGCCTTGCGCATCTACGAAGGTGCGACCGAAGTGCAGCTGCTGATCCTGGGGAAGTCGCTGCTTCGGGCCGCATCAAGCCCCACGCAATGAAAGCTGCCATGCCCAAGGCCACGCCCGACGCCGCGCCCTGTTTCCAGGTAGTGGCGCGGTCTGCCCAGACCGACCGCTTTGTTCACACGCGCATGCCGCCGCCCGCGCAGTGGCCGACGCTGCGCTACGAGTTGCCTGAATTGCGAGCGTTGCAGCACGCCGCACAATGCAACCTGGTCCACGAACTGCTGGACAAAGCCCCCGACAGCGGTTGGGGGGACAACACGTTGCTGCGCTCGCCCAACCGCAGCCTGAGCTACCGGCAGGTCCGCGTTGAGGTCGACCGCCGGGTCGGGGTGCTGATCCAAGACCTGCGGCTCGAGCCAGGCACGCGCGTGCTGCTGCGCGGAGGCAACTCCATAGAGATGGCGCTGGCCTGGCTGGCCGTGGTCAAGGCTGGCATGGTGGCAGTGGCCACCATGCCGCTTTTGCGGGCCAAGGAGCTCGGTGAGATCATCGCCAAGGCGCAGCCGGTACTGGCGTTGTGCGACGCCGCGCTGCTCGCCGAATTGCAGCAAGCCCAAAGTCTTCACCCGGTGCTGGCCAGCATCGTGCCCTTCAACGACGACACCAACCCGCAGTCCCTCAGCGTCCTGGCGGCGCACCATGACAAGCCCTGCGCGCCCTGCGACACCGCCGCTGACGATATCGCGCTGCTGGTGTTCACCTCAGGCACTACCGGCAGCCCAAAAGCCGCAGTGGCCAGCCACCGTGACGTACTTGCAGCCTGCCAGGCCTGGCCGCGCCATGTGCTGCAAGCTCGTCCGCAGGACATCGTCATGGGTTCGCCACCGCTGGCGTTTTCCTTTGGTTTGGGCGGCCTGCTGATTTTCCCCATGTTTGCCGGTGCCTCGGTGTTCTTTCCTGATGTGCCTTACTCGCCCCAGGCTATGGCGCAGATTATTTTCGACACCGGCGCCACCATTTGCTACACCGCGCCCACGTTTTACCGCCAACTTGCCCCACACATGCAGGAACAAGCAGCCCGGCGCGGCCAGCACTCAGCTCTGCGCCTGTGCGTAAGCGCTGGCGAAGGGCTGCCCGATGAAACGCGCCAGCTCTGGAAAGACGCGACGGGCATCGAGCTGCTCGACGGCATTGGCGCCACCGAGATGTTCCACATCTTTATCTCTACGATGCCTGGCCAGGAGCGTCGGGGCGCCATCGGCCAGGTGGTGCCGGGCTACTTTGCCCGGGTGGTCGATGAGCAAGGCCATGAACTGCCGCGCGGCAGCGTCGGACGCCTGGCCGTGCAAGGGCCCACGGGCTGCCGCTACATGGACGATGCGCGCCAGCGCAACTACGTGCGAGACGGTTGGAACTACCCCGGCGACGCCTTTGTGCAAGACGCTGACGGTTACTTTTTCTATCAGTCGCGCGACGACGACATGATCATCACCTCGGGCTACAACGTGGGCGCGCCCGAGGTTGAGGGTGCATTGCTGCACCATCCGGCGGTGGCCGAATGTGCCGTCATCGGCCAGCCTGACGTGGAGCGCGGAATGCTGGTCAAGGCCTTTTGTGTGCTCAAGCCCGGCTTGGTCGGTGACGCTGCGCTGGTGCAGGTGCTGCAAGACCACGTTAAGGCCCACATTGCGCCCTACAAATACCCGCGCGCCATCGAATTTTTGGACCACCTGCCAAGGACCGAAACCGGCAAACTGCAACGTTTTAAGCTCAAACAACAATGAAAACACTACAACCGCCTGGCTGGGCGCCTGCCAAAGGCTACTCCAATGGCGTCGCCGCACGCGGTACCCAGATTTTTGTCGGTGGCCAAATCGGCTGGAACGCGCAGCAGCAGTTTGACTCCGACGACTTTATCGCTCAATGCGAACAGAGCCTGCGCAACGTGCTAGCCGTGTTGCACGAGGCCGGGGCTGGGGCGCAGCACATGGTGCGCATGACCTGGTACATCCTGGACAGGGCGGAATACAGCGCGCGCTTGGGCGAACTCGGCTCGGTGTACCGCACCGTCATGGGCCGCAACTTTCCGGCCATGAGCTGCGTACAAGTGACCGCGCTGGTGGAAGTGCGTGCCAAAGTAGAAATTGAAGTCACCGCGGTGCTTCCTGACGGGCTGGATTAGGCGCG
>CANHZG010000163.1 GCA_947464995.1 Comamonadaceae bacterium | reverse complement strand
TGGCTTGTACCGCAGGCGCCGCTCGAACTACAGGCGCTGCTCGAACCACAGGTGCTGCTCGAACCACAGGTGCTGCTCGTACCGCGGGCGCGGCGCGCACCACCGGCGCCGTTTTGGCCACCAAGGGCTTTGCTTTGGCGTCTTGAACGTCGGTGACCCCGCCCCTGCGTGCTTCCAGGTCTTCAACCTCCACCCGAATCTCCTGGGTGGTGTCCACAACTCCCTTGAGCCGCACCTTGGCGCGTTCGTGTTGGGCAGCGCTGTGGGGCGTCAGGGGCTTGTGGGGCGCATTGCGCCGGCCGGACTTGGCGCTGACAGAAAAATGGCTTCTGCCCTCCCCAGGCTGCACCGTGAGCGTGTCCTGGTCGTCTTGCGTAGCGCCGGAGCCAAAGGGACGCGACCGCGTGCTGAAAGAGTTCGAAGGTGGCGGCAGATCGGTAGGGGTGCTGCGTTTGAAGGCAACCAGTTTTCGCCCGGTGTTGGCGGTGTAGCCTTCGTCTTCGTTGTTGTTGAATGGGCTGGGTCTGGGTCTGGGTCTGGGTTGGGGCCTGGGGTTGGCGCTGGATGGCGGGTCGTTGCTGGCGACGGGCTGCTGCGCCGAGTTGCGGGCCAGGCGGTCGATTTTTTTGGTGCTTCCAAAGCCCTGGGCCACTTTGACGATGTTTTCCCGCATGGTTTGGTTGATGGCCGCACCCATTTGGCGATCATGGGTCTCATCGGCCAACTCGGGCTGAGCGGCGGCGACGTACTCGAAATCATCGGTGGAGAAGGACCGTATGTTCTTGATCGTGATGGTCCGGTAGTGGGGTTTAAAGTCCTCTTCTGTGATGTCGAAGGCCGCCAGCATGTTGCCAAACAGCTTTTTCTCTGCAGGCTCGACCACCCGGTCCGACAACATGATGTCGGCCACATTGGCCATGACGAACAGCCTGGCGTGCGGCTCCAGTACCTGCGCCGCCAGCGCTAAAAACTTGTCTGACTTTACCTTGAGTGCGTGCTTGACGGCCACCTTTTGCAGGCCCTCAAACTCGCCAATCAGGGCCTGCAACCGCCCAATTTCTTCTAGCCCCAGGGACCCATCGGAGGCCATCATGTAGATCAGACAGGCCGCCAAAGCCAGATGCGGGCTGATTTGGCCGTGGTCCATGTCATGGGCGTCATACGGGCCCAGTACGGTTTTGTTGTTTTTGAGTGCAATGGTCTGGTAGAAGGGCTCAAACGACTCGTCACTAAAGCCAAATGAGATGGTCATTGCGTGCAGCAGGTCCAGCTCTAGCTCGTCGGAATACCCGTCGGACATCATGCAGTCGCACACATTAGCCAGCACGCTGAGCTTGTCGGCCGTGTTCAAGATCTCGGGGGCGTCGCGCAAAAACTGGTCGAAGGGCACGGCTTGGACATAGTCCACCGCGCACTCGAGCAGATCCTGGTTTTTGCCGATGACCGATTGGAGCTGGCTGCTCTCAGAATCGTCAATTTCGCCATTGGCCGCCATCATGTACACCAAGGCTGCGGCCAACACCAAGGGTGGGCTCAGTTCAATGGACCGGTCACCAGGCGCGGCCTGGTCCGATTCGGGGCTGGTGAGGCGGTCGAGTGGGGAGGTGGGGGCGGTTTCAGTGCGCATGCCCCAGACTAACCATTGCCACCGTGGCTAGGGATGACGGAACTGTAACGTTTAGATTACTGGCCGCTTTGTCATCGAAATTAACAATAAGTTAACGACTTTGTTATTTTCGGCCTACCCTTGGGTCCAGAGGTGCGGTGAGGGTCACGCTCACCACCGACATGGGCGAGACGGTCAGCTTTAACGTACCTTGGTGCAGCGCGGCGATTTCCCGGCAAATGCTCAGGCCCAAACCCAGGCCATCGATTTCGCGGTTGTGCGCGGCGTCGCCCCGGTAAAAGCGGTTGAATGCGCGCTCGGGCAAGTCTTTGGCCACGCTGGCGCTGGTATTTTCGATGGTGAGATTGAAGTTGCCGCCGCGCTGTTCCAGTGCAAACCCGATGCGCCCTGTGGGAATGTTGTACTTAGACGCGTTGGTATACAGGTTGTGGATCAGTTGCTTGGCCAGTACCGAGTCGCAGCGCCACAACACGCCAGGGGCGATGTGTTTGACGACCGTTACTTTGTCTTGAAACTGGGCGGCATCTTCGGCCAAGCCGTCTAAAAATGCACTCAGGTCCCATTCGGCGCGGTTGAGCACCAGCGACTTGGCATCGGCGCGCGACAGCAGCAGCAGCTTTTCGGTGATGTCAATCAGGCGTTCAACCTCCTCGCCCATGGCCCGCGCGTCGACCTGTGCGGTGCTGCCTGCGGGCAGACTGGCAATGAGCTTTTCCGCGCTGCCGCGCAAAATAGTCATTGGTGTTTTGAGCTCGTGCGATGCGTCAGCCGTAAAGTTGCGAATTTTCTCGTAGCTATCCTTCAGGCGCATCCGCAGCGACTCGTAGGTGCTTGCGATGCGGTCAAACTCTTGGTAACTGGCGGGGCTGGAAATCGGCTTATCCAGGTGCTCCAGGTCGAGTTCGAGCAACGCTTTCTCAACCAAATGAATCGGTTTCATGACCCAAAACATGACGTACCAGGACATCAAGAACACGGCCAGAAAGATGGGGGGCAGGCTCATCCACAGAATCGCATCGCGCACGCTCCACAGTTCATCCATGTATTTCCGCACACGAGTTTGGGTGAGGGCCAGCGTAATGGTTTGCCCGCCCACCCGCTGGCGTAGAGCAAGCCAATGGGTTTTGCCGTAGTCGGTGAACTCCAATGCGTCGCCGGCGGGGTTGCGATCGCCCTTGGTCTGCCAGGCTAGGCTGCCGTCGGTCAGCGCGTGGCATTCCGGTGGATCGGCGGCATCGCCCGCGCAGACGGTAAACGTTTCAATCAGGTATTTGCTGGGCCCTTTGGTGTCGATGCCGCGGTAACAGTGATAAAAGTTCTCCCTGTCAGCAATTTTGCTCCCACATTGTTGCAAGCCCAGCGCCATCTCGGTCCCGATGGTGGTCGAAATAGACTGCTCTAGAACCAGGGCGGCGATGCCACGGTTGAGCAAAATGACCAGAACCGTCATCCCCAAAATGCGCAGCGCCAGCTGCCTCCGGAACGACCGCCTCCTCACGGCTCTGGCTCAGCGCGCACACGGTAGCCCACGCCGCGAACCGACTCAATCGGCGAGGAGCTGGAGTGGCCTTTGCGGCTGAGCTTTCTTTTGATGCGCTGCACGCACACGTCCACCACATTGGTTTCCGGGTCAAAGTCGATGTCCCAGACGTACTTGAGTATGTTCTTGCGTGAATAAATGTGACCCGGGGACTGCAGCAAATACTCCATCAGAGTGAACTCGCGCTGGCTGAGGGTGGCACTGGTTTCGTGCCACTGCGCACGCCGGGTCACCACGTTGAGGGACAGGTCCTGAAAGTGCAGCTCTTGCGGCGCCTCCGTGGTGCGGCGGTTTTGCAGGGCTTTGATGCGGGCGATCAACTCTTCGACAAAAAAGGGTTTGGGTAAGTAGTCGTCGGCGCCCACCTCAAACCCAAGCAGGCGGTAGGGCAGGTCGACTTTAGCGCTGAGAATGATCACCGGGGTGTGGTTGCCCTCTCCGCGTATCTGGCGCAGCACGTCAAAGCCATCCACCTTGGGCAGCATGATGTCGAGCACAATGGTTTCATGCTGCTTTTCGCGCGCCCGGTTCAGGCCTTCTTCTCCGTCTTGGGCATGGTCCACCGCAAAGCCTGCGGCCTGTAGCCCGTGCATGACGAACTCGGCGATGCGGGGTTCGTCTTCGATCAATAAGATTTTCATGGTCGTCCTTGCCATGTGGGGCAGTTGGAAACGAGCTGCGCGGGGCGCGAAAGCACTTCACGTCTTGCCACTTCGATCATTTCCTTCATTTTCACCATTTCCACGGTGTTTCCTGGTGACAAGATCGTAATTTTTGGGGTGTTTTGGCCCTTGCGCTCAGCTTTTTCCAGCCCATGCCGATGTAGCAGTATCTTCCTTTAAGGGGCCTACCATGCAGACAGATCCACTTCTAACGCCGGCGTCCTCGCCGCGTTTGCCGGACGCGCCGGGGCCCAAGGCAATGACTGCGCCAGAAAAGGCCCAGGTCGCCAAGGCCAAGGCTGCCGCTGCCGCGACCGCGACGCCGGTGGAGCCGCCGGTCAAAAAAACCGAGGCGCCGCAGGCTAGCGCCATGGCCATGTCCTTTGAGGTGGATGCCCACACCAAATCATTGACCGTTGTTATGACCGATGCCGCGTCGGGTGAGGTGGTGCGAAAAATCAGTCTCAAAGGCCTGCACGGCCAAATTCACCAAACCGGCAAGCTGCTGGGTGCCATGGTGGATACGCGCTCCTGAGAGTGCCAGGTGGGCGAGCCTTGACGCCCCAAGGTGGGCTGTGGTGTTATCTGGCATCCGAATTTTGCGCTGGCCGTCCAGCCCCTTTGTGCCACCAATGTACGGGGGCTGCAAGGGATTAGGCTGTGTATTTGTTGGGCCAGTTGCTGCGGCAGGCCCGCAGACAGTGGCCGCCACGCCGATACCGTGAGCGCGGCCACCAGAGCGACGCTGGCCACGGATGCAAACAAAAATGACTCCGCGACAAGCGAATTGCGCCCAACTGGGCCGGTTCGGGCTGCGGCATTGACGCGTGGTGCGCTCGGGACCGACAGTGGCGCAGGGGGCAGGCGCTGCGCCGGGGGCCCTTGCTCAGGCTCGGGCATCAATGTCTGGGCTGCGAGGTCGGGTACCGGCGGCGAAGCGTCGGAAATAGCGGTTTGCAAGGTGTTTTCCGTGTCCGAGGCACTGACCGTGAAGGTTTGAATGCTGTCTTCGAAGCGGCGGCTTGCGTCCAGGGGGTCGGTGGACGAAGCTTTTCTTGTCTCGTCAGAGGTGCTACGCCCCGCGGCGCGCGGCACAAGGCCCATTTTGGATTCCAATTCGTCGAGCAACTGGCTCACCAACTGCGTGTCTTTGCGAACCACTTCTGCTCGAGCCGTGAATTGGGCCAGGCTCAAGCCCGTGGGAAGGGTCGAGACGGGTTCGCCGCTTGCGGATCCGAACTGACCCGGCGTGTCGGGCCCGTCGGAGCGCACCCACACGCCCGCAGCGCGCCCGGGCGTATCTTGCGCGGCCGCAGAGTCTTCCTGGTCGTTTCCCGTGAGGTTGAAGCGCGGGCGTCGACGTGTGGGCGTGGTGCCGCCAGCACCGACAAACGATCCCTGGCGTACTTTGCCCATGCTCTGTGGCTCGGTGCGGTTGACCCACACGGTGGAGGCTGCGCTGCCCGGCGTAGTTTGCGCGTCTTCGCTTCGGCTTGATGTAAACCGGTTTGCCGGGGTGCGCAGACTGGCTGTTTGGGCAAACTGCGCCGCAGAGCTGGAGTAGCGGAAGCCACCGACGTCAAAAGGCTTGACGTTTTTGATCTTCAACAGCAAGTAATAGGGCTTGAAAGTGTCTCCGCTGAGCCCCCAGGTCGCCAGCATCTTCAAAAACAGGCGGCTGTCGGCCGGTGCCACATCCCCGCTCGAGAGCATGGTGTCGCACACGTTGGTGAGTATGTGCAACTTGATGGACTGGTCGAATACGGTAGCTGCCTGCTGGAGAAAATCGTCCACCCGCACGCGACGCACATACTTCAGGGCCGCTTGTTGCAAGCCCTCAAAGGCCCCGGTGATGACCGTGAGTCTGGCGCGCTCTTGCACACCAATGGACCCATCGGCGGCCACCATGTAGACCATGCCGCTGGCCAAGGCGAGGTGCGCGCCCAAAGTCTCGTCTGCGTCCTGGGTCGGCGTATAGACGCCTAAGGGTGCGCGGTTGTTTTTGAGTTCAATCGTTTTGGAATACGGCATAAACGACTGTGCGGTCATGCCAAATGCGCTCAGCAAGCGCTCAAAAATCAGCGTTCGCCCGGGTCCGGCTTGGCCCGCAGAGACATAAGAGTCGTAGACATTGACCAAAATGCAGATTTTCTCGACTGTGCGCAGGACTGCGGGCGCATCCTGGAGAAACTGATCCAGCGCAACGGCGTCCACATAGTCCGCAGCGCAGTCGTAGAGGTCTTGGTTTCCCTCTAACGCGAATTGCAGTTGGCTCACGTCGCTCGAGTGGGCCTGTCCGTCGGCTTCCATGGTGTAAATCAGCGCCGCAGCCATCACCAAGGCGGGGCTTAACGCGATGCCCGTGTGCAGATCGCCTGGCGTCTGGGCGAGGCTGGTGTCAGCGCCTGGCGCGCTCTGGGTTGGTGTTTGTTGGATGGCCATGCACCACGTTAATAGCCTTTAAGTTATTTATCAGTTACAAATTAATAATTTTAAAATAAGTAAGTAATTTGTCACTGAAATGCTGAATTCGGTGACACGACGGTCATAGTGGGACCGGACTGCGCAAACCTTTCGGGGCATTAGGGACTGGGCTATCGCACTTGAACCGGTAACCCACACCGCGGATGGAGTCGATAAGCGAAAAATCCGGGTTATCGGTACTTTTCAGCCGAACTCTGATCCGCTTGATGCAGACATCGACCACGTTGGTTTCCGGGTCGAAGTCGATTTCCCAAACATCCTGTAGCAGTTTTTGGCGAGAAAAAAGCTGACCCGGTGACTGCATAAGGTAGTCCA
>CANHZG010000162.1 GCA_947464995.1 Comamonadaceae bacterium | reverse complement strand
GTCTCAAAAATGCGGATGGTCGAGCCGGTGTAGAAGTCGTCGTTGTACTTGGCCTTGAACTCGTTCATCCACTTGTCCATCTGGCCGCCCATGTTGTAGTGGCTGTAGGCGATCTGGTACACCCGGCCTGCGCCGTTGGTACCCAAAGCGGTAGGGGTACCTGTAACGCCGGCGTAGTAGGTGAAAACTTGCCGGTGTAACCGTTCTCATTGGCCGCCTTAACCAAAAGCGACAGGTCGGAGCCCCAGTTGCCAGTGATCACCGTATCAGCGCCTGCAGCCTTGATCTTGGCAATATAGGGCGCAAAGTCGCGCACCTGGGCCAGCGGATGCAGGTCCTCACCCACGATCTGGATGTCGGGGCGCTTGCGGGCCAGGGTTTCCTTGGCGTATTTGGCCACCTGCACGCCGTGCGAATAGTTTTGGCCCAGGATATAAACCTTTTTGATGTCGGGCTGGTCAACCATGAAACTCGACATGGCTTCCATCTTC
Organism: Comamonadaceae bacterium; assembly: GCA_947464995.1. Classification (GTDB taxonomy): domain Bacteria; phylum Pseudomonadota; class Gammaproteobacteria; order Burkholderiales; family Burkholderiaceae_C; genus Allorhodoferax. The sequence goes on along the minus strand of CANHZG010000162.1, from coordinate 6,187 downwards.
ATGGAAGTGTCTGCGTCAAAGCGGAAATGCCAGTAGCTGCATTTGCTATTCGTCAGGTCAGGGTCCACCGCCGAGTCGTTGAGGTAAATCACCTCTTTGCCCGGGTTGCGCTCGTTGTGCTTGGCCACTGCATCGCTCAGGGCCAATGCCACGGAGGAACCATTGCCCTGAATGATGTAACGCACACCTTGGTCGATGGCAGACTTGAGGGCGTTCAGGCTCTCAGTCGGACTAAGCTTGTTATCCATTCCGATCACCTCGAAATTGACTCCAGCCGGATTGCCTTTACCACTGAATTTTTCAGCGAAAAACTGGTAGCCCTTTAGCTGGCTCACGCCCACCGGTCCAAGCAGCCCGGTCAGAGGGTCAATTCGGACCATCTTGACGGTCTCGCCCTTTTGGGCAAAAGCGCCGCTGGCGGCGATTAAGGCGACCGCAGCAGCGGCACATTTCATTACAAATGACATGGGGAAACTCCTTGTTTGGTTCAACCCGCAGACTACAAGATGTTGCCGCGCGTTGGGCTCGGGGTTCACCCTATGGGAGTCGCCTACGGGATAGCCCGACTAGGCCACACCGCAGGCTTGCGCCCTTTCAATGCAGGTCAAAGCCCCGGCAATTTGTAATCCAGCAGCGTCTCTCGCAATTTGGTCTTTTGCATCTTGCCCGTGCCACCCAAGGGAATGGCGTCTATGAAAACCACGTCGTCCGGTATCTGCCACTTGGCGATTCGGCCCTCGTAAAAAGCTAGCAGCTCTTCGCGACTGACGTCGGCGCCAGGCTTTTTCACAACGACCACCACCGGGCGCTCGTCCCATTTAGGGTGCTTCATGCCGATGCAGGCGGCCATTGCCACGGCCGGATGCGCCATGGCAATGTTCTCCACATCAATGGAGCTGATCCACTCCCCGCCGGACTTGATAACGTCTTTGCTGCGGTCGGTGATTTGCATATAACCGTCAGCGTCGATGGTGGCCACGTCGCCGGTTGGGAACCAGCCGTCCACCAAGGGCGAGCCGCCCTCGCCTTTGTAGTACTCGGCAATCACCCAGGGGCCCTTGACCAGCAAGTCGCCGTATGCCTTGCCGTCCCAGGGCAGTTCGGCGCCCTTTTCATCAACAATCTTCATGTCCACGCCATAGATGCCGCGGCCCTGCTTAAGTCGCACCGCCATTTTCTGCCCGTCATCCATTGCCAGATGCTTGTTCTTGAGCGTGCACACCGTTCCAAGGGGCGACATTTCGGTCATGCCCCAGGCGTGTAGCACTTCAACGCCGTAGACGTCGTTGAAGGCAGTAATCATGGCCGGCGGGCAAGCGGAGCCGCCTATAACGGTGCGCTTGAGAGAAGAAAACCGAAGATCGCCTTGCTGCATATGGCCCAGCATCATTTGCCAAACCGTGGGCACGCCCGCGGCGAAAGTGACCTTTTCGGACTCAATGAGCTCGAAAATCGACTTGCCGTCCATCGCCGGACCGGGGAACACCATCTTGGCGCCGGTCATGGCGGCAGAGTACGGTAGGCCCCAGGCATTGACGTGGAACATGGGAACCACGGGCAGAACGCAATCACGTGCACTCATATTGAGCGCGTCTGGCATCGCACCAGCCCACGCGTGCAGTATCGTGGAGCGGTGGCTGTACAAAGCGGCTTTGGGGTTGCCTGTGGTGCCACTGGTGTAGCACATGCTCGAGGCCACGTTTTCGTCGAACTCTGGCCACGCGTAGCTGCTGACTTGCGGCGCGATCCATGCCTCGTAACTCTGCAAGCCCGGTATGCCCGTATCTTGGGGTAACTTGTCTGCGTCGCACAGAGCAATGAAATGTTTGATCGTGGTGCAGCGACCGTGAACGGCCTTGACGATGGGCAGAAATGTCATGTCAAAGCACAAAACCGAGTCTTCTGAATGGTTGGCGATCCACACAATTTGGTCGGGGTGCAGGCGCGGATTGAGTGTGTGTAGCACCCGCCCCGTTCCGCTCACGCCAAAATAAAGTTCCAAATGCCGGTAGCCATTCCACGCCAGCGTCGCAATACGGGATCCAAAACCAAGATCCGCGGCGTCAAGTGCATTGGCCACCTTGCGGGCGCGGTGCGCGACCTCGCTGTACGTGCATCGGTGAATGTCACCCTCGACCCGGCGGGACACGATCTCTCCATCGCCATGGTGCCGCTGCGCGAATTCAATCAGCGACGAAATCAGCAACTGCTGACTTTGCATCAACCCAAGCATGGCAAACCCTCCAAAAATAGGCACGTTTCAAGACCGAGGATAAACCCTTGGTAGGCGCGCATATTACCTGCTGGATAGTGCCCTAAAAATGCTGCGTTGCAGCAACGAAATTGCGTTTTCCTGGCACCCAGGAAAACCAACAGCCGCCTACCCAAAGGCCCGAAGGGGTCACCAAGAAGGGGCATTTTGGGATGCGAGAAAATGCGTCATGCACGAACCCCAACCCTCAGCCGCAGACAGCGCCCCACCCCCATTGGACCGGTTCACGGCCAGCCGCTACGCACAGCTCGGAGCCGACTTTGTATGCGCGGTAGACACTGTGCCGCTGCCCGACCCCTACTGGGTGGGGTTTAGTCAGCGCGTGGCCCAGGACCTGGGACTCGATGCAACCTGGAAATCGTCACCACAATGGCTTGCACAACTGAGCGGCAACCATAGCTCGCCAGAAAGCCAACCCTTCGCAAGCGTCTACAGCGGCCATCAGTTCGGCGTTTGGGCTGGACAACTCGGGGATGGGCGAGCATGTTCCTTGGGCGAACTAGATGGACTGGAAGTCCAACTCAAGGGCGCCGGGCCCACGCCGTTTTCGCGTCGGGGCGATGGTCGTGCGGTATTGCGCAGCTCGATACGCGAATTTTTGTGCAGCGAGGCCATGCATGCCTTGGGCGTTCCTACTACACGTGCTTTAAGCGTGACTGGCTCAGACGCACCTGTCTGGCGCGAAGAGCGAGAAACGGCTGCGGTGGTCGCCCGTGTGGCGCCGAGCTTTGTTCGTTTTGGCCACTTTGAACATTTCTCTCACGGGCAGCAAACAGCCGAATTAAAGACCCTGGCTGACTTCGTCATCGACCAGTTTTACCCCCAGTGCCGCGAGACGACCTCTGCGGCTCCGTGGGCCTCAAACCCCTATGCCGCGATGCTCGCAGCAGTAACACAGCGCACGGCTGAGATGGTGGCGCATTGGCAATCGGTAGGTTTTTGCCACGGTGTAATGAACACGGACAACATGAGCATCCTGGGCCTGACGCTGGACTACGGGCCCTTCCAGTTCTTAGATGCCTACGATCCGACCCACATCTGCAACCACTCCGACACCCAAGGCCGCTACGCGTTTTACAAGCAGCCCAACGTGGCGTACTGGAATCTGTACTGCCTGGGCCAGGCCCTGCTGCCCCTGATCGACGAACAAGAGCAAGCCATCGGGGCATTGGAAACATTCAAAATCCACTACCCAAACGCCTTGGCCCAGCGCATGGCTACCAAGCTGGGGTTCGTGGCTGCACAAGAACCCCAGCGCGCCCTGATCGAGTCGGCACTCCAACTACTGGCCAAGGAACGGGTAGATTTCACCATTTTTTGGCGCCGTCTAAGCCATTGGGCAGCCACCATGGACTTGGGGGACGCTTTGGTGCAAGACCTGTTTGTCGACCGCAATGCAGCTCAGGCGTGGCTTGAAGCATTCAAACGTTTGCATACGCAAACTAGCACCGACTCGCCTTTTTCGGTATCCCAACGGATGCTGGGCGTCAACCCGAAATACGTCCTGCGCAACCATTTGGGTGAGCTTGCCATACGGGCCGCAAAGACAAAAGACTTCTCGGTATTACAGCAACTACAGGCCGTGCTGGAAGACCCTTTTTCAGAGCACCCCGCGCACGCGGCATGGGCTGGGTTTGCTCCCGACTGGGCTGCAAGCATTGAAATAAGCTGCAGTTCGTGAAGCTCCTGTTGACGATGATTTCAGTGTGCGACTACGACAACTGCCCATCAGGCAGTGATGCACAGGCCCCCATTAAGCGCACGTTAATGGATACACTCATCCCAAGCCACCCGACCCAAAAGCAACGATCCTTAATGGGTCCGTATTGAATCGCAAGGGCGGGGCAACGTTCCAGTAGCCTAAACATCGGCCCTCAGATTGGAGAACACCGTGAATAGCAGCCCTTCCTCCATCTCTGCACAAACAGCAGATTCGTCGGTGCAACGGCCACTCCAAGGCCTTTCCCATGTGCGGGGAGCATCGGTGCCAGAACTTGTCAATGAAACCATTGGCGGCTTACTGGACCATGCCGTTAACACCTATGGAGATCATTCGGCTTTTGTATTCATCCACCACAAGGTGCGTTGGACGTGGCGGCAGTTTTCTGACGAAGTGGACCGGGTTGCAGCGGGCCTCTTGTGCTTGGGTGTACAGAAAGGCGATCGCGTCGGCATTTGGTCGCCCAATCGACCGGAGTGGGTGCTGACCCAGTTTGCCACTGCGCGCATTGGCGCGGTACTGGTCAACATCAACCCGTCCTACCGCGTGAGCGAACTGGAATATGCACTTAACAAGGTGGGAGTGCAGGTATTGATTACTGCGGTGGGGCTCAAAAGCAGCGACTACTTGGCCATGCTCAGAGATTTGGCACCAGAGTTGCAGGAATGTACTGCGGGTAAATTGAAAGCGAAGCGAATACCCAGTTTGCGCAGTGTGGTTCAGATGGGGCAAGCGGCACAAACCGGCATGATCAGCTTTGAGCAGTTGAAGTCTTTGGCTGCCCCCACGCAAGTGAACCGTATCGGTTTAATCGCAAGCGCATTGGTGGCCCACGACCCAATCAATATCCAGTTCACCAGTGGCACCACAGGCCAACCCAAAGGTGCGACCTTGACGCACCACAACGTCGTCAACAACGCTAGGTTTGTTGCGCACGCCATGCGACTAGGACCCAGCGACCGCCTTTGTGTGCCGGTGCCCCTGTACCACTGCTTTGGCATGGTGCTGGCGGTGCTGGCGTGTACGTCTAGCGGTAGTTCTTTGGTTTTCCCCGGTGAATCTTTTGATCCGTCGGCCACGCTGGCCGCAGTGGCGAACGAGCGCTGCACGGCGCTGCACGGTGTTCCTACGATGTTTGTCGCAATGTTGGGAGCCGACGATTTTTCCAGCCATGACCTTGGCAGCCTGCGCACGGGCATCATGGCCGGCGCACCGTGCCCGATTGAGACCATGAAACGTGTCCTGTCTGAAATGCACATGCCTGAAGTGACCATTGCCTACGGCATGACAGAGACCTCGCCCGTATCGTTTCAGAGTGCCATTGACGACTCGCTGGAGCGCCGTGTGGCCACAGTTGGCAGAGTGCAGCCGCATCTCGAAATCAAAGTCATCGATGAAAACGGACAGACCGTGCCTGTAGGTCAGGCCGGTGAGCTTTGCACCAAAGGTTACTCTGTCATGAAAGGTTACTGGGGTGACGACGCTAGAACCAATGAGGCCGTAGTCGATGGCTGGATGCGCACGGGCGATCTCGCCACCATTGACGCATTTGGCTACTGCGATATTGTGGGTCGCTTGAAGGACCTCGTGATACGCGGCGGAGAAAACATCTACCCTCGGGAAATTGAAGAGTTTCTTTACCGCCACCCTGCGGTGGCAGAGGCGCAGGTATTTGGCGTGCCCGATGAGCGCTATGGCGAAGAACTATGCGCTTGGGTTGTGCTGAAATCAGGCGCTAATGCCACTGCAGACGAGCTACGGGACTTTTTCAAAGGGCAAATCGCTCACTACAAGTTGCCAAAGTATGTGCGCATCGTAGAGAGCTTACCGATGACGGTTACGGGCAAAGCACAGAAGTTTGTTATGCGTGAAATGATGGTCAAAGAACTTGGACTAGGTCGGTGACGGATCGCTTAAGCCAGATTTAAATCACTAGTCCACCTGACTTTTACGATCAAGGTCATGGGCCGCCTTAGGACTGACTTCCATAGAATCAAGCGCGAAACTGACTTCACCGAAAGAGTCAGGGCAGACTTGGTTGCAGCTTTGCTGGCACTCGGCAGCTCGAAACTCAACGGACCACGACATCCGGAGCGTTCAACCCGCGAACTGCAGATAACCTTTTTTTGAAAGCACCTACCATGATCACCAAAACCGACGCGCAATGGCGAGAACTGCTGCAGGCCAAAGGCGCC
>CANHZG010000161.1 GCA_947464995.1 Comamonadaceae bacterium | reverse complement strand
AGCAGGCCCAGGCGCACCGGCAGATTGACCTCCAGCGGCGCACTGCGAAAGTGCTGGTCCATGGCGTGGGCCCCAGCCAAGAACTCGCGAAACCCATCAGCGCCAATGGCAATGGCCAGCGGCAGACCGATGGCCGACCACACTGAATAGCGCCCGCCCACCCAGTCCCAAAAGCCAAAGGTGGTGGTGATGCCAAAGTCATTGGCGGCCGCCACGTTGGTGGTCAACGCCGCAAAGTGACGCGCAATATCAATGCCACCCTGCGTAGCAAACCAAGCCTTGGCGGACTGCGCGTTGGTCATGGTCTCGATGGTGGTGAAGGTCTTGCTGGCCACCAAAAACAGGGTGCTGCTGGCTTTGAGCTTTGCCAAGGTAGCGGCCATCTCGTGCCCATCCACGTTGCTGACAAAGTGCATGCGCTTGCCCGTGGTGGCAAAGGCGTCCAACGCCAGCACCGCCATTTGCGGCCCCAGGTCGGAGCCGCCAATACCGATGTTGACGATGTCGGTAATGGCGCCGTCTGCGCGCACGCTTTCTGCAAAAGCCAGCATGGCGTCCAGCGTGCCGTGCACTTGGGCCAACGCTTGCGCCTCATGGGTGCTGGCGGTGGCGGCATCGACCGGAGCGCGCAAGAGCGTGTGCCACACCTCGCGCTGCTCGGTGGTGTTGATCACTTCCCCGGCAAACATGGCGTCGCGGTGCGCCAACAGGCCCGACTCGCGCGCCAACTGGAACAAGAGCGCCTGCGTGGCGGCGTCAATCCGGTTTTTGGACAGGTCAGCGAACACCAGCGGCGCCGCCTGGCTGAACTGCACAAAGCGCTGCGGGTCGGCGGCGAACGCGTCGCGCAAGTCAAAGTCTTTACCGCTGGTCTGGTAGGCGGCCTGCAATTGCGCCCAGGCGGGCGTGCGGTCACAGCGGGTGCGGGTCATGGGGGTCTCCTTAGTGGGAACGCCCCTCAGGCGGCGAGCAGCAGGTGTTCAAGCTTGACGGCATCCACGCAAAAAGCGCGTATGCCTTCGGCCAACTTTTCGGTGGCCATGGCGTCTTCGTTGAGGGCAAAGCGGAAGCTGCGTTCGTCAAAATGCACGGGTGCAATGTCCTTGGCCTGGGCTGCTTGCGCGCTCAGGCTAGCCGTTAGCGGCGCCTCGGTGGCAGCCAAGATAGCCAACAAGTCGGGGCTGATGGTCAGCAAATCGCAACCGGCTAAGGCGGTGATCTGACCCACGTTGCGAAAGCTCGCGCCCATCACCTCGGTGGCGATTGCGTGCCGCTTGTAGTAGTTGTAGATCTGGCCTACCGATTTCACACCGGGATCGTTCGCCCCCGCCATGTCGGCTTCGACCCAGGCGGCACCAGCGGTCTTTTTGTACCAGTCGTAGATGCGGCCCACAAACGGCGAGATGAGCTGAACTTTGGCCTGCCCGCACGCCACAGCTTGGCAGAACGAAAACAGCAGGGTCAGGTTGGTGTGTATGCCTTCGCGCTGGAGTTGGGCTGCGGCCTGGATGCCCTCCCAGGTGGCGGCTACCTTGATGAGAACGCGCTCTTTTGAGATGCCTTGGGCCTGGTACAGCGCAATGAGGCGCTGACCACGCGCCACGGTGGCAGCGGTATCAAAGCTCAGGCGCGCATCCACTTCGGTGGACACGCGCCCGGGGATGATGGACAAGATCTCGCAGCCAAATCGCACCAGCAAGTGGTCCATCACCACGTCCAGGGCTTGGCCCCGGTGCTGCGCAACGGTGGCGGCCAACAGGGGCGCGTAGTCGGGCTTTTGTACCGCCTTCAAAATCAGCGAGGGGTTGGTCGTAGCGTCTTGCGGCCGGAAGACACCTAGCTGCTTGAAGTCTCCCGTGTCGGCCACCACGGTCGTGAATTGTTTGAGCGCGTCGAGTTGGTTCATGGCAATGATTACCGAAAAGTGGATGAAGTGTGCGGATTTGCAAGCAAGCAATTTAAATTATCAATGAAATAAAGTTACATTACAAGCGCGTGTTTTATGTAACTCATCGACAACCTCTAATTTTCGGACCTTTATGAGCTTCGACCTTGCTTTATTTGGCGGCACTGACGACCTGGGGGCCCAGCCCCAAACACCCTGCCCCGGCACCAAAACGCCAAGGCTCAACCTATCGACCCCAAGGAAGCAACATGCTGGACCGCATTAAAGCGTCATTGCCCTCACTGGCGCCCGCCGAACAGCGGGTCGGGCGCCTGTGCCTGGCTGACCCGCGCGCCTTTGCCAAACTGCCAGTCAGTGAACTGGCCGACCGCTCGCACGTGAGCAAACCCACGGTGGTGCGCTTTTGCCGCAGCGTGGGCTACGACGGTCTGTCGGACTTCAAGCTCAAGCTCGCGGGCACCGTCAATGAGGGTGTTCCGTTCATCCACCGCAGTGTGGACGTGGACGACAAAATAGGTGACATCACCGTCAAAGTCATCGACAACACGGTGGCGGCGTTTCTGAAATACCGCAACGAGGCCAGCACCATGGCCATCGAGAGGGCGGTACTGGCGATGGTCGAGGCCTACAAAACCGGCCGCCAGGTTCAGTTTTTTGGCGTGGGCAACTCTGGCATCGTGGCCCAGGACGCCCAGCACAAGCTGTTTCGCCTGGGCGTCAACACCACCGCCTACAGCGATGGCCATATGCAGGTCATGAGCGCGTCCATCATGCGCCCCGGCGACTGCGTGGTGGTGATTAGTAACTCCGGGCGTACCCGGGACCTGATGGATGCGTGCGACATTGCACGCAAAAACGGCGCGACCACTATCGTCATCACCGCCAGCGGGTCGCCCTTGGCCAGTGCCGGCCATATTCACCTCAGCGCCGACCACCCGGAAGGTTTTGACAAATACAGCCCCATGGTGTCGCGACTGCTGCACCTGATGATCATTGACATTTTGGTCACCGCCGTGGCGTTGCGCATTGGCAGCGCCACCTTGCAGCCTTTGCTGAGCGAAATGCGGCAAAACCTGCGCAGCAAGCGCTACGCCTGAAGCTGCCAGACCCCAGTCAGTCGCCCAACTCCATGGCGCGGCGCTGGCGGTCTACAAAGTCTTGGTAGGTGTCAATGCCACGCAGCTGCAAGATGGTGTTGCGCACAGCCGCCTCCACCAGCACCGCAATATTGCGGCCAGCCACCACCTGAATCACCACCTTGCGTACCGGTATACCGGCCACGTCTTGCGTGAGTGGCTCAAAGGGAATGCGCTCGTATTCACGCTCCAGCGTCTCGCGACGCACCAGGTGGACGATGAGTTTGAGACGCATTTTGCGGCGCACCGCGGTTTCACCAAAAATCGCGCGGATATCGAGCAAACCAATGCCGCGCACCTCCAACAGGTTTTGCAGCAAATCCGGGCAGCGGCCCTCGATGGTGGTCTGGTTGATGCGAAACAAATCTACCGCGTCGTCGGCCACGAGGCCGTTGCCGCGCGAAATCAGTTCCAGCCCCAGCTCGCTCTTGCCAAGGCCCGACTCGCCGGTAATCATCACGCCCAGGCCCAAAATGTCCATAAACACGCCGTGCATGGACACGCGATCAGCAAAATGCTTGGACAAATACGCCCGCAGCACGTCGATCACAAAGGCCGACGAACCTTTGGCGGCGAACATCGGTATTTGTGCGCGCTCGCACATGGAGAGAAGTTCCTGGGGCGCAATTTGCCCATCGGCAAGCACAAGCACGGGCGGCTCCAAGGTCACGATGCGGGCAATGCGGCGCGCGCAATCTTCGGGCGTGGCGTTGGTGATGTAGGCAATTTCCCGCTCACCCAGAATTTGTACGCGGTAGGGATGGATGTAGTTCAAATACCCCACCAAATCGGCCCCTGAGCGTGCCGCACGCACCGCAACTTCGTCAAACCGCCGCTCAGATGCGCCTAAGCCAGCCACCCATTCCCATTGCAGGTAGGCGCGAAAGGCTTCAAACAGAACATCGGCACTGACGGCGGTGGGTTTCACGGTGACTCGCCTGGTGCGCTTAGGGGCTTGGCTAGCCTAATGCACTACAGCCGAACGCCAACCGGTAAGCAGGGCGTGGAGTTCGGTGGAGTCGGTGGTGCGGGTCAGGCGCTCACGCATCGCCGCGTCGCCGAGCAGTTCGGCAATTTCTGACAGGATCTCCAAATGCCGCTGGGTGGCGGCTTCTGGAACCAGCAAAAAAATCATCAACCCAACGGCCTGGTCGTCCGGCGCATCAAAACCGATGGGCTTGAGTAACTGAAACACGGCCGCCATGGGGGATTTCAGGCCCTTGATGCGCCCGTGCGGAATGGCTACACCGTGGCCTAAACCGGTGGAGCCCAGGCGCTCGCGGGAAAAAAGGCTGTCGGTCACCAGTGCACGGCTCAATCCGTGCAGGTTCTCAAACAAAAGGCCGGCCTCTTCAAAAGCACGCTTTTTACTGGTGACATCCACCTGCGCGAGTACATGCGGCGGCGGTAATAGTGACGCAAGGCGGTTCATAGGTGGAGCGGATTATGCACACAAAAAAACCGCCAAAGTGATGGCGGTTTTTCGCGTAAGGCATAGCCCCAGGAGCTACATCACGCGTTTGGGCGCTTCATGGTGATGGTCTTGAATACGGTCCTTGTGGCGACCCACCTGGCGGTCCAGTTTGTCTACCAAGTCGTCCACCGCCGCATACAAATCGGCGTGCGCGCTTTGCGCAAACATATCGCCACCTTTCACGTGGATGTTGCACTCAGCGCGTTGTCGGCGCTCCTTCTCCTTGAGTTTTTCTACGGAAAGCAACACTTTCACATCTACCACCTGGTCAAAATGCCGCGTGATGCGGTCTAACTTTTCGGTGACATAACTGCGCAGGGCCGGCGTAACTTCCAAATGATGGCCGCTGATTGTCAGATTCATAGATAGCCTCCAATTGCACTCAAAGTTAAAAACCCGGCGACCCGCTGGGTGCCGGTCAAGCTCCAAGAAAGCCCCAAAAACCACTGGGCTCTCGACTTCACTATGCGCCCCTTTGGCGCCAAATGCAAAGCATTTCGCATACGGCGCCACAAAAAAATGGGCATGGCGCCACCGCCGTGGGCCAAGCAGGTCGGGGTGCGATAATTTCAGCTTCCCCACTTTGGAGCGTATTTCTTGGACAACTACCCCAGTCGGTAGCTTTCGGATGGTTTTGGTCCCCCTGGCCCCTCGTTCGAAAGCCGCCTTACCGCATTCGCCCAATCGAACCATTGGCCCCTGACCTTTAGACCGTCGCCCATGCTCAATATCTTTACCTTGGCCAATGGCCGCCTGTTCCAGGAAGAAATCGAGTCCCTGGAAGAGCTCTCCAAATTCCAACCCATTTGGGTCGACTTGGAGTCACCCACCGCAGACGAAAAGCGCTGGATCCAGCAGTACTACGGCCTGTCCATCCCGCAAGACGCGATGGACGAGGACATCGAAGAATCGGCTCGCTTTTACACCGAAGACAACGGCGAGTTGCATATCCGCAGTGACTTCTTAATCGCCGACGAGCACGAACCGCGCACCGTGCGCGCCGCCTTTATCCTCAACCTGGTCAACGACAGCCTGAAAAGTAAGGGCGTACTTTTTTCCATCCACGATGAAGACGTGCCGGTGTTTCGCTTGCTGCGCATGCGCGCCCGGCGCGCGCCTGGGCTGATCGAGGACGCAAAGGAAGTGCTTCTCAAGCTGTTTGACGCCGACGCGGAGTATTCGGCCGATACGCTCGAAGGCATTTACGATGAGTTGGAAAAAGTCAGCAAAAAAGTACTCTCCGGCGATGTGACCGACGCTATTGCGGGCGAGGCGCTGGGCGCTATTGCCCGGCATGAGGACTTGAGCGGGCGCATCCGGCGAAATGTGATGGACACCCGGCGTGCGGTGAGCTTCATGATGCGCTCCAAAATGCTCAATGCCGAGCAGTTTGAAGAAGCGCGCCAGATTCTGCGCGACATTGACTCGTTGGACTCCCACACGGCGTTTTTGTTTGACAAGATCAACTTCTTGATGGATGCCACGGTCGGTTTCATCAACATCAACCAGAACAAGGTCATCAAGATTTTCTCGGTGGCCAGCGTGGCGCTGCTGCCGCCCACGCTGATCGCCAGCGTCTATGGCATGAACCTGAAGTTCCCTGAGCTGGAGTTTTTGGGCGCCTGGAGCTATCCCTACACGGTGGCGCTGATGGTGTGTAGCGCGCTGGTGCCGATGTGGTATTTCGGCAAACGCGGTTGGTTGAAATAAAGGTGCCGTACCACCAGGCGCAGGCCTTGGACGGCTGGCTTTTTGCGCCTGCCCGGGCCTCGGGCAGGACAGCGCTCAGCGCGAATTACTCAATCGCCTTGACCATGTCTTCAACGACTTTTTTGGCGTCGCCAAACACCATCATCGTTTTGTCCATGTAGAACAGTTCGTTGTCCAGTCCCGGAGTAGGCAACGGCACTTTTGCTTACGGTTTGTCCCAATTTCTGTGGGTTAGTGGGACAGATTTGGGCCAAGCTTTTGCCTGCCCAGAACGATATTACTGCATTGTCTGATGCGGGAGAGTCCTGAGCCGGGCTGAGGAAAAATCGCCATCCACAGACCCCACCGTACCTCCACCCCCCCGTTTCCGGCCCGTTCAGCAGCCTTAGCTATGCACTTTATTATGCTCAACCCACCCCCTTGTTTTTGAAATGCAGACTGGCGGGGGTATATAAATTTCTGAAATT
>CANHZG010000160.1 GCA_947464995.1 Comamonadaceae bacterium | reverse complement strand
CGCAGGAACCGCCCACCATGTCACTCAAAGACCAAATTACCGAAGATATGAAAACCGCCATGCGCGCCAAAGACAGCGAGCGCCTGGGCACCATCCGCCTGTTGCTGGCGGCCTGCAAGCAGCGCGAGGTGGACGAACGCATCGTGCTGGATGACGCCGCTGTGGTCGCCCTGGTGGACAAACTCATCAAGCAGCGCAAAGACTCGATCGCCGCCTTTGAGTCCGCCGCGCGGCAGGACCTGGCCGACAAAGAAGCCGTTGAAATCACTGTTCTGCAGGCCTATCTGCCGCAGCGTATGTCGGCCGACGAGGTGCTGGCGGCCGTCAAAGCCATTGTGGTGGAACTGGGCGCCGCCGGGCCTGGCGACATGGGCAAGGTGATGGGCGTGGTGAAGACGCGATTGGCGGGTAAGGCGGAGATGTCTGCGGTGTCGGCGGCGGTCAAGTCGGCTTTGGCCGGGGGATAGGTGAGGCAAAGACAAAAAGCAGACCGCCGGGGCCACCGGCGCAAAGCAGTAGCGCCTAAGACCCCGCCACTTTCATCCGATTCACCAAAATAGACCCCACCGTCTTGGCCCCATAGTTGTAGGCATCCGCCCCCACCGCCTCAATGCCGCGCAGCATGTCTTTCATATTGCCCGCGATGGTGATTTCATGAACCGGGTAGGTGATCTGGCCGTTTTCCACCCAAAAGCCGCTGGCGCCACGCGAATAGTCGCCAGTGACGTAGTTCACGCCCTGGCCCATCAGCTCGGTGACCAGCAAGCCGGTGCCGAGTTTGCGCACCATGGCGTCGAGGTCGTCGCCGGGTCGGGTGCGGCGCGAGCGCAGGATCAGGTTGTGCGAGCCGCCGGCGTTGCCCGTGGTTTGCATGCCCAGTTTGCGCGCGGTGTAGCTGCTCAAAAAATAGCCTTGCAAACGCCCGGCCTCCACCACCTGGCGGGGCTGCACGCGCACGCCTTCTTCGTCAAATGGCGAGCTGCCCTTGCCACCCATGACAAACGGGTCTTCGAATAAATCCAGATGCTTGGGCAGCACCATCTTGCCCAGGGAGTTGAGCAAAAAAGAGCTTTTGCGGTACAACGCACCGCCACTCACGGCCTGCACCAAGGCGCCCAGCAGGCCAGCGGCCATAGGCGACTCGAACAACACCGGACACTCGGTGGTGGCAATCTTGCGCGACTTCAAGCGGCTCAAAGCGCGCTCGGCAGCGTACCGGCCTACCGCCTCGGGCGACGCCAGGTCTGCCGCTTTGCGCATGGAGCTGTACCAGCCGTCGCGCTGCATGTCTTTGCCCTTGCCCGCAATCGGCGAGACTGAAAGCGAATGACGAGAACTGGCGTAGCCGCCGCGAAAGCCATTGGTGTGCGCAGTAAAAAAGTGCGATTGCTGCGCCGACACGGCTGCGCCTTCGCTATTGGTAATGCGCTTGTCCACCGACAAAGCGGCGGCCTCGCAGACCAGGGCCAGTTCGGCGGCTTGGGCACTGCTGATGTCCCAGGGGTGAAACAGGTCCAAATCACGGCTGCGTTCATCTGTTGGACAAATGTCCTTGGCGGCGGGGAGACTGGCAAATGGGTCTTCGGCGGTGAACCGGGCAATGTCATAAGCCGCGCGTACGGTTTGGGCAATGGCTGCGTCTGAAAAATCGGACGTGCTGGCGTTGCCCCGGCGTTGGCCCAGGTACACGGTCACGCCGAGTGACTTGTCGCGGTTGCGTTCGACGTTTTCGAGTTCGCCATTGCGCACCGAGACGCTCAGGCCGCAGCCCTCGGACACCTCGGCAGCGGCGGCTGAAGCACCGAGCTTTTTGGCGGCCTTGGGGCTGGCGTCGACGCGGGATTCAAAAAATGCGCGGCTGTAGGCAAAACCGGGAAGGGGCTGGGCAGAGTGCGCTTTGGGGGAGGGGGTTGGTTTCTTCATGCGGCAGCTATGATACTTGGCTATGTCAAGAAAATTAAAAAAGGGCTACTTCGTCAAGGGCCAGTTTGTGGCGGAGGGCAGCGCACTCGACCTAGAGTACAAGCGCGAGCTCAAAGGAACGGACGAAGCCACGCGCACCGACCTCAAGCGTGAAAGCACCGAAGTGCAAAAGCTCGGTGAAGACCTGCTGACCTTGCGCACAGAACTGATTACCCGTTTGGACCTTCCCGAGAAGCTAGTCGAAGCCCTGGCAGAGGCCAAGCGCATCAGCAACTTTGAGGGCAAGCGCCGCCAGATGCAGTTCATCGGCAAGCTCATGCGCAAGCTGGAACCAGAAAAGCACGAGGCGATTCGCACCGCCTTGGTAGAACAACATACGCCATCAGCCCTAGAGACGCAAACCCTGCACCAGGCCGAAATATGGCGCGACCGGCTGCTGGTGGACGACGACGCGCTAGGCCAATGGATCAACCTGAGCCCGTCTACCGACAGCCAGCAATTGCGCGCACTGGTGCGCCAGGCACGTAAAGACGCCGTGCCCGAGCGCCCGGGCGAGGCGCAGCGCCATGGCCGTGCCTACCGCGATATTTTTCAGTTGGTGCGCGCCCAGTTGATGGGCGAAAACAATGTCGATGACGTTCAAGCGCCCCCCACCAACCCCGGAGCCGATGCATGAGCAATGCCGCACCATCAGACGCCGTCAAGATCGGCATCGTGTCCATCAGCGACCGCGCCAGCACTGGCGTCTACCAAGACCTGGGCTTGCCTGCGCTCCAAGATTGGCTGCGCAGCGCGCTGCTCAACCCCATCACTTTTGAAGCCCGGCTGATTCCGGACGAGCAGGACGGGATCAGCGCCACACTGATGGAACTGGTAGACGCTGGCTGCAGCCTGGTACTGACCACGGGCGGCACCGGTCCGGCCCTGCGCGACGTGACACCTGAGGCCACGTTGGCCGTAGCGCACAAGGTGATGCCCGGCTTTGGCGAGCAAATGCGCCAGATCAGCCTCAACTTTGTACCCACCGCCATTTTGTCGCGCCAGGTGGCGGTGATTCGGGGCAACAGCCTCATCATCAACCTGCCGGGGCAGCCGAAATCGATCGCGCAGACCCTCGAAGGTCTGAAAGATGAGGCCGGTGCGGTACAAGTGCCCGGCATATTTGCCGCCGTGCCGTATTGCATCGACCTGATTGGCGGGCCTTACCTGGAAACGGTGGACACGGTGTGCAAGGCCTTTCGGCCCAAGACGGCACAACGTGCGCCACGCCTAGCCTGAGGCCTTACTTACCCACCAGCTGATTGAGCCGTTCCGCCTCAAAGCATTCGCTGCGAGCTGCATCACCGGGCATTTGCACTTGCTGCTGCTGGCACAGCTTTTCCAAGGCCTGCCATAGCAAGGCGATTTGGTGGTCTTGGCTAGAGGCACTGTCGATCAGGCCGCGCAAGGCTTGGCTGACCGGGTCGTCTTCTTGGGTAATGCCGTAGGCACTGAACTTGGGTTGCTGCGCAGCCACATCGGCGCTCTCACCTGCGTTGCTTTGGATGATGCGCGCCGGAATGCCCACGGCCGTGGCGCCAGCGGGCACGGGCTTGATGACCACGGCGTTGCTACCGATCTTGGCACCGTCGCCTACCTCAAAGCCGCCAAGCACCTTGGCCCCGGCGCTGACCACCACATCTTTGCCCAAAGTGGGGTGGCGTTTAGCGCCTTTGTAGAGCGAGGTGCCGCCCAGGGTGACGCCTTGGTAAATCGTGCAGCCGTCGCCAATCTCAGCCGTCTCGCCCACCACCGTGCCCATGGCGTGGTCAAAAAATACGCGGTCGCCAATTTTGGCTCCGGGGTGAATTTCAATGCCAGTCAGAAAGCGTGCGATGTGCGAGGTAAATCGCCCTAGCCATTTCAAGCCATGGGTCCAAAACCAATGCGCCAGGCGGTGCATGACCACGGCGTGCAGGCCGGGGTAGCAGGTGATGACCTCCCAGGTGCTGCGCGCGGCCGGGTCACGGTCAAGAATGCATTGGATGTCGGTGCGGATGCGGGAAAACATGGGCACAAGTCTATCCCTTGGCGCCAGCATCGGCCCCGCGCAGGGGTTTGCCTTGGCGCACGAAGGTCGACTGCTGCACAACCGCCTTGGCAATGCCGCGAAGGATATGGATTTCTTCCTCGGTCACGCTAGCGCGGTTGAAGAGCTGGTTCAAGCGTGGCATCAGCTTTTTGGGCGCTGCCGGGTCCAGAAAACCCAGGTCGACCAAAGCCTGCTCTAGGTGCGTGAGCATGCCCGCCACCTGCGCGGCGTCGGCCAAGGCTCCCGATGGTGGCTGCGCACTGGAGCGCGCAGGTATTTGGGCATGGGCGCCAAAGCCACCGAGCGCCAATCGCCATTCATAGGCAATCACCTGCAAGGCCGCACCGATGTTGAGCGAGCCAAACTCCGGGTTGCTGGGGATGCTCAGGCAGGCGTGGCAACGGTACACGTCCTCGTTGCACATACCAAAACGCTCCGAGCCAAACAAAAAGGCCACGCCTGCGGGTTGGGACGGCGCAGCATCGGTGGGCGCTGCGGGCGCTGCCATCAGTTGTGCAAAGTGCTCGCGCGGCCAGCGCGTGGGCGGGCCAAAGTCGCGCGGCGTCATGGCGGTGGCGCAGAGGTGGTCGACGCCTTCGAGCGCTTCGTCCAGGGTATCGACGATGCGGCACTTTTCCAGCACGTCCAGGGCACCGCTGGCGCGCTGGATGGTTTCTTCGCGCCGCAGCACATTGGGCCAGCGCGGCGCCACCAGCACCAGATCGTCAAAACCCATGGTCTTCATGGCGCGCGCGGCGGCGCCCACGTTGCCAGCGTGGCTGGTCTGAATCAGGATGAAACGGGTGTGCATGGGTGCGACAGGCCCGAAACGGGGCCGGGCGGGTAAAATCGGCCTATTGTCGCTTTGCGTGTCCCACGCACAGCGAACACCGCCGCCGCATCGCCAGCGCGCGCCCTTCTCCGTTCTTCACCCCACAATTTATGTCGCTCAATCTGCACCCCATGATCAATGTGGCCATCAAGGCCGCCCGCGCCGCTGGCAACATCATCAACCGCGCCGCGCTGGACATCGAATCGGTCCGGGTGTCCCAAAAGAAGGCCAACGACTTCGTGACCGAAGTCGACCACGCCGCAGAAAAGGCGATCATCGACACCTTGTTGACGTCCTATCCCGGCCACGCCATCTGGGCCGAAGAGTCGGGTCGCGAGCACGGCGCGCAAGACTCCGAATTCGTCTGGATCATCGACCCGCTGGACGGCACGACCAACTTCATTCACGGCCTGCCGATTTACTGCGTCAGCATCGCGCTGGCGGTCAAAGGCAAGGTCGAACAGGCAGTGGTTTACGACCCGACACGCAACGACCTGTTTACCGCCACCAAGGGCCGTGGCGCGTTTTTGAACGACCGGCGTATCCGCGTCTCCAAGCGCACTGAGCTCAAGGGTTGCCTGATTTCCACCGGCTTTCCCTTCCGCGAAGGCGACAACTTTCAGGAATACCTGTCCATGATGGGTGATGTGATGCAGCGCACCGCTGGCATTCGCCGCCCAGGCGCCGCTGCGCTGGACCTGGCCTATGTGGCCGCGGGCTACACAGACGGCTTTTTTGAGCGCGGCTTGCAACCCTGGGACGTAGCCGCAGGTTCGCTGCTGGTCACCGAGGCTGGTGGCTTGGTGGGCAACTTCACGGGTGAGGCCGATTTCTTGGACCAGCAAGAGTGCATCGCCGGCGCCCCGCGCATCTACGGCCAACTGGTCGGCATGCTGGGCAAATACAGCAAATTTGCCAGCGCGGGCGACAAAGCCGCCGTGCGCCACCAACTGGCCTTGCCAGACAGCTCCGAGCCTGTAAATCCGACCTAAGCCGCAACGCGCTGCGGCGCCTGCGACGTGTCGGCCAGCCACTTGGCACGCGACTGCGGGTCGATGAGCACGTCTTCGAGTTCCATGTGCTGGCGATACAAGGCAATAAACACCTCAACCCCATGCTGAAACTCCGGCATGTCGAACCAGTTGTTCCCGCTGGCAATGGCGCTGAGCTGGGGGCTTAGCTCCAGCAGGTTTTCTTCGATCCAGCCGTGATCTTGCTGCAAGGTTCGCACGGCAGCGGCCAAGGCCTCGTTGGCCCCACTGAGCCAACTCGGAAACAGGGTTTTTTCCTCCTGCGCGTGGTGCTGGCGTGACGTGCTGGAGAAAAAGGTTTCAATCGCATGCGCCATGTGCTGGGCGGTGGCGTCTATGCCCACGGTGTCCAGGTGGCGCGACAAAGCGGCCAGATCGAGCAGTTGCTGGTGAATTTGTGTGTGGCAATCGTCTAGGCTGGCGGGGTTTGCGGCTTGGTTGAAGGCGGGCATTGTTTGGCTCCTCGAACATGGATGCCTTATTTTCTTGGGCCTGCAGAAACGCCTTTTTGTTCTGCATCAAACACCGGCGACATTGGCGGCACGCCAAATGCCTTTGATTTAGCTCAGAAAGTGTCCCGATACTGGAATCACCCAATGGCCTTCCTGCCATAACAGGCCTATGCTGTTGCCATCCAGGGCCGACGCAAACCGTGCCAACCCTGAACCAGGAGCTCGTTTTGCAACATACGAACACCGCCAATCCGGCCTACTTTCACAAAGTGGTCGATTGCCAATGGGCCTGCCCGGCGCACACACCAGTACCCGAATACATCCGCCTGATCGGCCAGGGGCGCTACGGCGACGCCTACATGGTCAACTGGGTGTCCAACGTGTTTCCAGGCGTGCTCGGACGCACCTGCGACCGGCCTTGCGAACCCGCGTGCCGGCGCGGT
>CANHZG010000159.1 GCA_947464995.1 Comamonadaceae bacterium | reverse complement strand
TCTGAAAAGAGTTCAATCAGCGCTGGGGGCCCAAGTCGTGGGGCCCGGTGAATGAAGGGAGATGTACAAAATCGCGATGTGTTGCCAACAACATCTTTTAGCGAAGCCCTGAATTATTGCACGGATTCGGGTTTCTACCTAATTGCATCGAGAATCAAGCCAGTTTGAGGAAGTGGGTGCGGTAGTGCTCGAGCTCATCAATCGATTCGTGGACGTCGGCGAGCGCCGTATGGCGCTGCTGCTTTTTGAAGCTGGCATACACCTCTGGACGCCAGCGGCGACTCAGTTCTTTGAGCGTGCTGACATCAAGGTTGCGGTAATGGAAAAAAGCCTCCAACTGCGGCATGTATTCCACCAAAAACCGCCGGTCCTGGCCGATGGTATTTCCGCACAAGGGTGACGCGCCTGCAGGGACAAACTGGGCTAGGAACGCCAGCAATTGGGTTTGCGCCTCCTGTTCCGTGATGCTGGACGCTTTCACCTTGTCAATCAGGCCGCTCTTGCCATGCGTGCCCTTGTTCCACGCGTCCATTGCGTCGAGTTGTGCGTCGGACTGATGAATGACAAATACAGGACCCTCGGTTCGGCACTGGAGTTGGGGGCCGGTGACTACGACAGCGATTTCAATGATGCGGTCCACCACTGGGTTAAGGCCGGTCATTTCGCAATCGAGCCAGACGAGGTTTTTATCGGATTTGGGTAAGGTCGGGGTGTTTTCAGACATGGGCTCAATTGTCGTCGATGGCCTAAACTCTACGCATGCTCGAACCTATTGCCAACCCGTCGAACCTGTTCACCCTTGTTTTTGCCACCGCGTTGGTGTTCAACCTCGGGCTGAAATTTTGGCTAGCGACCCGCCAGGTTCGACATGTAGTGGAACACCGCGGCGCCGTGCCCACCGTATTTGCCGATCGCATTGGATTGGACGCGCACCAAAAGGCAGCTGATTACACGGTAGCTAAAACACGCTTTGGCATGCTGGAGCTGGCCTGGGGCGTGGCAGTCACCCTGGGATGGACGCTGCTGGGTGGTCTGAACGCTCTGAACGAAGCTATCACGCAGCAATGGGGCCAGGGTCTGTTGGCGCAAGTAGCACTTATCGGGGTTTTCACCCTGGTTAACGCCCTGATTGACGTTCCCTTTGGTCTGTATGGCACTTTCGTGATCGAGCAGACCTTTGGCTTCAACAAGACAACTTTCAAGCTCTGGCTGCAAGACTTGGGCAAATCTGCGCTTCTAGGCTTGTCGATTGGAGGCCCTTTGCTGTTGTTGGTGCTGTGGCTTATGGGCGCGGCGGGACCTTCTTGGTGGATTTGGACATGGGGTGTCTGGATGGGCTTTAACGTGCTGGCTATGCTGATCTACCCGACCTGGATTGCGCCATGGTTCAACAAGTTCCAAGCCTTGGAAGACGCGCAATTGACTGCCCGCGTTCAAGCCTTGATGCAGCGTTGCGGCTTTCGCGCGCAGGGCTTTTACGTCATGGATGGCAGCAAACGCAGCGCCCATGCGAACGCCTATTTCACCGGCTTTGGGGCGGCCAAGCGGGTGGTTTTTTATGACACCTTGTTGGCCCGCTTGAGTGCGGACGAAGTGGACGCGGTATTGGCCCACGAATTAGGGCACTTCGCCCACCGACATATCCTCAAGCGCGTGGTCTCGCTCTTTGCTCTGAGCCTGGCGGGCTTTGCGCTGTTGGGTTGGTTGAGCACGCAGGTCTGGTTTTTCACCGGACTAGGCGCTTTGCCCAACGCACTGGGTGCCAATGACGCACTGGCCTTGCTGTTGTTTATGCTGGTCATGCCGGCTTTCACCACCTTCATCGGCCCTGTTTTTTCTTGGAGCTCTCGGCGCCATGAGTTTGAGGCTGACGCTTACGCGGTGCAAAAATCCAGTGGCACGCACCTGGCCTCGGCCTTGCTCAAACTTTATGAAGACAACGCGTCCACCCTCACACCGGATCCGTGGTACGTGCGTTTTTATTACTCCCACCCGCCGGCCCTGCAGCGAATCCATCGCATGGCTGGCACATTGAGCAAAGCGTGATGGCCGCCCCATCCGCACCGATGCGCCCCATACGCAGTGCCCTCACGGGGCCGCAAATTGTTGCCAGGCTCGCGCAGTTACAGGGCTGGCGTCTGTCCGGTGATGGCGCAGACTTGGCCATGGAGAAAACTTTTGCCTTTAAGGGCTACCTGCAGACCATCGCCTTTGTCAACGCCGTTGCATTTTTGGCCGAGCAAAGCGACCACCACCCCGATCTGCAGGTGGGTTACAAAACTTGCAGCGTACGCTGGCGCACCCATGACGTGAAAGGCCTTTCGCCCAGCGACTTTGAGTGTGCGGCCAAAGTGGACGCCCTGATAGACGATGGTGGCGCGTCAGGACCTACCATTGGCTGACGGCAAAAATTTACAACATGGTTTGGTCATTGCCGGCCACGGCCGCCACGTCTGGGTAGAAACGCCCGACGGCCGCAAAGTCATTTGCCACCCGCGCGGCAAGCAAAACAAAACCGTGGTGGGCGACCGTGTGCTTTGGCAAATTACCCAAGACGAGGGAACGATAGAAAAGGTGCTGCCGCGCAAGAACTTGCTGTACCGCCAGGACGAAATCCGCACCAAATCGTTTGCCGCCAACCTTGACCAGGTCATCATCCTATTGGGCGCAGAACCGGAATTTTCGGAAAGCCAGTTAGCGCGCGCTCTGATTGCAATCGAAGCCGCAAAAATCTCCCCCATCATCGTGCTCAACAAACGCGATCTGACGCCTTTGTTTGACCGTGCGTGGCAGCGCCTGCAACCCTACCGCGCCATGGGCTATGCGGTATTGGCGACCGCATTCAAACCCCATGGGGGAGAAGCATCAGTCAATGACAACGAGGCATTAGCAAGCGCCCTGCAAGGAAAGACGAGCCTTATTTTGGGACCGTCCGGAGCGGGGAAAAGCACTCTCATCAACCGCTGGGTGCCACAGGCGCAGGTGATGACCCAAGAGATTTCTACCGCGCTCAACTCGGGCAAACATACAACCACCAGTACCACCCTGTACTGGATGGACGATACCAAGACGACTGCGCTGATTGACTCGCCCGGATTTCAGGAGTTTGGGTTGCACCATATCGCGCCGATGCAATTGGCTCAACTCATGCCCGACATTGCGGAACATGCGGACGACTGCAAATTTTACAACTGCAGCCACCTCCACGAACCGGGTTGCGGCGTGCTCAACGCGGCCCAAGGAAAGACCCAAGGCGTCGAACTGAGCCCGATGCGCTATAAGATTTACGGCGACTTGTTCGCCGAACTTTCCCAGACCCGCTACTGATTGGCCACTACCCGAGCAAGCGCGCCAATGACAGCAAAGCCAGGATCACCATCCACATCACCACGGTTCGCCAGACCAAGCCCACCACGGCACGCAAGTGCACTGGCTGGGCCATAGATGCTGAGTCGGTCGGGTCATGCGCCAATAACTGGACGTTTACGGCCCCCCCAGTAGCAGCCAGCAGAATTCCGTCGTTATCACCCGGGTGCCCTGCTTCAAACGTTCGCCAGCGGTCAATGGCCTCTTCAAAGCCGCCCACAAACGCAAATACCAAGGCCGTAAGACGGGCGGGCAACCAATCGATAAACGCCCAAGCCTGACTCACGCAACGGCGCAGCGCGGAGCTAAACAGCGTTCGGGTCGAACCGATCGAGCGTTTCACCCGAACGTCACTGTATTCCGCCAGACGGTACAGTACGGCGCCTGCGGGCCCAAAACCCAAACCGGACAACAGCGAATACCAGGCAAATACCCCGAAAACATAGCGGTGCGCGCTGATGACGGAATGCACAATGACCTGCCGAACGATCTCGCTGCGAGGCAAATCGCTGGCATCTATCCGCATCCATTGAGCCAGTAGCTTGCGTGCTGCGTCTTCGTCCGCCGCATCCAGTGCCTCCCGAATGTCGGTAAAGTTGTGGCTGAATTGCCGAAATCCGAGGGTCGCGTACAACACCGCAATGTTCCATGCGACCGCGCCAATCCACCCCACCCACAGCAGCAAAGCCCAATGCACGGCGGCACTCCCGGTCGCAGGCAGCAGCACCACAACGACCCATGCAAACCAAGCGTGCCCGGATTCTCCGGTATCTACATGGCGCTGCACCCACGTCACCCAAACCCGGGTCCAGCCATGTACCCAGTTGTTTGCGTTCAGAGGACGCGCCTGCTCAAGCAGCAAGGCAAAAAGGAGGGAGAGAAAGCTCATGGGAGAACATCATAGCGACCAGCCCTCTGCCCTTGCACCATGCAAAGACGATCGTAGGTGGCTAGTCGATCGCCAAGAATTGGTAGAAATTGCGCAACATGCCAGCAGTGGCGCCCCAAATAAAGCGCTCTTGTGTGCCGTCTTGGTAGGGCATGGATAGCCACTGGCGCGATCCGTCCGACGTGCTCATCGTATGGCGCCGGTGGTGCATCGGATTCATCACAAAGTCCAAGGGAACTTCAAAAATATCGTCTACTTCAAAGGCATTGGCAAGCAATGACAAGCCGGGATTCAACAGCGCCACCACAGGCGTCACTACAAACCCGCTTCCGGTGGTGTAGTGGGGCAAACTGCCAATGACTTGAGCGCATCGGGGGTCTAGCCCCACCTCCTCTTGGGCCTCCCGCAGTGCGGTCACGACCGGATCGCCATCGCCCGGGTCTGCTTTGCCGCCGGGAAACGCGATTTGCCCGGAATGGCTTGTCAGGTGCTGGGTGCGCTGCGTCAACAAGACCGTCGGACGCTCATGCATCACCAAACCGATTAGCACCGACGCGGGCGTAAGACTGCGGTCCGAAAACCGTGGCTCGATCTGAAACTCAGGATGCCAGTTTGGCGGCTCAGAAAAGCGTCGGATCAGCGCTTGCGATCCCAAACGGTCTGGGGGTATCGCCGGCAAATGGTGGTCCACCATGTGATACGGCACCGTACGCGGATCAAAATTCAGCGGCAAGCCCATGGGGTGAACATTAGAAGAAAATTGCGCAGCACAAATAGAAAAAACCGCCGCAGGATAGTCCTGGGCGGTCTTCGCGAGGGCAATCTAACTTATGCCGCCGTCTTTTTGGCCGGCAATTTTTCTTTGATCCGCGCCGACTTGCCACTGCGATCACGCAGGTAGTAAAGTTTGGCGCGGCGCACATCACCACGGCGCTTGACTTCGATACCGGCGATCAAGGGACTGTAGGTTTGGAACGTACGCTCCACGCCTTCGCCGCTGGATATCTTGCGAACGATAAACCCGCTGTTGAGACCCCGGTTGCGCTTGGCGATCACCACACCTTCGTAGGCCTGCACGCGCTTGCGCGTACCTTCAACTACGTTGACACTGACAATGACGGTGTCGCCGGGAGAAAAATCAGGAATGGTCTTACCCAGTCGCGCGATTTCTTCTTGTTCCAGAATTTGGATGAGGTTCATAACTACTTTCGTGATCTTGCATGCGCCGGTACCCGGTTTGGTACCACTTCGTCTCAGCACTATTGCGTCGCCGCTTTGGCCAGGCAGAGGATCGGTTAGCCGCACATTATAACAAGCTAACTCGCCATTTCTGCCAATACGGCCTCATCTTGGGGACTCAGCCGCTGGGCTAGGCGAGCGGCCACAATCAAATCAGGGCGGTGCTGCGCGGTCAGTCGCAGGCGCTGGTCACGCCGCCAACGCTCAATATGCACATGGTGGCCGGATATCAAAACACCCGGCACGGTAGCGTCCTGCCATTGCTCGGGGCGGGTGTAGTGCGGACAATCCAACAGTCCGTCGAGTGCAGGGTTAAAGCTATCAAAGTGGTGGCTGTCCTGGTCACCCAATACGTGGGGTTGTAGACGCGCCACGGCGTCCAACAAAACCATTGCGGGCAATTCCCCGCCAGACAGAACGTAATCACCTACGCTGATTTGCTCGTCAACATAGGCGTCTACAAAACGTTGATCAACCCCTTCGTACCTTCCACACACCAGTACGGCCCCCTCGCTCTGGGCCCAGCGTTGAACCTGCATGTGGTCTAGGCGTTGGCCTACCGGCGAGAAAAGAACTACTTTGGGACGCGAACCACGTTGTTGTTCGATCGCTTGCAAGGTCATCCGCAGGGGCTGCGCCATCATGACCATGCCCGGACCGCCGCCAAATGGGCGGTCATCGACGCGGCGGTAGTTTCCCAAGGCGTGATCCCGCGGGTTGTGCAAGTGCACCTCCACTTGGCCCGACTCGAACGCCCGGCGCGTAATACCCGTGGTCAAAAAAGGCGAGAACACCTCAGGAAACAGCGTGACGACATCAAATCGCATAGCGCTTTGACTCAGTAATCGAGTTGCCAGTCAACGCGAATACGCCGCAGTTGCAGGTCCACATCATCGATGAAGACCGAAACGAATGGAATCATCCGGTCCTGCACTTTGCCGTCCAGGACGTATTCCATCACCAGCACGGTTTGGGCGCCCGTAGACAAGAGCTCTTTCACCGAGCCCATCGCTTCATCCTGGCGATTGACCACATCGAGCCCGATCAAGTCGACCCAGTAGTACTCGTCCAAAGCAACGGACGGAAAGCTGGCGCGCGATACAAACACGCGCGCTCCGCGCAAAGCTTGCGCGGCGTCGCGGTCCAGCACATCATGGGCACTAGCAACCACCGTATCCGAATGTTCTTTGGCTTCTTTTATGGCCAGTTTTGCTACGCCATCAAAGGTCTTAAGACCTTGCTCGGTGGGTAACAAAAACCACTTTTTTGAGGAAAAAAGCGCCTCGGGCTGCGCGCTAAAGGCAAGGACTTTGAACCAGCCCTTGACGCCCCATG
>CANHZG010000158.1 GCA_947464995.1 Comamonadaceae bacterium | reverse complement strand
ATTTACCCTCAAATTACATGGTCTCTGCAAACAACTCACGCCCGATCAGCATGCGCCGGATTTCGCTGGTACCAGCACCAATTTCATACAACTTGGCGTCGCGCCACAGGCGGCCCAGCGGGTAGTCGTTGATATAGCCGTTGCCGCCAAAGATTTGCACGCCCTCGCCGGCCATCCAGGTGGCTTTTTCGGCCGTCCACAAGATCACGCTGGCGCAGTCTTTGCGCACCCGGCGCACATGCTCCGCGCCCAGCGCGTCCAGGTTTTTGGCCACCATGTAGGCAAACGAGCGCCCGGCCTGCAGCACGGTGTACATATCGGCCACCTTGCCCTGAATCAGCTGAAACTCACCAATGCTTTGGCCAAACTGCTTGCGGTCGTGGATGTAGGGCACCACGTTGTCCATCACCGCCTGCATGATGCCCAGCGGCCCGCCTGAGAGCACCGCGCGTTCGTAGTCCAGCCCGCTCATCAGCACCTTGGCACCCTGGTTCAGTCCACCGAGCACGTTGGAGGCGGGCACTTCGACGTTATGGAACACCAGCTCGCCGGTGTGGCTGCCGCGCATGCCCAATTTGTCGAGCTTTTGCGCCACCGAGAAACCGGGCATGCCTTTTTCGATCAAAAAGGCCGTCACGCCGCGCGCGCCCAGCTCGGGTTCGCTCTTGGCGTAAACCACCAGGGTGTCGGCGTCGGGGCCGTTGGTGATCCACATCTTGCTGCCATTGAGCAGGTAGTAGCCGCCTTTGTCCTCGGCCCGCAGCTTCATGCTCAGCACGTCGCTGCCCGCGCCGGGCTCGCTCATGGCCAGGGCGCCGACGTGTTCGCCGCTGATGAGCTTGGGCAGGTATTTGGCGCGCTGCGCCTCGCTGCCGTTGCGCTTAATCTGGTTGACGCACAAATTGCTGTGCGCGCCGTAGCTCAGACCCACGCTGGCGCTGGCGCGCGATATTTCTTCCATGGCCACCATGTGCGCCAGGTAGCCCATATTGGCGCCGCCGTATTCCTCGCCCACGGTGATGCCGAGCACGCCCAGGCTGCCCATTTTTTGCCACAGGTCCATGGGGAACTGGTCGTGTTTGTCGATCTGGGCGGCACGGGGTGCGATCTCACCTTGTGCAAATTCGCGCACTGCGTCGCGCAGGGCGTCGACGTCTTCGCCGAGTTGAAAGTCCAGGCCGGGCAAGTTGTTCATGGGGATAGTCCTTCGGGGTTCAAATCGGGTGCCACAACGGGCTCAGGGAGTGGCGGGCACAGTGGTCAGGGTTTGTTGCATCACGGCGCAAGGGCTTTGCTTTCCGTCCGCAGCCAAATGCACCACGTCGGCAGTGGTGACGATGATGCGCCGCCCGGCACGCACCACGCGGCCAGTGGCGCGCAACTCGCCGCCCTGGAAGGCGGCCAGAAAATTGATCTTGTATTCCACCGTGGTCACTTCCAGGCCCTCGGCGGCCACCGTCAAGGCGGCGTAGCCCCCCGCAATATCGGCCAGCGCGCCCATGGCGCCGCCGTGAAAGCCGTTTTGTTGCTGGGTGACGCGGTCGGAATAAGGCAAGGCAACTTCCACCAAGCCGGGTTCTACGCGCAGCAGGCGGGCTTGCAAGTGCAGCATCATCCCCTGGCGGTTCAGGCTGTTGTGGATGCGCTGCCAGAGCGCATCGGAAGCTAGGGTTTCAGTGGGCATCGGCGGTCCGCGTTGGTGCTTTTTTGGCCTTGGCGGTCTTGGTGGTCGCGGTAGTGGTGGTCGTCGGGGAGTCCGTTTTTGTCAACAGGGCACGGGCCTCACGCTGGTGGACTTTGATTTCGTCCAAGTTCGCCTGCAAATCGGCCATTTGCTCCTCGATGCGGGCGCGGTGGGCGTCGAGCACAGCCAAAAACTTGGTCAGCTGCATGCCGGTGTCGCGCGGGCTGTCGTAGGTCTCAATAATGTCCTTGGCCTCGGTCAGGCTCAGACCCAGGCGCTTGGCGCGCAGGGTGAGCTTGAGCCGGGTGCGGTCGCGCACGCTGTAGACCCGGTTGCGCCCCAGCGGACCGGTGCGCTCGGGCTGCAAGAGCCCCAGGTCCTCGTAAAACCGGATGGCGCGTGTGGTCAGGTCAAACTCGCGGGCCAGGTCGCCGATGCTGAAAGTGGTGCTCATGCCATGGTCCGAGGAGTCCAAAAAAGCCTGTGAAAGTGGGTAAACCGAGGCGACAGGGGCCACAGCCGGTGCTGTCTACAATCGCCACAGTTGACGTTTACGTAAACGTCAATTATGAAGCATAAAAGTGAGCCCATGAACGCACTCGAACAGCAACTCCACTACCCCCTGGGCGATGCACTGCCCGAACAGGGCCGCTGCATCGAGGTTGCACCCGGCATCAAGTGGATCCGCATGGCACTGCCGTTTGCGCTCAACCACATCAACCTGTGGCTGCTGCGTGACACGCAGATGAGTGAAACCGGCGCGGTAGACGGCTGGAGCGTGGTGGACTGCTGCATCAGCCGCGACGAGTCCAAGGCCCAGTGGGAGGCGATTTTTGCCAACGAACTTGAAGGCCTGCCGATCCTGCGGGTAATTGCCACCCACATGCACCCCGACCACATTGGCCTGGCGCACTGGCTGTGCCAGCGTTGGAACGTGGCCCTATGGATCAGCGCCACCGACTACCAAGTGGCGCGCATGGCTTGCCTGGGTGACAACGGCTTTGGCGGCGAGCGCTCAGCAGCCTACTTTGCCCAACACGGCCTGACCGACCCGGAATCGGTGGAAAAAATCCGCTCCCGCACCAACTACTTTCCGTCCCTGGTGCCGTCCATGCCCGATAGCTACTGTCGCCTGATGGACGGCAAACTGCTGCACATCGGGAGCAGAAGTTGGCGCTGCATCAGCGGCTACGGCCATGCGCCCGAGCACATTGCGCTGTACTGCGATGCGCTGCAGGTGCTGATCGGCGGCGACATGATGCTGCCGCGCATCTCGACCAACGTCAGCGTCTACGAGCAAGAGCCCGAGTCCAACGCGCTGCGCTTGTTCCTGGACTCGATTGACCGCTTTGCCGACCTGCCCGAACAAACCCTCACCCTGCCCGCCCACGGGAAGCCCTTTACCGGCCTGCACACCCGAATTGGCCAGTTGCACGACCACCACCGCGACCGCCTGGCCGAGGTGATGCAGGCCTGCGCCGCAGCGCCGTGCAGCGCGCGCGACATCATCCCGGTGATGTTCAAACGCGAGCTCGATTTGCACCAGATGACCTTCGCCATGGGCGAAGCCGTGGCGCATTTG
Organism: Comamonadaceae bacterium; assembly: GCA_947464995.1. GTDB lineage: Bacteria > Pseudomonadota > Gammaproteobacteria > Burkholderiales > Burkholderiaceae_C > Allorhodoferax. The sequence continues at coordinate 3,567 of CANHZG010000158.1, read as the reverse complement.
CACCTGCTGTGGTTTGAAGGCCAATTGCAGCGCCGCTTGGGCGAGGACGGGGTGTACCGGTTTGCGCTAAAGGCGACGGCCTAAAGCCGCTGGCTCAAGCGCGCGGCGTGGCGCTCACCACACAGGCGCGAGTTCGGTTTTGAGCGCGCCGCGCAGCACCGGGTAATCCGGCACCACGCTGCGCACCGTGTCCCAGAACTGGGGGCTGTGGTTCATCACCCGCAGGTGGCTGAGCTCGTGGGCGACCACGTAGTCGATCACCGGCAAGCCAAAGTGCATCAGGCGCCAGTTCAGCCGGATAGAACCGTCGCTGCGGGCGCTGCCCCAGCGGGTGCCCGCGCTGCTGAGCGCCAAGCGCTTGTGCTGCACTTGCAACAAAGGGCCAAAGTGCGCCAAGCGCTGGGCAAACAGGTCCAGGGCCTGGCGCATCAGCCAGGCCTGCACGGCATCGCGGATTTGCGCAGCGCTGGCCGTGGGCGGCAAGGCTACGCGCAACAGGCGCACCGCAGCGCCAGGCAAATGGGCCGTTGTGCCATCAGGCGTGGCCAAGTGCGCGTCGTCTAGCTGGGCACCCGCGCCGACAAAGCGGTGGCTGGGGTCCAGGTGCAACTGCACCGTACCGCCCAGATAGGGAAACTGTGCGCCGTCGCGCCACTCGATGCGGGTCTGGATTTGCTGCACCTGGCGATCGCGTGTCTCGCGCAGCTTGCGAACGATCCACTTTGCCTTTTCCTGTAAGGCGGCATCAATCTCCACCAAGGGCGTCCAGCGCGGCGCGCGCACACCCAGACCATCGGGCCCCACCACCATGCCAATGGTGCGCCGCTTGCCGCGCACCAGGGAATAAGCCACCAGCACCCCGTCCAAATGCACCTGGCGCGTGGCCTGAGGGTGACAAAACTGGGCGCCCGGCACCGGCGCGGAGCTTACGGGCAGCGCCTGGCGGTCAGGCTTTGGTACGGGTTGGGAAGGTTTGGCACGTCCGCCTGGTGCGCCAGACACCGGGGCACGCTCGGGCTGGGGATCGAACAAATCCAGCGTGTAGCGTAGCAAGGGGTGCACGCGATGCCTTTAGGGTTCAAGCGGTGGCGTAAGCCTCGGGGTCGAGGCGGTGCATTTCGGTCTCGATCCAAGCCTCCACCTCGCGCATCATTTCTTCGGGGCGGCGACCCTCGCCTGAGATGGCCGGGCCAATCGATACATCGACCACACCCGGGTGCTTGACAAAGGCCTTGCGCGGCCAGCAGGTGGCCGAGTTCACCGCAATCGGGAACACCGGCACACCGGTTTGAATCGCCAACCGCGTGCCGCCGGACTTGTATTCGCCTTTTTGGCCGCGAGGGATGCGCGTGCCCTCGGGGAACATGATGACCCACACGCCACGCGCCAGTAGCTCTTTGCCCTGCGACACCACCTTGGCAAAGGCGCGCGCGCGCAGGCTGCGGTCGATGTGGATCATGTCCAGCCGGGCCATGGACCAGCCAAAAAAGGGCACGTAAAGCAGCTCTTTTTTAAACACAAAGGCCAACGGGTGCGGCATCAGTGCGGGCAGCAAAAAAGTCTCTAGCGTGGACTGGTGCTTGACCAGCAAAATCGCCCCGCTGTTCTTGCCCACAGGCAGATGCTCCATGCCAGTGACTCGGACCTTTATGCCCAAGATAAAGCGCGCACCAAAAATCGCGCAGCGCAGCCAGCCCGCGGCCACCCACCATAGGCGGTCGCCGCGGACAAAAATTGACACGAGGATGAGCACCGTGGCCCAGGGAATCACCGTGAGCACCATCCACAGCATGTGCAAGACCGAACGAATAAAGGACATCGGCAATTTACCTCGTGGATAACAATGTGCCAGCGGCCTGACCTAAGTCTGGGCTACCAAGTAATCGGCAAAAGCCGCTAAGTCGGCGTGCGCCATGGTGTGCGCTGGGTAGTCAGCTGGCAAACTTTGAGCGGTAAAGCCAGCGGCTTTACCAGTCAGCACCGCATGCGGCTTACAACCCACGGCCACGGCGGCGACCAGGTCGCGCGCCGAGTCGCCCACGGAGGGCATGCCAACCAGGGACACGCCGTAGCGCTCGGCAATTTGCTCAAAAAGGCCCGGCGCGGGCTTGCGGCATGTGCACGCCTCTTCGGGCGCATGCGGGCAGTAGAACACCGCGTCAATGCGGCCACCCACAGCGGCGAGCATGCTGTGCATCTTGGCGTGAATGGCGTTGAGCGCGGCCACGTCAAACAGGCCACGTCCCAGGCCCGACTGGTTACTCGCCACCACCACATGCCAGCCGGCGTGGTTGATGCGGGCGATAGCCTCCAGCGCGCCGGGCAGAGGCTGCCACTCGTTGGCAGACTTGACAAAATCATCACGGTCCGCGTTGATGGTGCCATCACGGTCGAGGATGCAAATTTTCATGATGTGCATGGTGGTGGGCTCGCCTAGGTTGCCAGTTTGGAGAGGTCGGCCACGCGGTTCATGGCAGCATGCAAGCCCTTGAGCAAGCCCAAGCGGTTCAGGCGTAAATCGGGTTGCTCGGCGTTGACCATCACATGCTCAAAAAAAGCGTCCACCGGCGCGCGCAGCGCGGCCAGCGCTTGCAGGCTGGTGGTGTAGTCGCCCGCATCGAAAAAGTCCTTGGCCTGCGGCAGCACGGTTTGCATGGCGGCGAACAAAGCTTGCTCGGCCGGCTCTTGCAGCAACACCGGGCTGACGTGGGCGTCCACGCCGTCGGTCTTTTTCAGGATGTTGCCAATGCGCTTGTTGGCGGCTGCCAGCGCAGCGCTCTCGGGCAGGGCGGCAAAGGCGCGCACCGCCAGCAGGCGCTTGCGCACATCGCCCAGGCGCTGCGGGCGCAGGGCGAGCACCGCGTCCACTTCTTGCGCGCTGTAGCCTTGCTCGCGCAAGCTGCCAGCCAGGCGGTCGTAAATGAAGTCGGCCAGCGCCAGCGTGGCATCGGTGATCAGATCGCCAAAGGTGGGCACCGCAATGTGAAGAATGGAGGTCACCTCCAGCGCCAGGTCGCGCTCAATCAGGATGCGAATCAAGCCAAGTGCATGGCGGCGCAGCGCAAACGGGTCTTTGTCGCCGGTGGGCACATTACCAATGCCAAACATGCCGACCAGTGTTTCCAACTTGTCGGCCAGTGCCACCACCAGGCCGACATCATTGGTTGGCAGCCAGTCACCCGCAAAACGAGGGCAATAGTGGTCAGAGATCGCTTTTGCAACCTCCTCACCCAACCCGTCGTTCATGGCGTAATAGTGTCCCATGATGCCTTGCAGCTCAGGGAACTCGCCCACCATGTCGGTCAGCAAATCGGTCTTGGCCAGGCGCGCCGCCAACGCCGCTTTTTCGGCCAGTGCATCGCCGCCGAGCTGCTGGCCGATGGCGCGGGCGATGGCGCAGACGCGCACCATGCGCTCGCCCTGGCTGCCGAGTTTGTTGTGGTAGACGACCTTGGACAGGCCCTCCACGCGCGACTCCAGCGTCTTCTTGCGGTCTTGGTCATAAAAGAACTTGGCGTCGGCCAGGCGGGGGCGCACCACGCGCTCGTTACCGCCAATAACCGCGCT
>CANHZG010000157.1 GCA_947464995.1 Comamonadaceae bacterium | reverse complement strand
GTTTTGGTTCAAGACGGTGAGAGCTTTGCGCCAGGCACGGTGCTGGCGCAGTTTGCACCGGCCGCATAGGACAGTTCAATCGCAGCGAAGCGGCCACAGATGCGCGGCTTGAATCCGCAGGAGGCGAAGATCCGGTTGGCGCGGGATGGACCCAATGCGCTGGAGGATGTGCGTCGGCACTCAACCCTGCAGCGTATGGGTGCCATGCTGGGCGAACCCATGTTCGCATTGCTGGTCGCGGCGGTAGTCATCTACTTGGTCTTGGGCGATCTGAGCGAAGGCGCGATGCTGGGGTTTTTTGTCCTCGCCGTACTCGGCCTGACCTTCTACCAGGAGGGCAAATCTGCCGCCTCGATTGCCGCATTGCGCAACCTAACCCAGCACCAGACAAAGGTGCTGCGCGGCGGTGTGCTCATCAAGTTGGCGGCGCGCGATGTGGTCTGCGGCGACATAGTGGTTTTGAGCGAAGGCTCGCGGATTCCGGCGGATGGCTATCTAGTCAGCGGTGACCGGCTGCAGGTCGACGAGTCCTTGCTGACCGGCGAATCACTGCCTGTGAATAAGCGCGCGGACCCGTCTCCATGCGAGGCGTGGAGCCAGGTATTTGCCGGAACCTTTGTGACAGCCGGCCATGCCCTGGCCATGGTCACGGCCACCGGCCCAAGGACACAGATCGGGAAAATAGGCAGCTCAATTACGGAAATAGACCCTGAGACAACGCCGCTGCAACAACAAACCGCGCGCTTGGTAAGGGTCATGGCGGGTGTCGCTATTGTTTTGTGCACGGCAATGGTGCTGGCGCTGGGGCTGCGCACCGGTCTGTGGTTGTCCGCCGTTCTGTCCGGTGTTGCGCTAGCCATGACCATGCTGCCAGAGGAATACCCGGTGGTGCTGGCGATCTTCCCGGCCTTGGGTGCCCACCATCTGGCAAAAGAAGGTGTGCTGACCCGGCGCATCAACGCCATCGAAACGCTGGGAGCAACCACCGTCCTATGTACCGACAAGACCGGCACACTCACCCACAACCGCATGCAGGTGCATACGCTGGTCGTCGAATCCGCGACCCATCGGGCCACCATCGCGCTGCCTGCCACCTTCGAGCAACTTGCAGAACACGCGATCCTGGCCAGTCTGCCCCAGCCATTCGATCCCATGGAAGTGGCGTTCCACGAATTTGGAAAGACATGGATGCCCGCTAGCATGCACCTGCATCCGCAATGGGACTTGGTGTACACCTACCCTTTGAGTCCGGCGCTCCTGGCGATCACGCATGTGTGGCGCGTGCCCGCTCACCACGACATGGCGGTGGCGACCAAGGGTGCGCCCGAAGCGGTCATGGATTTGTGCCAGCTATCCGCCAGCGCCCGCGCCTTTTGGACAATGCAGACGGCCCGACTGGCCACGCAGGGATTACGGGTCCTGGCCGTCGCACAGGCCATGCACAGCGACACGCAGATGCCCGCTTGCCCTGAAGACTTTTCCTTTACGTGGCTCGGTCTGATCGGTCTGGCTGATCCGCTACGCGACGAAGTTCCACAGGCCATGGAACAGTGCCGACAAGCGGGTATCCGGGTCATCATGGTCACCGGTGACTACCCGCTCACGGCACGCGTGATCGCCGATCAGGCAGGTATGCCGTCGGGCGATGTCCTGACCGGCAGTCAGGTGGATGCGCTGGACGCACCCGCATTGCAGACGCAATTGGCGCAGACGAGCGTATGCGCCCGTATCACACCACACCAAAAGCTGCGTATCGTGCAGGCGCTTAAGGCCGGCGGCGACATCGTTGCCATGACCGGCGACGGCGTCAACGACGCGCCCGCGCTGCGAGCCGCGCATGTGGGTATCGCCATGGGGATGCGGGGCACCGATGTTGCGCGCGACGCTGCAGCGCTGGTCCTGGTGGATGACAACTTTGCCTCGATTGTCAAAGGCATACGGGTGGGTCGACGGGTATTCGCCAACCTGCGCATGTCGATGGCTTATATTTTTTCTGTACATGTGCCGATTGCAGCGCTGGCGCTGGTGCCTATGCTGTTTGCGCTGCCGCCACTGCTGCTTCCATTGCACATTGCCATGCTCGAGCTCATCATCGACCCGGCATGCACGTTGGCTTTCGAGAGTGAGCCCGAAAACCCCCGCGCCATGCTAGTGCCCCCACGAGACACCCGTAAGCCCCTATTTGGCCGGACCGCCATGCTGCAAGCCTTCGGGCAGGGGATGCTGATGCTTCTGGGTGCGGGCCTGGCCTATTGGTTGGCGCAGGAAGTAAGTTGGGGTAGCGCTACGCCGGGGCGCACCCGCGCGATGGTGCTGGTGGCGTTTGCGGTGGCCAACGCGTTCTTGATCTTTAGCACCACATCCACCGGTCCACAGCGGTGGCGCGGGGCCAAGCCCTTTAACCGCATGGCTCTGTTCGTGGCGCTAGGAGCCATAGCCCTTGTTCTGGCAGCCATCAACGTTTCTGTATGGACGGCGGCGTTGAACTTCGACGCCTTGGATACGCAGTCTTTGCTGCTGGCGGCTAGCTGCGGTACGGTAGGACTGTGGTTTAAGCTGCTGCGCTATCTCCCGCTGGGTAGGCCGACAACGCGCGCAAAGCCCGAGGGCCCACCGGCGGCTCTGTCTGGAACGGAATAACGTAGGTATTTGCCGAGAGCCCTTCGTGAATACGTTTTATCTGCACCCACTCCACCTGCAAGCGCGCCGCCAACAAAGGGTCCCGGGTGCTTGCGGCCCAAATTGAACGGTTCACCACCCAGGCGTAGGGCTCGATATCCGCGCGCCGGAGGTCTTCTTGCAGCGCAGCGGCCTGGGAAACCGGCGTGCTCTCGGGCAGAGCAACCAGAATGATCTTGGTGTATCCAGAATCCTGCAATCGCATCAAAGGGGTGATCACATTAACCGCCGAGCCGGTCTGGTTTTCGTAGGTTCGAAGCATCTGGCGGTGGTAGGCACCGGCAGCGTCCATCAGCAGCAGGGAATGGCCTGTCGGAGCGGTATCCAAGACCACAAATCCGCTGCGCGCCTGCGCCACGATGCGCGAAAAAGCATGGAAGACAGCGACCTCTTCGGTGCAAGGTGATTGCAGGTCTTCCAGTAATAATGCGCGCTCATCGGGCGCCAGCTTCGGCCCCTTGGCGGCCATGATTTTGTCGATGTAGTGCTGCGTCTCGGCCTTGGGTTCTATCCGGCTGACCCTCAAGCCTGCAACCGCTTCCCCTAGCGCTCCGGCTACATGGGCGGCTGGATCGGTGGTGCTCAGATGTACCGATTTGCCGTGCGCAACCAGCCCCAGGGCCAGGGCCGCAGCGACTGTTGTCTTGCCAACGCCGCCTTTGCCCATGACCATGATCAGTCCGCTTTCCTGCAAGGCCAATTCGTCGATCAATGCGGCAAAGTGTTTAGCCGGTAGTGCATCCCGGGGGGGCAGTGCACCGGCAGATAGCACTGCGCCGCCCGACAAGAGTGATCTGAGCGCTGGCAGTCCCACCGTGTCAACAGCCCGTAGCGGCACGTCATCACGCGGCAGCGTTTGTAGCGAAGCGGGCATGTGGTGCAAAGCGGCACGGCCTTGCGCCTCGACGGCGCGCGCGATCTGGTCGTCCGGCATGCTGGCATGGAAGACACCGTTGACGATCAAGCGCTGCTTGGATAAGCCAAGCGCCTGCAGTTCCAGACTGGTGCGCGCAGCCTCGGCTAGCGCCCCCATTTCGGGTCTGGAAACCAGCAACACGGTGGTGCTGGCGGGGTTACACAATGCGGCAAGTGCGCGGTTGAAACGTGCCTCTTGCATCTTCAAGCCGGAATGCGGGCCCAGACAGGAGGCACCCTGGTCGTTATTTGCCAGGAACCCACTCCAGGCTTTGGGCAGACTCAGCAAACGCAGCGTATGTCCACTGGGCGCGGTGTCAAAAACAATATGGTCGTAGGAAGGGTTGACGTCGGCAAGCAGGCTGGCGAACTCGTCGAAGGAGGCAATCTCTGTCGTGCAGGCACCCGAGAGCTGCTCTATCACCGCGTCCTTTTCTGGCTTCGCCGCCAACGGGCCCATCTGATCAATGACACGTTGCCGGTAGTCGCGCGCAGCGACATCCGGATCAATGTTAATGAGCTGCAGCCCAGGCACGCCGGGCACAGCTACGGCTTGATTACTCAGCTTGACACCCAGCATCTCATCTAAGTTGGAGGCGGCGTCCGTGCTGACCAGCAAAATCCGCTTACCCGCATCGGCCATGGTGATTGCGGTGGCGGTTGCGATGGATGTCTTGCCTACGCCACCCTTACCTGTGAAAAACAGAAACCGAGTTGGACTGTCAAGCCATGACATGGATGCTCACTTTCATAAATTATTACCTCTCCAATCTACTTCGCAAGCGGCCGTAAGGCTTGTTCTACATCAATCAGCAGCTGCTTTATCCCTCACAGGGCGCTACGGCAGCATTCACAACATGGCGTATGCGCACGGCCACTTCGCTAGGCGTTAATCCGATGGGACCCACGCCGGCATCGACCAACTCATCGGCAGCCAGCGCATGCACGTGCACGGCCAGACAAGTGGCCTGCCACAGATCAAGCCCTGCGCGCACGCCCTGTGCCGCAAGGGCAATCAAACAACCCGTCAACACATCGCCCATACCACCGACAGCCATACCCGGGTTGCCACTCATACATTGTTCGGTAGCGCGGCCGGGCGACCCAATCAGCGTGCCGTGGCCTTTGAGCACTACTGTGCATCCCGTATGCGCTACCAGGCGATCTATGGCACCAGCGCGGTCAGACTGTACTTCGGCAACACTGCAGGCCAGCAGCCGCGCGGCCTCACCCGGGTGCGGGGTGATCGTGGTGGGGGCTGTCCGCGCACGCAGCGCGCGCAACAGAAATCCGTCCGCTGCGAGCAGGTTGATTGCGTCTGCATCCAGCACCACGGGGCCACTCCAGGCCAACGCCGCTTGCACCCATTGCCGCGCCTGCGGGCTGCATCCCAAGCCGGGGCCGATAGCAACCGCATCCGGGCACATGTGCGCGATGGCGAGCGCTGGATGTGGACGTGCAGCATCATGGACCATCAACTCCGGTTGGGAACTCACAAAGTGGACGCTAGCGGCGTCCATCATCAACAAGAGTGTGTAGCCCGCGCCGCTGTAGAGCGCCGCCTGACCGGCCAGAACCAAGGCGCCCGCCATGGTCGGGGCGCCACCGATCAGCAGTGCTCGTCCTGCGTCGCCTTTGTGAGAATCAGCTTGGCGAACCAATTGGCGGGCGAATCCGACTGCGTTGAGGATATGCATAACATCGGCGCCGATACAAATGCCCACGGCGGCCTTTAGCTACTTCAACATGTGAGCAGCAGATGTCTGTGCGAGGATTTTTCCATCACGTATGAGAAAGGTGTCAGTACCCAACGGGGAATACTTTGGGGATTCCCACACGATGTACGCAATCTCCCCGATTACCTCCTGGCGCAGTATGCGAAAACCAGCCATGAATTGTGGCATCGCGCTCAAAAAACCATGGAAAAAATCATCTAAGAGCTTTATGCCTTTGATCGGACCATTGGCCGTAAGCAGCACTGAGTCCCCAGCGTAGTCAGCGATTACAGCACTCACGTCTTCACTGCCAAGGGACTGCAAATGGTGGTCTAAAACGGCATCGGTACTTTTCATCTGAATTCTCCTTTATTTATATCTGAGGAACCCGTCTGCGACTGGATGTTAAAGCTGGTGCCTCAATATCAGTCTACGGTTCTTGCCATTGAATGCATTGATATTGGTCAACCTAACGTGCTGGTGACCTACGCCTCATAAACCGCACCAGTCATTCGCCAATATCAGCAGGTGGCTCAGACTTCTTTGCGGACCCAACCCACAGGCGGCCCTAGCCCCGGTAATCCCCCCAGCGAACTTAGCGCGTCACGCTGAAGCTCAATTGGGGAGCGGCGTCGGCGCCACAGACGACAGAAATGTCGTTACCAGTCTCGCGTAACCAATTTGATTGCACCGGCAATTCGCATCTTCCTTTTGGGCTATTCGCGCTTCGTTGCGCTACGTCAAACGAATACCGACGTACCACCAATAGACTGAAAACGTGACTGCATCCACGCTGCTTGTTTACATCAGTTTTTTTCTGGGCTCGCAAGTTCTTCTAGGGCTCGCCTTTGCACTACTACGAAGGCGCGTCAGCGTGCCGACAAGGGAAATGGACAGCAAGGCACTGCAGCCCAGCCACCAGTCTGCAGCCTGGAGCGGTTTACGCGCGTTTCGGGTGGCGCGCCGGTGGTATGAGGATGCGGCGAACACCCAATGTTCGTTCTATCTGGAGCCTGTGGACGGCCAAGCATTGCCAGACTACAAGCCTGGGCAATTTCTCACCTTCAGTCTTGCATTGCCTGCGGCGGCGGGAGCAACTGCGCGTTTGCTCACGCGCTGCTATTCACTCTCCGACAGCCCCTCGTCCAACTACTACCGGGTCACTATCAAGCGAGTGGTGGCAAGCGCAGATACGGCGATTGGTCCGGCTGGCGCAGCGTCGAACTTCTTCCACGACCATGTGCATGCCGGTTATACGCTGAAAATTCACGCACCCTCAGGGCGCTTCTATCTGGATGCTGCGAGCTTCACGCCGGTCGTGCTGATTGCCGGCGGCATTGGGATTACGCCCATGATGAGCATGCTACGTTGGTGTACACAACACCAGCCACAACGGGTAGTGCATCTTTTCTATGGTGTGCGCAACAGTGCAGAGCATGCCTACAAGGCGGCTCTGCAGGAAATGGCCTTGATGCTGCCACAGCTGCGGCTGCATGTGGTCTACAGCAAGCCCCTGGCTGATGACCGTGAAAGTCTGGATTTTCGGCATCAGGGACGTGTTGACATGGATCTGCTCAAGAG
>CANHZG010000156.1 GCA_947464995.1 Comamonadaceae bacterium | reverse complement strand
TGGGGCGTATCCAGCGTCACATCCACGGTGTGGGTATGGCCGCCAAAGTAGTCTCCGGCCTCGAGCAAACTCAGGTGCGCATGGTCTTTCAACCGGTGCGCTGCCGCCAGACCAGCGATTCCTGAGCCCACAATTGCGATTTTCATGCGTCAATACCCCTATCTGCTGCACTATACGGTATTTTCGCGACCAAGCAGTCACAATACATATGATTAGGTTATGGTTGGACGAAGCAGCTTGTTGACTTTTGCAGCTCGCGTCCAGGGTGTCACCTAAAATTGGCGCAGTTTGAAAGGTTGATATGCTTTATCCGGAACTCTTTAGGCAATTGGAATCGGTCCGTTGGGACATGGAGCGCGACATTCCGTGGGACAGTTTTGACGTCGGCGCGCTTACCGACGAGCAGGCCACCACCATTAAGATGAACGCGATTACCGAGTGGTCTGCGCTGCCGGCCACGGAGATGTTTTTGCGCGACAACCAGGGTGACAGCGATTTTTCGGCCTTCATGTCCATCTGGTTTTTTGAAGAGCAAAAGCACGCGCTGGTGCTCATGGAGTACCTGCGGCGCTTTCGGCCCGAACTGGTGCCCACCGAGGAAGAGTTGCACAAGGTGCGTTTTCAGTTTGACCCGGCCCCGGCGCTGGAGACCTTGATGCTGCACTTTTGCGGCGAAATTCGCCTCAACCACTGGTACCGCCGCGCCAGCGAGTGGCATACCGAGCCGGTCATCAAAGCGATTTACACCAAACTCAGCCAGGACGAGGCGCGCCACGGTGGCGCGTATTTGAAGTACATGAAGCGGGCGATTCAAAACCTCGGGCTGGAGGCCAAAAGCGCGTTTGCCAAGGTCGGCGTACTCATGGCCAGCGCTCGGCGTACCGCCCAAGCCCTGCATCCGACCAACCTGCACGTCAACAAAGCCCTGTTTCCCAATGACACCGTGCAAAGCCGCCTGCCCAACCCGCAGTGGCTGGAGCACTGGCTAGACCAGCAAATCAAGTTTGACGACGTCTGGGAGACCAAGGTGGTTGAGCGCATTTTGCACAATATGAGTCTGCTGCTCGAGCGCAGTTTTGGTACCGTGCAAGAGCTCAATAAGTACCGAAAAGAGATCGCCCGCGACCTGGCCGCCAGTCTGGCGCTCAGCCCGGTTACAGCCTAAGAGCCATGCAATGGCCCGGTCATAGCCAGGTAAGCACCAGGTGAGCGCCAGTTACCCCGCCCCCCTGCTATTGCGCAAAATTTGCCCGCGTGGCGACTTGCCCGCCGCGATGGCGCAACTGCCTCGTCCCTGGGTGTTCACCAACGGCGTGTTTGACGTGCTGCACCGTGGCCACGTGCTCTATCTGGCGCAGGCGCGCGCTTTGGGCGGCAGCCTGATCGTGGCGCTCAACACCGACGCTTCGGTGCGCCGCCTGGGTAAGGGCGACGACCGCCCGCTCAACGCCCAAGACGACCGCGCCGTCGTGATGGCCGGTCAAGAGGCGGTCAGCCTGGTCACCTGGTTTGACGACGACACGCCGCAGGCGTTGATTGGCGAGATCCGACCCGATATCCTGGTCAAGGGCGGCGACTATGACATGGCGCGCCTGCCTGAGGCTGCGCTGGTCGAGTCCTGGGGTGGCCGTGCGCTGGCCCTTCCCTTTGTATCGGGTTACTCAACCACCACCTTGCTGAAAAAAATCCGGGCCCAGAAGCGAGATTAGAAGCTTCGGCGGCCTGGGTCGCCGTGGTGCTTAGGCCAAAGCGAAGCTCTGCGCCCGGCTGTGGGCCCAGTGGCGTTGGTACAACTCGGGTAGTTTGACCAAGTCGTCTGCGAGCAAGCTTCCCACCGGCACCTCGTGCAACAGCGCTTGCGCCAAGCTGGCCACCGTGTGATCGCCCGTGCGGCGCACGATGTGGTGCGCGGTGATGTCGTTCGGATGTTGAACCCCGGCGGCTTGTACCAGCTCTTTAAGTGCGTGCAGCGTCTGCTGGTGGAAGTGGTAAACGCGCTCGGACTTGTCGGGCACCACCAGCGCCTGCTGGCGCACCTTGTCCTGCGTGGCCACGCCGGTGGGGCAGCTGCCGGTGTGGCAGGTTTGCGCTTGCAGGCAACCCAGCGCAAACATGAAGCCGCGCGCGCTATTGCACCAGTCGGCGCCCAGCGCCATCAGGCGGGCAATGTCAAAGGCGTTGATGACCTTGCCCGCGCACCCGATCTTGACTCGCCCGCGCAGCCCCGCGCCGCGCAAGGTGTTGTGCACCAGAATCAACCCCTCTTGAAGGGGCGTGCCCATATGGTCGATGAACTCCAGCGGCGCGGCACCCGTGCCGCCCTCGGTGCCGTCCACGACAATAAAGTCGGGCGTGATGCCAGTCTCCAGCATGGCCTTGACCATGGCAAACCACTCCCACGGGTGGCCGATGCAGAGTTTGAAGCCGGTGGGTTTGCCGCCCGAGAGTTCGCGCAACCGGGCGACGAAATGCATCATCTCCAGTGGCGTGCCAAAGGCGCTGTGAGCGGCCGGTGAGACGCAGTCGACCCCCATGGGTACGCCACGGGCCTGGGCTATTTCGGCTGTCACCTTGGGGCCGGGCAGCACGCCGCCGTGGCCCGGTTTGGCACCCTGGCTGAGCTTGATCTCGATGAGCTTGACCTGCGGGTCGCGGGCGTTGGTCTGAAACTTCTCGGCGTTGAAGCTGCCGTCCTCGTTGCGGCAGCCAAAGTAACCGGACGCGACTTCCCAAATCAGATCGCCACCGTGTTTGCGATGGTGTACCGAGATCGATCCCTCGCCCGTATCGTGGGCAAAGCCGCCGCGCTTGGCGCCCGCGTTGAGCGCCTGGATGGCGTTGGCGCTTAGAGCGCCAAAGCTCATGGCCGAGATGTTGAACACGCTGGCCCGGTAGGGCTGCGCCGTGTCCGCGCCAATGGTGATGCGAAAGTCGTGGCTGGCCACTGTGCTGGGGGCAACCGAATGCGTCATCCATTCAAATCCCTTGGCATAGGCGTCGCGCTGCGAGCCAAAGGGGTGTTTGTCGGAATCACCCTTGGCGCGCTGGTAGACCAGCGAGCGTTGCGCGCGAGAGAAAGGCGCGGCCTCGTTGTCGCTCTCGATGAAATATTGCCGAATCTCGGGCCGGATGAACTCCAGCATGAAGCGCATGTGACCGATGACGGGGTAATTGCGCAGGACGGAGCGCTTGGTTTGCAGCAGATCGTGCAGGCCCACCACACTCAAATAGCCCAAAACCAGCACCGGCGCCAGGTGGCCGCCGTCAGCCCACAGCAACAGCGAGATGATGAATCCCAGCACGCACAGCGTAAAGGCCAGGTAGCGCATGGGGTACACAAAATGCAAAATCTTGAGCAACATGGACAGTCCTTTTAGAGGGGAACAGGCACAGAGGGCGGGTTGAACCATACCATTAGCGCCAGGCAAGCCATCGTCAGTGCGATTAGGCCGTCGAGTACGCGCCAGGCCCATGGGCGGGCAAACAGCGGCTGCAACCAGCGCGCGCCAAACCCCAAAGCGGCGAACCAGACGCCGCTGGCCAGCGCTGCCCCGGTGCCAAACCACCAACGCCCAGCGTCGCCGCGTTGGTTGGCCACCGAACCCAGCAAGATCACGGTGTCCAGGTAGACATGTGGGTTGAGAAAGGTAAACGCAAAGCAGCTGGCCAAGGCTGCGCCCAGGCTCAGGCCCTGGGAATCTGCCGCCTGCAGTACGCCGCCTTGCAGCGCCCGGCGCGCTGCCAGTACGCCATAGACGGCCAAAAACAGCGCGCCACCGATTCGGGTGACTTCCATGAACACTGGGTTGCCCTGCACCAGCGCCCCGGCGCCCGCAATGCCCGCCACGATGAGCAGCGCGTCCGAAGCTGCGCAAAACAGCACCAGCGCGACCACATGCTGGCGCAATATGCCCATGCGAAGGACAAAGGCGTTTTGCGAGCCGATGGCCACAATCAGCGCCAGGCTGGTGGCAAAACCGGTCGCAAAGTCGGCGCTCATGCCGACGCCCATGGACATATCCATTCGGTGTTTCTCTCGGTGTGTAGGAATCTATGGCGCCGTAGCGCCAGCTGGCAGCGCAGGCAGCAGCGCCAGCAATCGGCGCAGGCTGTGGCGCACCGTGGCTTGGCGCACCGCCGCGCGGTCGCCTGCAAAGTGTTGCACCTCGCTTTGCAGCCCGCCCGGCGTTGCCCAAGCGAACCACACCGTGCCCACCGGCTTGTCGGCGCTGCCGCCGCCCGGGCCGGCTACACCGGTCACGGCCAGCGCAACCATAGCGTTAGCGTGTTGCACCGCGCCTTGCGCCATGGCGCGTACGACCGGTGCGCTCACCGCGCCGTGCTGCGCGATCAGCGTTTTGTCCACGCCCAGCATGTCCGTCTTGGCAGGGTTGGAATAGGTCACAAAGCCGCGCTCAAACCAGGTGCTCGAACCGGCGAGTTCGGTGCAGGCGGCGGCGATAAGGCCGCCGGTACAGCTCTCGGCTGTGGCCAGCATCCAGCCCTGGGCCAGCAGGCGCGGCGCTAGCGCGTCGACCAAGGCCGCGACCTCGGCGTCGTGCGAAAGGGGCGCCACGGGTGCGCTCACCAAGCCCGCCAGAGCGCAATGACCAGCAAGGTGCACCCAGCGGCCACCAGGTCGTCGAGCATGATGCCCCAGCCGGCTTTGGCCCAGGCCCAGCGGTCGCTGGCAGGGTCTACGCCGTGAAACAAACGGTCGGCCCAACCAACGGGGCCGGGCTTGGCCGCGTCAAAAAAACGAAACAGCGCAAATGCCACCAATTGCCCCAGCAGGCCGGTGGGCATGACCAGCCACAAAACCAGCCAAAAGGCCACCGCCTCGTCCCACACCACGCTGCTGGGGTCGAGCACGCCCATGTTGCGCGCAGTCACGGTGCAGACCCACCAGCCCACGGCCACCGAGGCGCCAATGAACAGCGCCCAGCGCAGGTCGTTCATCCAGGGCGACAGCGCCAAAAATGCGACCCAGGCCCACAGGGTGCCCGCAGTGCCCGGCGCAAAACGGCTCAGGCCCGAGCCAAAGCCCAACGCCAGCAGGTGCGCCGGGTGCGCCAGCAGGAAGCGCAGCGTTGGCCGCGCGACAAAGCGGGTGGCGCCGGTATTGGTGGCGTGGACGGTTTCGGCTTGGGTCATGCGCGGCCTTCGCTCTGGGCGGAAAAATGGTCGAAAGAGGCAAACTGCGGTGCCACAGCGTGCCCCAAGGCGTCCACCAGGCGCAAGCCCGGCGCGGCCTGCATGGTACCGATGTGCGTGACCGGGGTCGCGCTGTGTGCGCTGGCCTGCGCCACGGCGGCGCGCTGGGCCGGGGCCGCGCAAAACACCAGTTCGTAGTCGTCACCCCCGGCCAGCACGCATTGCTGGGCAGTGGCTACGCCCAATTGGCGATCAAACTGCGCTGCGCCACCGGGAAAGTGGGTGCGCGCGGCCAGCAGTGGCAGCACGCGGTCCACGTCGACTCGGGCGCCCAGGCCTGAACGCTCCAGGATGTGGCCCAGGTCGCCCAACAGCCCGTCGCTCACGTCGGCGCAGGCGCTGGCCACGCCGCGCAGCGCTTGGCCCAAGGCCACGCGGGGCTCAGGCCGCTCCAGCCGGGCGCGCGCCGCTGCCAGCGCATCGCTAGGCAATTCCAGCGTGCCTTGTAGCGCACGCAGCGCCAGCGCCGCATCGCCCAAGGTGCCGCTGACATAGATGTCGTCGCCCGCCTGTGCCCCACTGCGCAACAAGGCGCTGGTGGGTGCGGTCGGGTTGGCGCCGCGGGCCGGCACTTCGCCGAACACGGTGATACAAATAGTGAGCGGTCCGCGTGTGGTGTCGCCCCCTATGAGCTCGCAGCCATGGGCGTCGGCCAGCGCCAGCAGGCCTTGGGCAAATGGCGCCAGCCACGCCTCGTCGGCGTGGGGTAAGGCCAGGGCCAACGAGAAGGCCAGGGGGCGCGCGCCGCAGGCGGCCAGGTCGCTGAGGTTCACGGCCAAGGCTTTGTGGCCTAGCGCGCGGGGGTCGGTGTCGGTAAAAAAGTGCCGACCAGCGACCAGCATGTCGGTGGAAATGGCCATCTGCATGCCCGGCGCGCTGCGCAGCAGGGCGCAATCGTCGCCCACGCCCAACACTGCATTGGGGGTGGGGCGGGTAAAAAACCGGCGGATCAGGTCAAATTCGCCCATGGCGCCAGCCCGTGCTAGTGCAGGGTGCGCCTGCCAGCGCTGCCGCTCAGGGCGTCGAGCACGAACATGGGAATGTCGACGTCAAACTTTTCGCCGTCTTCGGCCACACAAAAATAGCTGCCATGCATGGTGCCCGTGGGTGTGCGCAAGCGGGTGCCGCTGCTGTATTCAAAACTTTGCCCTGGCTGGAGCAGCGGTTGCTGGCCGACGACGCCCAGGCCCTTGACCTTTTCGTTATGGCCGTTGGCGTCGTTGACGTTCCAGGTACGCGAAATCAGCTGCGCCGCTACGCTGCCGGTGTTGCGAATGGTGATGGTGTAGGCGAACAGGTACAGGCCTTGTTCGGGGGACGATTGGTCGGGCAGGTACTGCGGAAGCACCTCGACGTGGAACTGGTAGGGTTGGCTTGGCTTGGGCATGTTGCGATGCTAACGCTGAAAATCGGGTATCTTCACACTTATGAACTACTGCATCGCACCATCCCTGCTGTCCGCCGACTTTGCCCGCCTGGGCGAGGAGCTCAAAAACGTCATCGCCGCCGGCGCAGACTGGATCCACTTTGACGTGATGGACAACCATTACGTACCCAATCTGACCTTCGGGCCGATGATTTGCAGCGCCCTCAAGCCGCATTCCAAAACCGCAGCGGGTGTGGCGGTGCCGATCGATGTGCATTTAATGATTTCGCCGGTAGACGCGCTAGCCGCTGCCTTTGCCGACGCCGGCGCCGATTTGATCAGCTTTCACCCCGATGCTGCGGGCCAT
>CANHZG010000155.1 GCA_947464995.1 Comamonadaceae bacterium | reverse complement strand
GCGCGGAACCTTGCGTGCACTGGCCCGCGAACGCTATGCGCGCGGCATCGGGTCGGAGCAGCCGTTCACCCTCTTGGCCCGTCCCGATGGCGGTGTCACCCTGTACGACCCGGCCACGCGCGAAAAAGTGGATTTGGATTCCTTTGGCCCCAGCAACGTGGCCGAGTTTTCGCGCTATCTGGCCATGCCCGCCGATGGCAGCATGCAGAGCCCCCGATAGATTTTTGTATTGATTTGATTGACTGCAGTCCGGAGAACACACCATGCAAGCCGCACCCACCATCGCCAGCCCCGAACAAGCGTCTGTCAAAGCCTGTGAGAGCACCCTGCTGAGCCCGCGCTTTTACACCACCGACTTTGCCGCCATGGACCGCCTAGACATGTCGCCCTTGCGCAGAGAGTGGGACGCGATGTTGGCCGAGTATGAGGGCGACAACAACCACGACCATTTCCAGCGCACGCCCGAGTTTGCGCACGAGGTAGCCGAGCGCTTTTCGCAGGTGAGCCCGGCCATGCGCCAGGAATTTCTGGAGTTTCTGATCTCCTCGCTCACGTCCGAGTTTTCGGGCTGTATCTTGTACAACGAGATTTTCAAGAACGTCGAAAACCCCGACATCAAGCAGTTGATGCGCTACATGGCGCGCGACGAGTCGCGCCACGCCAGCTTCATCAACCAATCTCTCAAAGACTTTGGCCTAGGGATTGACCTGGGCGACTTGAAGCGCACCAAGGCCTACACCTACTTCAAGCCCAAGTACATTTTTTACGCCACCTACCTGTCCGAAAAAATTGGCTACGCGCGCTACATCACCATCTACCGCCAGTTGGAAAAAAACCCGGACAAGCGCTTTCATCCGATCTTCAAGTGGTTTGAACGCTGGTGCAATGACGAGTTCCGCCATGGCGAATCGTTTGCGCTGATCATGCGCGCCAACCCGCATTTGCTTCGCGGGGGAAATGTCTACTGGATTCGCTTCTTCTTGCTAGCGGTCTACGCCACCATGTATGTGCGCGACCACACCCGCCCTATGCTGCACCACGAAATGGGCCTGGAATCCACCAGCTACGACTACACCGTGTTTCGCATTACCAACGAGATCACTAAGCAAGTGTTTCCGGTCAGCCTGGACATTGACAACCCGGTATTTCGTGCTGGCCTGGCGCGCCTGTTCCACATTCAGACGCAGATGGACGCAGCCAAGGCCCAGGGCGGCATCATGGGCAATCTGCGGCGCGCCGCTTGGGCAGCAGCGGGCTTTGGTACTTTTGTGCGCCTGTACTTTTTGCCAGTGCAACACCACGCCTTGCCTGCGCAGATTCGCATGGCCCCAGCCTGGTAATCCAGCACTACAGCCCCAAGAAAGCCCCGAGTGAACGACAGCTCAATTGCCGTTGGTTTTGCCATCTTTATTTGGTGGTTCAGCACCGGCATTGTGATTTTGCTCAATCGAATGTCACGCAGCGCCATCACGCGCAGCTTGGCTTTGTCATCGCTGCTGTGTGTTGCCGCCTTGGTCGGTTTGTCGCACACAGCGCAGCAAACCAGCGTGGCGGGTGCCTATTGCGCGTTTACCTGCGCGCTATTGGCCTGGGGTTGGAATGAGCTGAGTTTTTTGACCGGCTGGATTACCGGTCCGCGCACTAGCGCGCTACCCGCCGGAACCGAAGGTTGGCCGCGTTTTGTGGAGTCCTTTCGGGCGGTACTGTGGCACGAGCTGGGCATTTTGCTGGTCGGGGCGGCAATTGTGGCCATTACCTGGGATGCGCCCAACCAGGTCGGCACCGGCACCTATCTGGTGCTGTGGGTGATGCGCACCAGCGCCAAACTCAACCTGTTCTTTGGTGTGCGCAACCTCAGCGAAGAATTTTTGCCTGCGCACTTGGCCTATCTGGAGAGCTTTTTCCGGCGCCGACCGATCAACGCATTTTTCTTTTTTGCCGTGGCTGGGGCCAGCGCGTGCCTAAGCCTCTTGGTTCTGGGTGCGAAAGATGCGTTAAGCACAGCTCCGCAATCCGTGGGCTATGCCTTGGTGGCCACCATGCTTGCGCTAGCAATCCTGGAGCATTTGCTGCTGGTGCTGCCGCTTGACACGACGGCGCTGTGGCGCTGGGCAATCCGCAAGCGTGCAGGGTCGCAAGTCAGCACTCTGCCCGCGATTTCGCCACAGACTGCCAGCATGGCAGTGGGTGACACGATGGACAAACATGACACCCTATTTCAAATCCGTTGACGGCACTGCTCCCGGTCAAGGCGGCTGGGGCCCTGCCTCGGGCAGCGCTACCGGGGGTAACAAGGCGCCTCTGGCAGTAGTGATCGGTACAGGCTTTGGTGGTCTGGCTGCGGCCATCCGCCTAAGCGTCAAGGGCTACCGGGTGCAAATGCTGGAAAAGCTCGACGCCCCTGGCGGACGGGCCTATGTGCACAAGCAAGACGGTTTCACCTTTGACGCTGGCCCCACCATCATCACGCTGCCGCATCTCATTGGCGAGTTGTTTACCCTCTGCGGCCAGCGGATGGAAGACCATGTGGACCTGCGCCTGATGTCGCCCTTCTACCGCATTCGCTTCGATGACGGAAGCCACTTTGACTACAGCAACGACGACGAGTCCATGCTGGACCAGATCGCACGCATCAGCCCCGAGGACGTGCAAGGTTTCAAGGACCTGCTGGCGGCTTCCGAGCGCTGCTTCAAGCTCGGTTTCGAGGAATTGGGCATGGTGGCTTTTGAATCCATCACCGACGTGCTCAAGGCCATGCCCAACCTAGCGCGCATGCAGGCCTGGCGCTCAATCTACAGCCTGGTAGCCAGCCACATCAAGCATCCCAAGTTGCGTATCGTGATGAGCTTTCACCCACTGCTCATCGGTGGTAACCCTTACTCGGTGACTTGCGTGTATGCGCTGATCCATTCGTTGGAACGGCGCTGGGGTGTGCATTCGGCCATGGGCGGCACTGGCGCTATCGTGCGCGAGTTGGTAAAACTGTTGCATCACCGCCAGGTGCCGATCCGCTACAACGCGCCAGTGACCCGCATCCGGGTGGAAAACGGTCGCGCCTGCGGTGTCGAGTTGGACACCGGCGAGTTCATCAAGGCAGACATTGTCGTCAGCAACGCCGACGCCGCCTGGACCTACCGCCACCTGATCGAGCCACAACATCGCAAACACTGGACCAACAAGCGAATAGCCAAAGGCAAGTACTCCTCGGGCCTGTTTGTCTGGTACTTCGGCACTAATCGCAAATACGAAGACGTTCCCCACCACATGATGGTGCTGGGGCCGCGCTACAAAGGCCTGTTGCAGGACATCTTTAAAAACCACACGCTGTCCAAAGACTTCAGCCTGTATTTGTACCGTCCCACGGCCACTGACCCATCGCTGGCGCCCGAGGGTTGCGACAGCTTTTATGCGCTCTCGGTCGTGCCCAACCTGGCCAGCGGTACCGACTGGCCCGCCGTGTCCGAGCAATACCGCCAAGCCATTGCCACGGCCTTGCAGGAATCGGTACTGCCTGACTTAAACCAGCATGTGGTGAGCCAGCGCGTGACCACGCCGCAGGACTTTCAGGACCGGCTGTGGTCTTACCAGGGCGCGGGCTTTGGCCTGGAGCCCATCTTGACGCAAAGCGCCTGGTTTCGGCCGCACAACCGCAGCCAGGACGTGAAAGATTTATACATGGTGGGCGCCAGCAGCCAGCCAGGTGCTGGTGTTCCCAGTGTGCTCATGTCCGCAAAAATGCTTGAACAGGTGGTGCCCGATGTCAAATCCTTTGCCTAAGCCCGGCGCTGCGGCTACGCCGGTGTCGGCCTACGACTTGCAGGCCTGCACCGCACTGATGCGCGGCGGCTCCAAATCGTTTTTTGCCGCATCCAAGCTGCTGCCCGTGCGCCTGCGCGCGCCCGCCACCGCCCTCTACGCTTACTGCCGTCTGGCCGACGATGCGATTGACCTGGGTGCCGACCCCACGCTGGCCATGCAAGACCTGCAGCAGCGGCTTGACGCGATTTACGAAGGCCGCCCCAGCGCGCAGGACGCAGACCGCGCCCTGGCCCACGTGGTGCACCACTACGGCGTGGCGCGCGGCTTGCTCGACGCGCTCTTAGACGGCTTTTTGTGGGACTCGCAAGGCCGCAAGTACGAGACTTTGGCAGATGTGGAAGCCTATGGCGCGCGCGTGGCCGGTACCGTGGGCGCCATGATGTCCACCATCATGGGCGCTGCTAGCGAAACCGCAATTGCCCGCGCCTGCGAGCTCGGGGTGGCTATGCAGCTGACCAATATTGCCCGCGACATTGGCGAAGACGCGCGCAATGGACGGCTCTACATCCCGCGCGCCTGGTTTCGCGAGATCGGTATGGACGCCGATGCCTGGCTGGCCGCGCCCATGTTTGACGCGCGCATTGCCAGCTTTACCCAGCGCCTCTTGATGCGCGCCGATGTGCTCTACCGGCGTGGCGAGTTTGGCCTGGCCGAACTGCCGTGGGACTGTCGCCCGGCCATTCAGGCCGCACGCCTGGTTTACGCCGAAATTGGTAAGCAACTGGAGCGTGAAGGCCTCAACTCCGTGGACCACCGCACCGTGGTGTCCACCACCCGCAAGCTCGCGCTGATCGCCCGCGCCGCCACGGTGGCGGTAAAGGCCCCGGCGCTGCCCGCCGTAGCGCTCAGCCCCGTGCCTGCGATTGCCTTTTTGGTAGACGTGGTCGGACGGGACCGCAGTCCCACACTTGAAAACAAACCCTGGACGATTCCCGAGCGCAGCTTCGATCAGCGCGTGGAATGGATGGTGGACTTGTTTGGCCGACTGGAGCAACGCGAACGCGCACGGCGATAGGAGCGGTGCTTGCTCAAGCTTGTCGAGGTTCTTGTTTTGGTGTGCGCGGGCGCACTGTTCATAGGTTGGCAGTGGCGCGATCTGCGCCAGGCGCGCGAGCAAACCCGCAAGCAACGCGAGGCGGCGCAAGACCGGCCAAACGAATCCAGCGTCAAAGGCCCGCATGGCACCTAACCTGAAAATAGTCCACTTGGTGTGTGCCTGCCTGTTTTTGGGCAACGTCATCGTCAGTGGCGTGTGGGCGCTGCTGGCCGAGCGCACGCGCAACCACGCCATCATCCAGTTCAGCAACCGCATGGTGCTGATCACCGACGCCCTTTTCACGCTGGTCGGCGCCGTTGGCGTGGTGTGGACCGGCCACGGCATGGCGCTGAACTTGGGCGGCGAGGCATCGCACCCCTGGATTCAGTGGTCTTACGGCTTGCTCACGTTCTCGGGCTTGATCTGGCTTTTGGTGCTGGTGCCGATTCAGCTCAAGCAACGCGCTTTGCTGCGCGCCAGCGACACCGTGGGCGAGGACTATTGGCGCCTTTCGCGCATCTGGCAAGCCGCTGGTGCGTTGGCCACCGTCTTGCCGCTGCCCATCGTCTACCTGATGGTGACCAAGCCGGCTTAGGCTCCACGCGCCGCAGCCATCCCCTACACACCCACGGTGCTGCGCACAACCCACCAAGGCCACACCATGCCCGCACCCTCCAAACCACTGCAAGGCCAAGTCGTTCTGGTCACTGGCGCCGCCTCTGGCATTGGCGCGGCCACGGCGCTAGAACTGCTGCACCGCGGCGCCCTGCCCGTGCTGGTGGACTGCGACGCCGAACCACTGGCGCGCATGGCCGAACGCTGCGGCCCCGGCACGCTACACCTGGTGGTCGACGTGACCGATTTGGCCGCCATGGAACACGCGGTGGCGCAGACCCTGACCCACCATGGCCGCATCGACACCGTGTTTGCCAACGCCGGCGTGGCCGCCTTTGGCCCCTTGGCCCATGTGGACCCGCAGGCCTGGAAGCGCTGCGTGGAAGTCAATGTATTTGGCGTATTCAACACCGTGCGCGCTGCGCTGCCTGCGGTGATGCAAGCGCGCGGCTATGTGCTCATAAATGCCTCGGTTTCATCTTTTGCACACCCGCCGGTCATGTCGGCCTATGCGGCCAGCAAGTCAGCGGTAGAGGCCATGGGTAACTCCTGGCGAATTGAGCTGGCATCGCACGGCGTAGATGTGGGCGTGATGCATGCCGGCTGGGTGCGCACACCACTGGTCACCGAGGGCGCGCTGCACCCCGGCTTTGTGCGCCTGCGCGCCACCATGCCTGGCCCCCTGAATGGCGAAACCAGTCCTGAGGACGCCGCCTGCGCCATCGTGGACGGCATGGCCAGTCGCAAAAGCCGCATCTTTATCCCCGGCTGGCTGCGGCTGCTGTACGCGTTGCGCGCGCTCTTGCACCTGCCGTTTGCAGAGCGCGAACTGCGCCGCGCCGCGCCAGAAATAGAAGCCATCTACCTGGAAGGCCTGCAAGCCGAAGGTGCCCTGGCCTCGTCCTTTGGCCCGCGCGAGTTAGAACGCAGCCTGCGGCGGGCAGGACCAACACGAACCAACGGGTAGCGGCGCACCCACTATCCCCAATCAGCGAGACCATTAACCCCTTCTAGGCATCCGCCAAGGCAGCATCAGCCGAACCGGCAACGACACCAGACGCGGGATGCTCAGGGTCTCGTGCACGGCGGTGACCTGTTCGCCCAGCAGATCGGCGCGCAAAACCGAGCGCACGTAAAAAGGCGTGTCTTCCAGGGTTTGGACGACAGAGGCACCAACGCCGCCTTCGCTGCGCATGGTGCGGCCTATGCGCCATTTGGAAGACGCCAAGGTTTGGCGCGGCGGCGCGGCAAAGGCGCTAGTCTGGCCGCTAGGCGCAAAGCGCTGAGCCACCACGCGGTCAGGGCCGACGCGGGGGCGCACGTCGTAGATGACGGTGGTGTCGCCATTGGCCATTTCGGCACGGGCCCAGTCCCATTCCTTGAATGCGCGGTCCACCGGCTCGTCGCCCTCGTTGCTGTCCAGATAGGCGTGGCCACTCCAGCGGGACTGGGGGTTTTGCATATCCACCGTTACGCGGGAGCATGGCGC